>JAFMCK010000096.1 GCA_017857825.1 Rhodospirillales bacterium
ATACGATTTTCGATCCGGCCTTTGGTCGGCTGCGGCAGCCCCCAGACGACAGCTTGATACGCACGCTCGATACTGTGCACCTGAAACTGGTCGACCAATCCCCGGTGTGCGATGTCGGATTTCGCACACACCATGACGCCGGCGGTATCTTTGTCCAACCGATGCACGATGCCCGGCCGGGTCACGCCGCCGATCCCGGATAAGGAACCCCGGCAATGGTGCAGCAACGCATTCACCAACGTGCCCGTGTAGTGGCCCGGGGCCGGATGCACGACCAACCCCGGCGGCTTATTGATCACGATCAGATCCGAATCTTCGTGCAAAACCTCGAGCGGAATATCTTCGGCCTGCGGCCTTGCCGGCGTCGGTGCCGGGATATGCAGCACAAAGGTTTCCCCGTCCCGCACTTTGCGCGACGCATCCGAGACCACATCTCCACCCGGCCCTTGCAACTTGCCGTCTTGAATAAGCGCTTGTACGCGGCTGCGGGACAGGCCGTCCGCAGCCTCTGCCAACCAGCGGTCCAGGCGGTTGCCGGCGTCGTCAGCATTAACCTGTAAAGTCAGTGTTTGCGCAGATGTCATGGTCCGGGCGAGCCCAAAATAAAATCTCCTGATCGTCGACAGCTTGACAAGCATACCCGTCCCGTCGATGAAGACCAGACATAGCACGGAGGATCGTACACATGCGGGCGTTAAAAGCCATTGTGATCGGCATGGGCGCGCTGATCGTTCTCGCCGTCGTGATGTTGGCGTTCGGACTATATAAAAAGTCCGTCGACCCGACATGGCGCTTATTCGGCACCACCACGGCCCCGGCCCCGATGATTGCCCCGGCCGATCCTGAGCCCGGCAGTTTCGAGACGTTGTCTCTCGGCCTCAAAGCCGGATGCCGCATCACCGATGTCAGCGCCGATGGCAGGCGTGCCTATTTAAGCATCGGCCCGGACGCCTTTTGTGCCGAAGTGATTGTGATCGATGTCGAAAACGGTCGCGTGCTTGGCCGCATTCAGCCGAACTAAGCCGCCATGCAGGTTGCGCTTGCAAACCGCTTGATAGAAATCATCTGCGACCATGCGGCCAGCACCTATCCGCATGAATGCTGTGGGCTGCTGGCCGGGCGCGTGGACGCCGATACGGCGACCATCACCGCCGTGCACCCGAGCGACAACATCACCCAGGGCGATCCAACCCGCGGTTTCGAAGTCGATCCGAAACTGCGCTTTGACGTGATGCGAGCGTTAGAAGCACAAGCCGACGGCACCGAGATCATCGGCCATTACCATTCCCACCCAGACCACCCGGCAGAGCCGTCAAAAACCGACCTCGCCATGGTCTACGAGCCGGCGTTCATCTGGCTTATATGTGCGTCTACATCCGCCGGCGCCCAAGACCTCGGCGCATTCCGCGCCAACGCCGACGTCAGCGGCTTTGATCAGTTGCAGATCATCACGGCTGAATAGCGATCAACATCCTGCCGTGCAGTTGCCGAATTCATCGAACGTCATGGTGCGCCCGCTCAGCGGCAAATGGACCGGAACTTCGACAGCATCAATAAAGGCTGCGGTTTTCGTGCCGGCGATGACCATGCCGTCTTTGGTCGCGACCTCGTTGGCGTGGGACGCGATGACGGAATGTGGCTTAATCAGGCCATTTACAACAAACGCCGCCTCGGTCGGGCCGGTGGTAAAGGTGTTGCCGATATTCATCACCACAAGCTTCGCTTTGTACTGACGCCCGACCACGGTCTGCTGCTCGGCAGTCACGCCAGTATCACCCGACAAATAAACAACCAAGCCATTCGAGAACGTCAGCACGTAACCGGTCGGTGGTCCTGCATAGGCGGTCAAACCTGCCGCATTCAACATTTCACCGAGTTGACCTTCAATGAATGAACCGCTGATGCCGTTTGAATGCACAGCGGGCACGGTGGTCAGCGTCACGCCACCAACTTTCGTGGACGCACCGAACCGCACCAACCTGGATTTCTTGGGGTCCCCACCGAGCGCTTTCAGCTTGCCCGCAAAAAATCGCGGCATTTCACTCCCCGTGACAATCACGGCACCTGTGGCCAGCGCTAAATTGACGGTGCTGGTGTTGGGCGTAACTTTGACGGATACATCAGGATCACCGCAGGTGCCGGCATTTGGCGCAGGCAGATGACGATCGCCGACATGATCACCATGCATGTGGCTGACCAACAGCACATCAATTTTGCCGAGCCTCGGATCATTAGGGCCCGCCACGGTGCGTCCGGCGTCATAGAGAATACGCGTACCGTCCGGATCTTCAAAAATCATCGCGCGATCAAAGCGGCAAAACTCGCCGTCGTGGCTGCCAAGCGGCGTCACTTGAACGCCTGCGGCCTCCGCACGCTCAGTCGCCAGCAAGTCCACCGACATCACGCAGATCACCCAAAAAATTACACTTAAAGCCGAAGCCGTACGCTGAATAGCCATTGAATATCTCCTCCGTGTTCGATTTTTGTGGCTCTATTTTGCGATTTTCCACAGAAAAATCATAGTGTGAATTGCCCTGCCGGTGCCTTGCGGGCACTATCACAAAGTCAATTTCATTCACTCTTGCGGGGACCCCAATGCCTGAAACGATGGACCGCCCATTTTGGTGGGACGCGGCCGAGCCGCAACCCGCCGAATACGAAAGCCTGCCCAAAACGATCGACGTCGCCATCATCGGCGGCGGCTACACCGGCATGGGCGCCGCATTGCCGTTGGCCCGAGCCGGCCGCCAAGTTGCGGTCATTGAGCGTGATCGTCCGGGCGATGGCGCGTCGAGCCGCAATGGCGGCATCACGAGCGGCAATCTGCGTTTATCGTTTGCACAACTTGTCTCGAAATTCGGCATGGACAAAGCCAAGGCATTTTATGCCGAAGGCGTGACCGCACGAGCAGACCTGTATGCCTTCATCAAGGCGGAAAAGTTGGATTGCGATTACCAAGATGTCGGCCGCTTCAGCGGCGCAATGACGCCCGGCGACTTTGACGGACTCAGGCGCAGCGCCGATTTGCTGCACCGTCATGTCGGTATTGAAACCGAGGTGATCCAGCGCGCTGATCAATTCGCGGAGATCGGCTCGGAGCTGTATCACGGCGGCACCCGGCGTCCGGATATCGGCGGTCTGCATCCAGGCAAATTGCACCGTGAATTGCGCCGCGTTGCCGAGGCCGCCGGCGCAAAGCTTTATGGCGGCACGGCAGTGATCGATATTCAGCGCGTCGGCGCCGAGTTTGATGTGAAGACATCCCGGGGCACGATCCGCGCAAAGCACGTCATTGTCGCCACCAATGGCTATTCCGACAAAGGCGTGCCGTGGCTGCGAAAGCGTGTCGTGCCGGTGATTTCCGAGATGATCGCAACCCAGCCGCTGAGCCCGAACCTGATGCAGACCTTGATGCCGAAGCGCCAAATGCACAGCGAAACGGCGGCGCTTGGCCATTACTATCGCCCGTCACCCGACGGCACGCGGCTTTTATTAGGCGGCCGGCGCTATCACAACGATCCCGGCGCGGCGCGCGAGCGTCTTCGCGCGGCGCTTGTCTCAATTTTCCCGGAGGTCGCCGATACCGAACTTAGCCATCATTGGTTTGGTTTTGTCGCGTTTCCAATGGATCAACTGCCGAAGCTCGACATCCATGACGGGATTATTTACGCAGCCGGTTTTTGTGGTTCGGGTGTGGTCTGGGCGCGCTGGATGGGCGCGAAGGCGGCATCATTGGTATTGGGCTTGGAAGACAAAACCGTGTTCGCCGAAGATCGGTTCCCAACCATCCCGCTTTACAACGGCACGCCTTGGTTCTTGCCTTTAATGATGAATTTCTATCGCTTGAAAGATAATCTCTCCGGCAAAGGTCGAAAGTGACCCAGACGGCATTTCAATCGTTGCTATCTTCAACACCTTGAATAACCGGCGCGAATGCCGGCATCACAACCTTGGCTGTGGTGCCTGAGCCGACCGCGGTGTCGAACGTCAACTCACCCTGGAGCAGCTGCACTAATGAGTTGACCAAGGATAGACCGATGCCCAAACCACCGGTCTGCGTTGCGAATGCGTCGTCATTACGCTCGAACGGTCGCAGAAATCGCGGCAGATCTGCGGCACTCATACCTTCACCCGAGTCTGCAACACTAAACATGCATGTGTCATCGCCACCGGCGTTCAGGTGGACCCGCACATGGCCGCCTTTCGGCGAGTATTTAATGGCATTCGATAGAGGTTGGTCATGATCGTCGTAATCGCACGGCGATCAGATATCATTTGCATCGGCGTATCCGGTGTTTCGACGGTCAGTTTTAAAGACTTTTCGGCCGCTTTATTTGACAGCGCTTCCAAAACTTCTTGCAGAACGTCATCGGCCGTAAATGCAACCGACTGAATTTGCGACACACCTGATTCGATACGCGCCACATCCAAAATATCGGCAATCATATCCAAAAGGCGCTGTGCACTGTTGTTGATATCTGCAGAATACTCCGTGTACTTATCCCACGCGGCGCCATCGTTACCGAACGCCTTAGTATTGATTAACTGCGAAAAACCTATGATCGCCGTCAACGGTGTCCGGAGTTCGTGCGACATGTTGGCTAGAAATTGGGTTTTCGCCCAATTCGCTTGATCGGCAAGCATCAACAAATGTTCCCCATCCAAGCGCTTACGCTCTTCGTGGTGCCATTTTTCGATGGCGTTTGTGATGGTCCTGGCAAGCCCATTAGGGGTCACCGAATCTTTAACCAGATAGTCAGATGCGCCGGCCTTAATCGCACGCGCCGCGATGTGTTCGTCACCCTGACCAGACAGAATCACCACCGGTCGTGGCGGCGCCTTGGAATCACCACACGCTTCAATCAGCGCATCAATGCCGTCGCGGTCTGGGAGACGATTATCGAGTAAGATACAGTCGAAATTTACCATCGGCATATCGAGGAATTCGCGTGCACATGCGATTTCAACGATATCCGCATCCAAATCACTCGACCGCATCAAGCGGCTGATGAGTGCGCGATCTGCTGGATTGTCGTCGACAACGAGTACACGGAGCTTCATCTAGCGCCTTAGCCAAATCATCAAAGTACTGTGCACGCCTATACGAACGCTATCAAACGACACAACACCGCCGTGCCGCAGCAGACGCGCGGCAAATTTCATCATTGAATATAAATATAAACGCAGATGGCTATTGTTTGCCAGCCATTCATATACGCGGCGAACGGCTGCTCAAATACCGACGAACGGCTGTGCCAAGCGACCAATGACATCAAAGAACTTAAGCGGGCCATCCGTGACAGTCAGACAAATGCAGTCTTCCCCCTCGTCGGCGACCGGCTGGTGCACAACATCAGCATTCGCCCATTCGATATCACCGCGCCCGAACGAACGCCCGGCATCGTGAAAACCACCCGCCAACACCATGGTCATTTCCGCACCCGCATGCCCGTGCTCAGGCACACTGCGACCGCCGGCAATCTTTAAAAGACGCACCGAAGGGCCGCCAGATTTATCATCAAGACGGATTTGCTGGAGACCCGGGCCCAGTCGACGCCAGCGCAACACATCAACGTCGCCGCCGACCCGGCTACGCAGTGGCTCGGGCAACACAGGCGTCGCACCGCGCTTCGTCGCAGCCACAGGCTTAATACTTCCCTCAAGTGCAAATTCTTCGAGGCGCGCCATCACACTATCCAGCGCCGCGCTCCCCATCGTTGCCGGAGCGACGGTTTCAATCAACGCACCACCGATTTCATCACCGATCTCTGCTGCGCGCCGACATTTTGGGCAAAGCGCCAAATGCGTCGCAACCAGAAGCGATGAGGCATTGTCCAATTCCCCAGCGGCGTAAGCCAGCAAGGTCTCTTCGAGGACATGATATTTGATCGTCATAGTACGTCTTCTCCAAGTTCCTTACGGATCCGCCCAAACGCCAAACGCAACCGCGACTTGACGGTACCTAGGGGCAAATCCAATTCTTCGGCGATCACGCTGTGTGACTTGTCTTCAAAAAACGAGAGCCGGATCACCTCGGCCTGTTCTTCGTTTAACGATTTCATCGCCGCCCTGATCAGCTTCGCTCGCTGAACTCGATCCATCTGTTCATCGGCAGGCTCTTCAGCATCAGGCACCAAAGCCGGATCATTTGGATCAAGCTCGGGTCTGTTGTTCTTACGAAACACATCGATCCTTAGATTACGTGCAATCGTGAAAATCCATGTCGACGGTGAAGCTTTCGCGCGATCAAACTGCGCCGCCTTGCGCCACACCATCAGCAACGTTTCCTGCGCTAGTTCGTCAGCCAGCGCGCCGTCGCTACCGAGTTTCAGCATGTATGCCTTCACCCTGGGCGCATAATGTCGGAACAAAGCTTCGAACGCGTCACGGTCTTGATGCACGGCAATTTGCGTCATTAAGTGCGTAGCGTCTTCGGCAGTTTCGGCGCTGAGCGTGCGTTGCGTCACAGTTGCCCCCCCTGTGGCAAAAATCGCAGGGCTGTTTGAAGCGGAATGAAGACTGTCAGGTGAGTGCAAACCATACATCATACTATGGAGTACGCCCCCATCCCCGCAATGGATCATTCCGAATCATGAATAATTATCGGCTACGTGACAGGCAATACATCAAAAGATGATCCGAAGGCTTGGCTTGATCGTATAGAATGAGTATCAAATTTTGTATACGCGTCCGATTTTAGAAGATCCAACCGTCACCAAAGGAGCACGCCCATGCGGGACGCCGCCCGCCAACGTTTTGCTGTTATCGGATCAGGTATATCCGGGCTATCGGCAGCATGGTTGCTGTCGAAGCGCTATGACGTGGTGTTATATGAACGTGAGCCTCGGTTGGGTGGACATTCAAATACGGTTATGGCCGATACCAGCGACGGGCCGACCCCCGTGGACACAGGTTTTATCGTCTTCAACGACTGGACATATCCGAACCTCATCGCGCTGTTTGAACATTTGGGCGTGGCGACGCATGCATCCGACATGGGATTTGCAGTTTCTGCAGATAACGGCGGGTTTGAGTATTCCGGCGGCACCCTCGGCGGGCTGTTCGGACAGCCGGGGAATATTGTTCGCCCCCGATTTTGGCGGATGATACGCGACCTGCACCGGTTTTATTCGACCATGCCGGAAAAACTGCGCATGGGTGAACTCGAAGACATCTCGTTGGGCGCAGTGCTAGACCGCGACGGCTACGCACCATCGTTCCAGACCGACCACCTGTTACCAATGGCGGCTGCGATCTGGTCGGGCACGGTCGACGGCATGCGCGAATATCCAGCCGCGGCCTTCGTGCGATTTTTCGTTAATCACGGGTTATTCAAATACACCGGCAGGCCGCAGTGGCGTTCGGTGATCGGCGGCAGCAAAAGTTATGTGTCAAAGATTTCCGAAGGACTTGATGTGCGCACCAGCGCCGCCGTTCGCGCCATCCACCGCGCACCGGACGGTGTCACCGTCACCGATCAAAACGGCTTTGATGATCGCTTCGACGGCGTCATCATGGCTGCCCACGCAGACCAGACCCTGAGTATGATGGTCGACGCCGACAATATGGAACGCACGATCTTAAAACCGTTTTCGTACCAGAAAAACTTGGCGGTACTGCATACCGACCCTAAGCTGATGCCAATCCGCCGCCGCGTGTGGTCGAGCTGGAATTACCTGGCCCGTCCACGCATGCATGCGAAGGGCCCGGCAAGCAGCGATGATACGGGGTTATGTGTGACGTACTGGATGAACAGCCTGCAGGACTTATCGACGCGCGATGATTTGTTCGTAACGTTGAACCCGATCACGCCGCCGGACCAAGCGCACATCCTCGGCACCTATCAGTACGACCACCCACTGTTCGACAATACGACAGATGCCGCCCAGCGCGAGTTATGGCGCCTGCAAGGGCACCGGCGGACATGGTACTGCGGCAGCTATTTCGGCGCCGGATTTCATGAAGACGGCCTGCAATCGGGTCTCGCCGCCGCCGAAGCCGCAGCCGACGTGCGCCGCCCCTGGGACGTGGAAAACGAATCCGGTCGCATTCACCTTGGCCCCGCCCAGGACGAAGCCGCATGACCCCGCCGAATGCACACATATCGCCAGCGCTTTACAGCGGGTCCGTTGTGCACCGCCGAGTGCAACCGAAATCACATCTGCTTAATTATCGCGTGTTTAATTTGTTATTGGATCTGGATCGGCTCGAAGACATCGGGCCGTTGCATATCAACCGCCCCGGTCTGTTGACGTTTTACGAACGCGATCACGGCGACGGCAAGGGCGATCTTAAATTATGGGTGCGCACACGGCTCCGTGACGCCGGTATCGCGCCGGATGATCTCAGCCTACATGTGCTTTGTTATCCGCGGATTCTGGGATACGCCTTCAACCCAATCACGGTGTATTTCGCGACCCATGCAGACGGCGAAACCGCGGCGATTTTGTATCAAGTCAACAACACCATGAGTGAACGGCATACCTATGTGATTCCGGTCAGCGTCGGCGATACGCCGCCGTTCCGACAAAGCTGCGACAAGGCGATGTACGTGTCACCGTTCACCCCTATGCAAAGCCGTTACAGCTTCAGCATTGTGCCGCCCGGTGACGATGTCTGCATCAGCATCCGCCAGGATGGCGACGAGGGTCATATCCTGAACGCAAGCTTCACCGGAAACCGCCAAGCACTGACGCCGGCAAACTTGTGGGCATCGTTGGCAAAGCATCCATTGATGACCCTAAAAGTCATCGCCGGCATCCATTACGAGGCGTTTCATCTTTGGCGCAAAGGCGTGCCAATTTTTCGTTTCGAGCCACAATCCCGTGGCGAGATCAGCATCATCTTGCCGCCGACTTCAAAAAAGCAGACGGAACCAGCATGAGCACCGACTCCAAGACCTTGGCCGCCACACCTAAAGGAAAATCCACGCGCCATGGCGGCCCGCTCGCCGCGCTTGCCGCTCGCTGGGCATTCAAGGTCGCAGGTGGCCTTGAAGCTGGCACTTTGTCCGTGACCCTGCCGAATGGCGACTCACGCACCTTTGACGGCCACCTAGATGGTCCCGTCGCCTCGGTCACAATATATCAATGGCGTGGCCTTTGGCGGATGATGTTGGGTGGCGACGTCGGCTTTGCGGAAGGCTATATCGCCGAAGAATGGCACACCGACGACCTGACCGCCTTGCTGGAACTCGCCGCGATCAACAACGAAAGCCTGGAATCAAAAGTCGAAGGCACGTTTTTGGTTCGCGCCATAGACCGGGTTCGTCACCTGATGCGGCCCAACACCAAAAAAGGCTCGAAGCGCAATATCAGTGAACATTATGACCTTGGGAACGGCTTTTACCGGGAATGGCTGGACCCGACGATGACCTATTCGTCGGCGCTGTACGATTGCCCGAACGATCCACTGGAAGTCGCGCAACTGCGCAAATATAAACGCATCGCCGAGCAGTTGAACCCGGGACCGGACAGCCATCTTCTGGAAATCGGCTGTGGCTGGGGTGGCTTTGCGACCTATGCGGCGCGCGAATACGGCTGCAAGGTCACCGGCATCACGCTGTCGCAAGAGCAGCACGACTTTGCCCGCGAACGTGCGTTTAATGAAGGGCTGGCCGATAAAATAGATATCCGTCTGCAAGACTATCGTGATGTGCAGGGCACCTATGACGGCATTGCGTCGATCGAAATGTTCGAAGCGGTTGGGGAGCGGAATTGGCCGCGGTTTTTCTCGACCGTCGCCGAACGCTTAAAACCGGAAGCGCACGCCGCATTGCAGGTCATCACCATTGAAGAGTCGCGCTATCACGGCTACCGCAAAAGCGCCGATTTCATTCAACGCTATGTGTTCCCAGGCGGCATGTTGCCGTCGCCGAGTGTTTTTCGCAGCCACGCCGAAGGCTCAGGCTTGGCCGTACACGACACCCATTTTTTCGGGCTCAGCTATGCCAAAACGTTGGCCGAGTGGCAGGACCGTTTCACCGAAGCCTGGCCGCTGATCGAACGACACGGTTTTGATCAAACCTTCCGCCGCATTTGGGATTATTATTTGGCATATAGCCGCGCCGGTTTTCAAACCGGCGGCATCGACGTCGGGCATTTCTTGCTGAAGCGGGCTTAGTCCAGCAACTTGCCGGTCAGCTTGAAATACAGCCAGTCCGGCAACAGTCTCAGCATCTTTAAGATTAACACGAAGCGGGTCGGGAATGCGATTTCAAAGGTGTCGCGGGCGAGGCCTTTGGCAATCGCATCAACGGCGTCGTCGACCTCCATCAAGAACGGCATTTCGAATGAATTTTTATCGGTCAGCGGGGTTTTCACAAAGCCCGGATTGATCACGGCCAGCGAAATGCCAACACGGCGTAGTTCCGGGTACAACGCCTCGCACATGCCGATCACGCCGGCCTTTGAGCCGCAATACGCTGCGGCTTTCGGCAATCCTTTATAGCCCGCCACTGACGCTGTCACCGCAATTTTGCCGAACCCCTGCGCGCGCAGCGCCTGCATCGCGGGCGCCAAGCAATTAACCGTGCCGCCAACGTTCACATCAAAAATTTTATGCACAACCTTGAGGTCAAAATCGTCGATCGGCGTTTCCGTGTGGGTGCCCGCGTTCAGCACGACAAGGCCAATAGGCTCGGCTTCAGCCACAATATCGTCGACCGCCTTTTTGCAGGCCGCCTCGTCGGTGGTGTCGAGTGGCAACGGGCAGACCTTGCCGATCATGGTCTCGGTCTCGGCAGCAAGGCTGGTCAGGTCATCTTCGGTGCGCGCAGAGGCAAACACGGTCCAGCCCTCGCTGACCAGACGTTTCACCAAAGCGCGGCCAATCCCCTTGCCGGCACCTGTCACCCAAGCACGGCGCGGTAAATCTTCCCAGCGCCGGGGCGTAATATCTGTTGTATCAGAGGGCATCTAAAAACCTCGTGGCATTAGATTGCATGGCATCAACGCGGTCTTGCGTCATGCGGTCCAGTGAACTGTATATCGTGCGTGTTGTGCGAAGACATCAGTGTTTTGGGGATGCCGTTCTT
>JAFMCK010000097.1 GCA_017857825.1 Rhodospirillales bacterium
ACAACCAGACAATCTGGCCGCTTCAGTGGTGGATTATTGCTCCGGCGTTCTCAGAGGGTCTTCCCCCCTAGGGGCACGTCACAGATACCCTTTAAGTGCCGCCAAGGGACTCCCTGAGGCTACTCCTTGCATTGCCCCATTCAGTAGGATGTCAGTCGGAGCCATGGCGCCCAGCGAGCTGCTTGGAGTCCTCTGGGGTCACTCAATCAAGGGCCTGAATAAGCTCCTGTCAGGTCAGCCTGAGGGTAGACCAAAGGGTAGACCAAAAGTCCCCCTGTACAATGAACCTTTGGTGACCTAAGGTATTGATTCAGTTGGATATCAGTGCAGGATTGGTGCCTGTATCGGGAACATAACTCAGGCCGCCCGCACCATTTTTTGTATTGGGGAAAACCCCCTCACCTAACCTCTCCCCCATGCATGGGGGAGAGGGATAAGGGCTATCGCGTCAGGGTTCCTCTCCCCTGCGCAGCGGGGGAGAGGAAGGGTGAGGGGGCATTAACCCAGCGCCATTTCACCGCCATAGCATCCGTCACTTGATGCGCCTTTCCGAACGGCATTACTCTGAGTTTCACGATATCGACACGCGATGCTCTGTAGATTGTATTGAGCTCATTGATCAGGTGATCGCCTTATACGTGCCCACCCTTTAGAAATGTAGCGAAGGAACAAACCATGTGGGTTCGGTTAAGAGTATTGCTGGCCTTGGGCGTCGTGATCGCGCTCGGCATCGCTGACCATGCCGTCGCTGAGACGCCGACATTCGGTTATTTGGAAAGGGTCATGATCTATCCTGGCCCGGTCACCATGGCGGCGAAGCTGGATACCGGTGCGGACAACAGCGCGATCCATGCGACCAATATAAAAGTTGGCCTTCGGGATGGAAAACAGTGGGTTTCTTTTGACGTTGTAACGAAGGACAACATCATTCAGCACTTTGAAAAACCCGTTGTCCGCATTGCCCGTATTAAACAGCTGAGTGGACCGGCACAGGAACGCCCGGTGGTGATGTTTGAGATCTGCCTCGGCGCGATCAAGCGGTCTGTGAATGTTAGTCTCGTGAATCGTGATGGTTTCGATCATCGCCTGCTGATCGGGCGGAGTTTCCTTGCGGGGCATGCCTTGGTGGACTCTGGTGCCGCGTTTACGACCGAACCTCAGTGCCGGTAGAGGACGCATCGCGCCGGTTCGGCTTCGCGATGCAATAAGTACTGGGCGATCAAGTCACATTTCAAGAAACCTCTCTCCTACGCCACGGGGGTGGTTAGGTGAGGGGGCGTCGAAAAAAAGTAACTAATCCGCAGTGGACTCTCGAAAATAGCTGGGCGATGATGGGGGGCGTTTGAGGGGGATAGACGTGAGAAATAATCTCGCGCAGAAAACGTACGACGTGTTTGTGTCGGAAGAGGGCCGTTGGCTGATCGAGTCGCACCATGCGACGCGCGCCGAAGCGATGGCGCGTGCGGAAGCGCTGCTTGACGAAAAACGTGTTGCGGGCGTGCGCGTCGTTGCCGAGAGCCAGCGCACCGGCGAAGAGGAAGTGCTGCTCGAAGAAATGATGGATGTCGGCGAAAAGCCGGTACAGATCGTGCCCATCGAAGACGCCCCGGTGTGCCGTAATATCCACGATTTTTACACATTTTCTGCGCGCCAAGCGGCGGGCCGCTTGCTGCGTGAGTTGTTGGATCAGCGCGGCCAGACGGCATTGGAGTTTGGGTTTGATTGCGGCGCGCTCAGGATGTTTGAGCGGAACGACAAAATATTTCCGGCCGCGATGCAGCGGGTTGGCGGCATTCATGCGCGCAAGACCGGTGATAAAGCGAGCGACTGTACAGACCGGCTTTATGCGGCGTTCGCGCAGATTAAAGACGTGGCGCAGGCCACCGGTGAAGACCGTCAGCGGCTCGCGTTTCTTGAACGTCTTGACCTCGCGGGTTTGGTTGCGAGCGGGCCCACGCATAACGACGGTGCACGCCGGCAGTATGTGCTGGGCGGTCTTGCGTTGGCGCTCGGGCAGCGCGGCGATTGGACGGACAAGCTCGCATTACTGATTGAGCTTGGCGAAAAAGCCGACGATGCGCTGGTGACAGAATATATCGACGAGATCGTAGCTGAAATTCTTGAAAGCAACACGGCGATTAACGATCTGTTCGGCGGCTTTGCAGATGCGGTGTCGGCGTTTCGGGGGTTGGTGCATGTGACCCAGGGTCGGTGCCAGATCAACAATCCGCGCTCGTGCCTGACCGCGTTTAACGATTTCATGGCGAAGCGGCCGATGCCGTTGACGACGTCGGTGCTGTTGGCCCGCGTGGCGCGGACGCTGAGCGGTATTCGACCGATGACGCGTGAAGGTCCGGCTGCGGAACTTGACGCCTTCAAAGGGTTGCTTCGGGAATTGGTCGAGCAAGCCGGGATTGCCGGTGGGCCAAACTTGGCCGGTGCGCTGACGGGGCGGTCGCGGATGGTGTTCGCGGACCCGGATGACCTGAGTGTCCCTGACGCCTTGAACCATATCCTGGCGTTGCTGCCGAACCGCGCCGTGCAGCTTGGGTTTTTACTTGATGTACTCGCGTCGCCGGTGCGCGAGAAGCACGAGCAAGCCGTACTCGGGGTGTTGGCCCGTTTGGTAAAACAGTTGACGACGTTGGCGTCATTGTTCCCGAAAGACATGTCCCCGGCACAGGTGGAAAGTAGTCTTTCCGAATTGCGTGAAAAAATGATGTTTGACGGGTTGCCGGAAAAATATCGCAACTTGTTCTCGCAGACGTTGGATCGATTGGTCGCGCGCGGCGATGCGCCGGCGACCGGTGCCGATGAACAGATGACGTATAAGATGGAGGATGCGCCCGTGACGACGACAACCGCAACACCGCCTACGCAGGTCCAGCGTCGAGAGGCGGCACCGGGCGAGGTCTTGTTCGAAGAAGGCGATGAGGCCGACGTCGCATACCTGATTTTG
This sequence comes from Rhodospirillales bacterium, assembly GCA_017857825.1. Taxonomy (GTDB): domain Bacteria; phylum Pseudomonadota; class Alphaproteobacteria; order Rhodospirillales; family Casp-alpha2; genus UBA4479. The sequence goes on from JAFMCK010000097.1 coordinate 2,960, forward strand.
GACGGTGATGTCGATATTTATCGTAAGGCCGGAAATCAAGAGGTCTTGCTGGCGACTCTGAGGCGTGGCGACATCGTCGGCGAAATGTCATTGATCGACAACCAACCGCGCATGGCCTCGGCACGGATTAAGTCAGACACTAAAATGACCGTGATCTCGCGAGAAGATTTGGCGGCGCGTCTTGGCCGCTTGGCCGAGACCGATAAAGTGCTACGCCGGATCATTGATGTGTTCGTGGATCGCTTGCGAGGTCAGGCGCGAATGTACGAGTAAGCTACGAACGCTTGGTCCCCCAGCGCCCGACCACCGTTACCGCAACACCGATAAAGATCAGCACCATGCCGGTGGCGCGGAGCGGACCAAATGTTTCTCCAAAAACCAAATATGATCCGATCACGCCGGCGCACGGTGCAAACAGCGCGAACGGCGTTACCTGGTCAGCGGGGTAGGTGTTCAACAATCGGCCCCACACTGCGTAGGCGGCGGTGGTTGAAATCAGACCCAGATAAAGCACGCTAAGCCAGCTTTGCCAGGTCGCGGCGGCGAGCGCATCGGCGAGGCTTGGTGAGTCGCCAAGGGCGACCGAAAGCAAGAGCGCGGGTAATGGTGGCACCACACTGAGCCAGATCATCAGCGCCAGCATATCGACCCGACCCAACTTTTTTAAAATAACATTGCCGACCGACCAACTGAGCGCGCCCAGTAGCGTCAGTGCCAAGCCCAGATACGTCAGCTCGCGGCCGCCGTCGACGCTGGCCGCGACCAGAGCGAGCCCGGCAAAGGCGATGACGATACCGAAAACTCTCCGCGGTCCCGGCACCTCGGCCATCACAATCGCGGCAATGATGATCGTGAACAGCGCCTGCGTGTGCGTCGCGACCGAGGCTAAGCCCGGCGGCATCCCGACTTTGTAGGCGAAGAACAGCATCATGAACTGGCCGATGAATAAAAAGCTGCCGAGCGCGATCAGCACACGCCAAGACACGTCTGGGCGGCGCACGAATAATATCGGTAGCGCCGCGAGGATGAACCGAAGCGCGGTCAGCTGCGGTGCGGAAAAACTTTGCAGGGCAAATTCAGTAGCAATGAATGCAAATCCCCAAATAACCGCGACCGAGACGGCAAGCGCGATATCGCGAGGGGACATGATGTTGAGTTAACTCAGCGCCATGGGAACGCGGATTTCGGCGGCAATGGTCCATCACCGCCGAGGCGGTCGGCGATGCGGATACCTTCGTTCCACTTCGCCATACGTTCCGACCGTGCGAACGAGCCGACCTTCAATTGCGGTGCCCCCCAGCCGATGGCCATATGCACGATGGTCACATCTTCGGTCTCGCCGGAGCGTGCCGACACAATCCGCCCCATGCCGGCTTTGGCTGCGGCATCAAAAGCGGCTTTGGCTTCGGTCAGCGTGCCGGCCTGATTGGGTTTGCACAGCAGCGTGTTGCATAGCTTATCCTTTGCTGCCGCCGTGACCCGCGCAGCGTTGGTCACCAGCACGTCGTCGCCGACGACCTGCGCATTGTCGCCGACGGCCCAGGTGAACTTAATCAGGCCGTCCGGATCGTCTTCGCCCAGCGGATCTTCGATAGAGACAATCGGATAACGCTCGATCCAATCGATCATCATTGCGCACATTTCATCGCGTTGCAGGGTCTTGTCGTCTTTGGCCAAGGTATAAACGCCGTTTTTACCGAATTCGGACGCGGCGATATCGAGCGAGATCGCGACCTCGGAACCCGGTTTGTAGCCGGCCGCCTCGATGGCACGGAGCAGGGTTTCGATGGCTTCTTCATTGCTGTCGAAATCGGGCCAGAAGCCGCCTTCATCGGCGACCCCTGCAAGCTTGCCGGCGTCGGCCATGATTTGCCCGGCATGGCGATAGACATCGGCGGTCATGTTGATGGCTTCGACGAAGCTCTCGGCGCCGGTGGCGATCACCATGAAATCCTGCACGTCGACACGATTGGATGCATGTGCACCGCCACCGAAAATCTGTATTTCCGGCAGCGGCAGGATGGTTTCACCATCGCCGGTCTCGCCGCGCAGGTGCTCCCAAAGGGCGATGCCTTCGGCTTTTGCGGCCGCGTGTGCGCACGCCATGCCAACGGCCACGCAGGCATTCCCGCCTAAGCGTTTTTTGCTGGGCGTGCCGTCCAGATCGACGATGAATTTATCCAGTCGGGATTGGTCCCGCACGTCTTGGCCGATCAGGACTTCGCGGATTTCCACATCGACGGCGCGGACCGCATTCATCACATCCCAGCCGCCGAACGCCTGCCCACCATCACGCAGGTCGACGGCTTCATGCATACCGCGGGATGCGCCGGCGGGGGCAATTGCGGTGCCGATAACGCCGCTCTCAAGCGTGACGTCGACCTCGACCGTCGGGCGGCCTCGGGAATCCCAAACGCGGCGAGCATGCAGATTTTTGATGGTGAATTTGGACATCGGGGTTCCTTTGGATGCTTCGTTTAGATTGGCGACGGCGCTCAGCGATCAGAGCCGATTCGCGCGTGCCACGTTTGGCAGATATCCATCGGATGGGCAACGGGTGAGGTCAGGAAAAGCTTTGCCACATCGCGCACCAGGTTTTTGTCATCTTCATCGGTGATGTATTCGACCGGCGACTTGCCGTCGACCCGGGCCAAGAACAGCCCCGGCAATAGATGCGCGGCGCGGGCCATGATGTCGCGATCTTGCATGCCCGCAGTCTCGAGCGAGTAACCCTCACACAGCGCTTCAAAGCTGGCGCGAAATGCCGGGCCGCCTGCAGGCGTCCACAAACACTTCAACAAAAGATGATTCAGGCAGAACGCCAAATCGAATGCAGGGTCGCCAAACCAGGCACATTCCGCATCTAAAAACACCGGCCCGTCGGGCCCGATCAGGATATTCTTTGGGCTGACGTCACCGTGCACCAGGGCTGTCTTCGTCGACGCTGTAATGTCGGCAAGCTCGCGCAGCCGGTCTGCCAAATCGGGATGACGCGCGGCCGTGGCCAGCAGGTACGGCTCCAGTCGGATCGCATAAAAAATATCGTCGCTGGCAAAACGCTCGGGGATGCTGGGATCAATGTGGGTCGCGGCGTGGATGCGTCCTAAGGAGCGTCCGACCGCGTCCGCATCGTCGGCACGCACGTGGTTGTCACGCAGCATCGCCTTCCAAAGGGGGTACTTGTGATCCGGTAAAAACGGCATCGCAAACAGCCCGGCGGCTTCGTCGTGAAACAGAATTTCCGGCGCCGCTGCGGGCACGATATCGCGGGCCGTCCGCATCCAGGCGACTTCGAAGGCATTGCGCGCGACCGGTGCGAACCAGTCATCTTTGACCTTCAGCTTGTCCCGTGCGCGTTTGACGCAGATGGGGCCGCCTTCAAGATCGATCCGCCAGATGTCGGAACTAACACCACCGCTCAGCGGCGTTGCGGATGGGGTCTCGGCCTCGGTGATAAGTCCGCCTCGGCGGAGTATTTGGAGGATATCTTCAATACCTTCAGGGTCATCATGCATTAGATCAATGTCCGCGCCAGCTCGTCGGCGGCGTCGCGTAAGCGTTGGGTGTGCTTGAGCGCCGCCGAAAGAGGCATCCGCATCACCGGTCCATGGGTCGCCAAGGTTGCCAGCATGCGCCCGTTCGGACCTTTCACGGGCACGGCAATCGCGGCCAAGCCCGGAATAAATTCTTCGTCGTCTGTGCCCAACTCGTTACGAGCGATGTCAGCGAGTGCGGCCATTAGGGCCGTCGGATCGGTGATGGTGTTTGGGGCGTGTCTGTCCAACGTCAAAGATCTAATGAAGCGCTCACGTCGTGCTTTTGGTAGGGTGGCTAAAAATAGTTTGCCCGACGCCGTACAGTGCAACGGTACGTTCGAGCCCGGCGGTAATTGGATGCGGAGCGGCCATGCGGATTCGACCCGGTCCAGGTACAGCATCGTGGTGGCGGAGGGCACGGTGATATTACAGGTCTCACCGATGTCCCGGGCGACGCGCTCCAAAATTGCATGACGCTCGCCCCGTTGGCCCGGGTTTGCGACGGTCTGCATGGCAATGCGGGTAAAACGCGCGCCCGGTTCATACCCGCGTCCAGTCAAATCACGTTGCAAATATCCTTCATCAAGGAGAAGATTACACAGTCGGTGCACTGTCGCTTTTGGTAAGCCCGTCGCGGTTTCGATGTCCGTCGCGCTCATCGCGATTTCCGCAGCGCCGACCGCGTTGAGCACGTCGAGAACGCGAATAGAGCGCGAACCAGCGCTGGTCTCATCAGGCATTTCAGCACCTTTAAATTGAATTCAATATCACTAATGAGACTAAATGCTTCATTGTTGCTACTCAAGCTCAATCTGGCTACGATCACGCATGGTTACCACAGACGACACATTTGACTTTATTATCGTCGGCGCAGGCTCAGCGGGTTGTGTGCTTGCGAACCGTCTAAGCGCAGATCGAAGCGTGCGGGTTCTGTTGCTGGAAGCCGGTGGACGGGATATCAATCCGTGGATTCACGTGCCCGTCGGTTATTTCAAGACACTGCACAACCCGAAAACCGATTGGTGTTATAAAACCGACCCGGATCCGGGGCTAAATGGCCGTCGAATCGATTGGCCGCGCGGTAAAGTGCTCGGCGGCTCAAGTTCGATCAATGGCCTGTTGTACATTCGTGGTCAGGCGGCAGATTTTAATTACTGGCGTCAGCTCGGCAATGCCGGCTGGTCATTCGATGATGTGTTGCCGTATTTCAAGCGCGCCGAAGACCAAGAACGCGGCGCCGATGATCATCACGGCAGCGGTGGGCCGCTGAAAGTTTCGGACATGCGGGCCAAGCGTGATGTGTGCGAGGCGTTGATCGCGTCAGCTGCGGCCAATGGGATACCGCCGAACGCAGACTTTAACGGCGCCGATCAAGAAGGTGCCGGTTATTTTCAGCAGACCGCACACAAGGGGCGCCGCTGGTCGACGGCGGTGGGTTACCTTAATCCCGTGCGCCACCGCGACAATTTGGTGATAGAGACCCATGCGATGGGCCTAGGCGTTCTGTTTTCAGACGATAGCCGTCGCGTCAGCGGATTTGCGTTTGGTCGCGCGGGCCGGCGCCATGAAGTGTTTCTGAAGCCGGGCGGTGAAGTGATCCTTGCTGCCGGTGCGATCGGCTCTCCACAGTTGTTGCAGTTGTCGGGAATTGGTCCGGGCGCACTGTTAAAGGATAATGCCATTGCGGTTCGCCACGCATTGCCGGGTGTCGGTGAAAACCTGCAAGACCATTTGCAGATACGCATGGTGTTTGAAGTCAACGTCCCGACCTTGAATGATGAGATCAATCACCTGTTCAGCCGCGCCAAGATCGGCATGCAGTATATTTTTCAGCGCAAGGGTCCGATGACCATGGGGGCGAGCCAGGTTTGTATCTTTACGAAAAGCAGGCCGTCGCTTGAAGTGCCCGATATCCAATTCCATTTTCAGCCGCTGAGCGCCGACAAGCCCGGCATCAAGATGCATCCCTTTTCGGGGGTGACGTCTTCTGTATGCCAACTGCGTCCGGAAAGTCGTGGTCGAATCGCTATTACGTCGCCGGACCCGGATGTTTATCCGTCGATCCAGCCGAATTATCTGTCGGAAACTTTGGATCAAGAAACTGTTGTGAATGCGATGAAAGTGTCGCGCAGGTTGTTCTCAACCGCACCGCTAAAAGACTTCGTTGTGCGCGAGCATTTGCCTGGGCTGGGCATCGAGAGTGATGCTGCGCTTTTGCAAAGTGCGCGTGATATTGCGCAGACGATTTATCATCCGACCAGCACCTGTAAGATGGGCCCGGCTGACGACAAAGGCGCCGTCGTCGATACGTCGCTCAGGGTGCATGGGATCGACGGTCTTCGTGTCGTCGATGCGTCGGTAATGCCGACAATCACGTCGGGTAACACCAATGCACCGACCATTATGATCGCCGAAAAAGCTTCAGACATGATTGTCAAATCGCGCCGTCACGCCGCCGCTTAAGTGTCAGCGATGAAAAAAGCCGGGTCCCAAAGGACCCGGCGAGTTAGACAGGGAGAAAGTCTCGGGGAGAGACTAGAAGCACCATCACCATACTCACGCCACCGCAACCTGGAAGTGATATAGATCACTCGGTCCGACTTTTTTTTAAAATATCTGCTTTTTGATTTTTGGCCCAATTCTGTTCGAATTGTGGGTGTGGCGTCGTTCACTATGGTTTGGCTGAATACAACGAATGCAAGAATTCATCTGGAGAGCGGCTATCGTTCAGGCGCGCGAACCAGCGGATCGCATGCGCCTCGTTTTCGAATTCGAGTGTGCCGTCGCGATAGATCACCCGCCAACACGCCGGATCACGATCCAACGGACGGGTATCTAAGCAAAGGAGCGCGTCTTCTATTCGCCAACGGGTATCGATTTCTTGGATAAAGGTGCGGCTTTCATCATCGGTGCAGATTTGCCGAATGGGTGCGGTGCCGTCTTCATCAAATGAAAGGGTGCGCTTAGCATAGCATGCTGTCGGTGCCGCTTCGACGTTGCGCGCGCCGGATTCTTCTAATTCCAGGCTGAGATCACCCTGGCTTATCAGCCATTCTAATTGTTCGGCGCTCAGCGAAAACGTCGCCTTCGGTCCAGCGCCTGACTGCAAAAGTTGTGAAAATACCAGGCCAGCGCCGAGTATGATGATGGATGCGATGACAGCTTTTTTGATCATCCGCTATTCTCTGCATCACGCCCGTTAGCACCACGGCAAGAATTGCGGCGCCATAAATCGCAACGGCACTTTCAAACATCGGGTCGACAGACGGTTTGCAATAATTAATTTGTGGGCCATCGAACAGGTGAACGCGAGTTGATTGACCGTGCGCCTTCACCTGCATATGGAGGCCGCCGGGCGCAATCAATATGTCTCCGGGTTGAAGATGGTGCGCCTCTGAGCCTTCTTTTACGTTACGTTTCAGATGTTGCGATAAGCTTTTTGCAAATATAGACGTAAAGCTGGCCGGCATATGCTGCGTTATCAAGATCGGAAGATTGAAATCGTTGCCGAGTCCGGTCAATAAATCAGTGACGGCTTGTGGCCCCCCGGTTGAACTGCCGATCAACAAAATTTTTGGCGCAACCTTGCTGATCTCGGGTGTCGTTTTTACGGGCGGCGTCGGCGGTACACGCTTCGTTTTGCGACGCCCTAAAGCGCGTAATACGCGCTCCAGGCTCTCTTCAAAAGTTCGTTGATCGGCGCCAGCGGCATGTGGGGTCGGGGTCGGCAGATATTCGACGGCCCCATCCATAAGGCCCCGTATACTCGTCCGAACATTGGCAAATGACAATGTGCCGAGCATCACGATGTTCACGCTCGGATCGGCCCGTTTCAGTCGTGTGATTGCCGTGCGTACGGGTTTCTCGCCGATGCCGATGTCCAATAATACGATGTCAATGTCGCCATTTCTGACAGCGGTGACGGCAGATATCGTATCCGCGACTTCTTTTTGCACTGTGATCGATGCGTTGCCGAGCAAGGCAAGTTTGAGCGGGTTCGCCACAACACTGGCGTCTGTACATATTAAAACGCGAATCTGCGGCTCTTTGGGTGCGCTCAAAACGATACCTCCACCTACGGATTTACGTAAGCGGAGCTTTGCTGTCCAGGGCGTCTGTCAAATGGACAAAGAAAATGGGCGGATAATGTCCGACTTTCGGAGATCATCCGCCCAGAGGCAGGTTCGCAGGGAGTATTCAGAGTCTCAGGAAGTGACCGCGTGTGGTTTAGACGAGTTGCGCCGACGCTTCCTTGAGTTGCGCGACCGAGAGTGCAACGTTTTCCATCGCCTGCGAAATTTCGCCGGTGTTTCGTGCGATAGAGTTAACGCCTTCTGACGCGGTCTGCATGTTACCGGAGATGTCTTCGGTGACCTTCGACTGCTCTTCGACCGCAGCCGAG
>JAFMCK010000098.1 GCA_017857825.1 Rhodospirillales bacterium
CCATGCGCGATGCCTTCAATGCGCTCGAGCAACGCCTGAAAAAGTTTGCCGACAAGGGGGTTCTTATAAGGCCACGAGTACGATCTATCTTTCAGTGATGACTATCGGAATGCCCTCGCTGTCGAGGATAATCTGCGTCAGGCGTTGCCAATTAATTTTCTCGGCATATTGACCCGCAGCACAGAGGAGATCATCCAAAGCGTACTGGCCTTCACTCGCAACGACCATGCCGAAAACCTCAAGCTCATCCGATTGCCGTTGCGTCGGATGGACTTCGATATACAGCTGCGTGCCGACCCAGCCTACGATGATCGGGACATCAATGATCGTGACCGGCATACCGATATAAACCAGCTCGAATAGCCGTATGATATCTTCCGGATATAGCCGGATACAGCCATGGCTCACGCGCCGCCCAATGCCCGTAGGGTGGTTGGTGCCGTGAATGACAAAACCCGGCCATCCAAGATCAATTGCGTGTGTGCCAAGGGGGTTCTCATCCCCCGGCGGAACGATTTCGGGAAGTCCCGGACTTTCTGCACGAATAGATGCGGGCACCCTCCACGCCGGATGCTCTCGGCGTTGAAAGACCTCCGTACGACCGACTGGCGTTTCCCACCCGGCACGCCCTATGCCGATCGGGAATGAGATTATCTCAGCATCAAGACTGGGTATTACGTATAGGCGTTGTTGCGCCAAATTGACGAACAGCCCCGGCCCCCTGAACCCTGGAACGAGGTGCGATGTAGGCAACACGATACGCGTCCCAGGTTTTGGTAACCAAGGGTCCACGTTGGGATTGGCCGCAAGCATTTCCGTATAGCCGAGCCCTGATTGTCGTGCCACCGAGGCAAGGCTATCTTCCCGACGGGCAATCCACGAGCCCATCTCGCCGATCAACCATGCACGATGTTGCCCCGCAGCCGCACTTGGATCGCCTTTATATCGGCGCGTCGACGATGCATGCAGGTTTGGGAATTGCATAGCTGCCAACCCGATCGAGGCTAATGAAGCAAGGCCACAAAGGCAAAGCCAACGCCGGCTACCCACAAGCGTTCGCTCATGTATCAATCTGAAATTTTCATCTTCATTAGGCGATTTTGTCTGCCACATCGACTTTGATGCCTCAATCTATGTGGCCGATACCTTATCCATAATTCGTATGCCAACCTTAAGAATTATCAATGCGCACCATCCAAGTATGCGGCAGATTGCTGTTACCCCCGCAAAACCTCGCGGCAACAACAACACCATACAAGATGACGAACCAACGGTCCGAGACCGGCATGCGTGCTTGTATTTGTTCAAGATGGAAGGGCTCAAATAATGAAAATGAATTACGCGAATTCGACAGTAAATTCGACAGGCTTAAATAATGGATCGCCAAACTTAAACGCTCCACACCATCAGCGCCGAGACCATCAGAGCTACCCGGAGGCTGCCCCCCAGCCCAGACCGGCGATACCGTGACGCATACCGGGCACCGCAAGAGACAGAATATTCTTCTTGATGGTATGGCAATTTCTTTGCCAGCAATGGTTGGATCTTCTGACGAAGGTGGCCTTTGCACCATTGGACTTCCGCCGCACAGCTTGTTCTCATTGGCAGAAGTCAACGACGAGTTTTTATACGTGTTAAAATTTGGCCGAATCGTCGGGATGCCGAAACACATCGAAAGCGACACCACGAACCGGTGGCCAAATCAATCGTTTTTTTTTCGCCCGGGCGATCTCATCGATACGCGGATTTTCGCCAATATTCCAATAACCATGGAAACCATTACCTGGACAGAGTTGTCACGCATTCCATGTGCGCAAATTCGCGGCGATCTTGTGCGGCGCTTGCGGAGCGAGGCGCTGGCTACACCCTCTTTATATATGACGGCAACGCGTGCCATCGAAACATCTAAAGCTTTGAGTAGCGGTGTCAAAAGCCTCGTGAAGAAGCGCCCATCAACGTTGGACCGCTGGAACGGCAACAATCCTGAGCCTGCTTATGCGGCCATGATACGTGACCCAATCGTACGTCTGATCATGCAAAGTGATGGTGTTATCGAGCAAGACATTCATGACGTAATTCACTCGTTGCAGCGGATATGAATGTCGGCGTGATTAATCGATAGATCTCTTGAGAATTATCAAAGTACGCTGCGCCGACACGGGCTTTAATGATCCTGTCTTGACGATGAGCACTTGGACGAGAATGGCATAGTCGATCCGTGAAAGCGGAACAGTAAATGTCAGGAAATTCAAGTCGCGATGAGGCGTCAAGATTGGAGGATCCGCGAATTCTCGGATGGCTTTCTTGCAATGCAAGGAAGCAAGAAGGGAGGCAGTGGGTCCTCCGCATGAATAGTCGCTATGGCATCTCTGCCGAATACAGAGAAATAACGAAGTGCTCAATTAGGTATAAAAATGGAACGAAAAACCGAATCAAAGGCGCGCGCAGGTTCTAGCGGGCGTACGCAAATGCCGATGATGGAAGCGCTCAAAGACACCGCTGAAATGTGGGCGACACAATGGGGGACGGACCCTTTCGTATTTCTCCGCCTTAGTCAAAAAACCCTGCACAAGGCCAATGGAAAACTGTTAAGCGATGCTGTCAACCTCATCGAAGAGCTGATGAACTTAGGTAAGGCGCGGGCAACCGAAGATATGGCATGCGCATCAAAAATCATGACATGCCGCACCCGCGAGGATGTTGAAAAGCTGCAGCAGGAATGGCTCCGCACGGCGTTCGAGAACTACCGTGCAAGTGGCACGGCGATCACCGAGAAATACATGGACCTGATCAAAGACGGATTGCAGATCGCCGCCGACAGCGTGAACGCCACGTTGTCCAGCAGCAATGCGGACAAGTCCTGAGTTTTCGTTTTCGACATTAAAGAAAACGCATCGTCATTCAAACAACACGTATGGGAGTTCACTCAATGGCTCAAGCACAGTCCGAACCCACCACAAATGAAACATCGAACGTCCCACAGCCATCGACAAACGCTGAGGAAAAATCTTCGACACCGGAAAAGACAGAAAGCGAATGGCACCCACTAGATCGCCTTCGCGACGAAGTAGACCGATTGTTCGACGACTTTAATACCAATATGTTCCAGTCGCCGTTCCGGCGTATAGTCAATGATGTCGAGCCGTTTTGGCGCCGGAAGGTCACATCCTTCTCCAGCCCGGACGTTGATATCGTCGAAAAAGATGAATGCTTCGAAGTCGCGGTGGAGCTACCCGGGATCGATGAAAAAGACATTGATGTGTCGCTGGTCAACGGCAGCCTGAAGATTGCCGGCGAAAAGAAGGAAGAGACCAAGAAAAGCGATAAGGATTATTACCTTAACGAACGCCATTTTGGGATGTTCGAACGCCGCTTTGCTCTTCCTGATAACATTAACAGCGACGACACTACTGCCACATTTAAAAATGGAGTCTTAAAAGTCGTTCTGCCGAAAAAGCCGACCGCGACAGCTTCCACGAAAAAAATTACTGTGAAAAGCGCCTGATTAGCCCTTTGCCGCTTTTCATACACGGCCTCGCCTGACCCCCTGGCGTGTTGGTCCGGCGCCTCGGTTTAAATCCCTGGAATTGGGGTGCCGGACCATTTTTACATTTTTTCTATGAGACTTTCTTGCTGGAGACAGCCATAAGACCGCGTTAAGGGAAAGCCTTAATGCAATCGACTTTGCTTCATCTTTGTGATTTTTGTGATCGCCCTATCCCGAGCCTCAAGAATAGTCTTTGTGGCATTCACCACGGTTCTTTGCATGGAAACTATGGCCATATCGGTTATCCAATCGATATCCTTGACGGCCACGTCGACATGGTTGCTGAGTTGGCAAAGAACTGCCGAAAGTTGGTCATAAAGTTGCTTCGCTTCAGCGGTAGCGGCGTTTTTAGCGATAACTTGGTCGTTCGGTGATTGTTCCTTTCTGGCTTGGTCGAACGCCTTATTTAGGCGCGATTGCGCAAGCGCTTCATTCTCGCGCATGCGCGCCTCAACGTTTGCCGAAAAAACTGAATTTTTTTTATCGCCTGCCGACCAGAAGCGGTGACGCGATCGATCGCATTTTGCGCATATGCTTGGATCTGTTCAATAGCACTTTGCGCGGCATTATTAATCTTTGATCTGGCGGTGCTGCACACAACATTATACCCTAATTAGGCTCCGGCAACGTCTGGCAGCTTGCGCAACTCACTGCGGAGCGGTCTGGCGCCGTCGTGAATGTGGCAACGCCACCGCCCCGCTTGGCGCAGCGCGTTAATGACAAAATATGGTTTGCGCAAAGACTACGCGAAGTGATCTCGGCAGATGCGGTGCCCCTGACATACTCCATTTTCAGCCCCTCGGCGCTGGCCGCACGGCTTCGCTCCCTAACCGACCGCTATGCCCAAGTCGCTATTAAAGTCCCTGACAGTGCGGGGTCCGTCGGAAATATAATGGTCAGAGCTGAGCACCTCAGCCAACGGTCTTTAAAAGGCATCAGCCAGCATATCCAAAATATCCTGATAGGCCGGGGCTGGGAAAAGCGTTACCCGCTTTTGGTCGGTGTCTGGGAACACCCCGTTCTCGATAGCCCATCGGTCAACTTTTGGATTCCCAGGACCGAACTCGGCGACCCTGTCCTTGAATGTGTATTCTCGCAGATATTGACCGGGCCGGTCGGCGAGTTCAGCGGCGCAACGCCGAGCCGACTCGCATCGGCGCTGCTACAGCAACTCACCTATGAGGCCACATGCCTAGCGAAATATTTACAATTTCTTGGCTACTTCGGTCGATGCAGCTTCGACAGCATCATCATCGGTCAAAGTCCCGAGACAGCGACGATACATTGGATCGAATGCAATGGACGGTGGGGCGGTGTCTCTATTCCCATAACGGTGGCAAACAAAATACTTGTCGATTGGCGCGGCGCGTCACCAATCATTATCCAAAACACCAACATGACCTTGTCACCCATAAGGCTGTCAAAGGCGATGTCGGCACTTAAAAACCATTTGCTGCGCCCCCCTGAACACCTAACATGCGTGATTTTTTTATCGCCTCAGAACTTACTCGACGGTACGGGGTTAAACGCAATGATTTTGGAAGATACGGACGACAAAGCTGACGCGGTGCTGACGTCGATGAAACATCTGCTCAGCCCAAAGAACCAAACCAAATATTGCTAAATATCAATGTGACGACTGCCCCGGCATCTCAGAATTCGGGCGTTGTAGTAAGGAGCCGCCGGAGGAGACGGGTACGTCAGCCGTTCAATGAGCGAAACTGCGGAACCAATGTACCTCTGGCCGCGTTGATGGGCTACAGCGGGGCCCGCCGAGGTTCTGCCCAGCGCTTCGAGCATCGAAGTGGAGGACGGACCGGAGCGGGTCTTTCACCATTCAATCTTTTGCCTATTTGTGGGAGTCGACATGGATTCATTAAATCCGGAAAAAGTTTGTTTCATTGTAATGAAAGCACGTGAGTTCGACGTTAAAGAGGATACCGTTGAAGAATATCCAGGTTCCAGCGATATCGACGATGACTTCCGCTCGATCCTCTCTGATTATCCAGATGATCCCATTCTTGAAGAACTGCAGTCCTTTATTAATGCTATGAATGAGGACGAGCAGGCCGAACTGATTGCATTGACTTTGTTAGGGCGTGGCGACTACCTACTCGTCGAATGGCCGGAGGCACTTTCGGACGCGCATAATCGCCGCTCTGTGTTCAGTTCCGAATACCTGCTTGGCATCCCTTTGCTCTCGGACTTCCTAGAAGAGGGGTTGGCGACAATGGGACAGTCGTGTGCTTCCTACGAATTTGACCACCTCTGAGGCACGCGTTTTTAACCGCCGCGAAGGCCGTTATATTTCTAGCGCTGAGGTGGCCTATGGGCGATCTATGGGAGAGCAATGGGTGGATTTAAGGTCGAAGTAAAAATTCGATCTCCGCAGTGGTCAGGCTAGCGTCCTTCGCATATTCATCTTGCAGGTTATAAGTTTCACCAATGTCATATTCTTCGAACGCGGCACGCCAGTCAAAGGATTGCCTTTCTGGCTTATGTTTTAACGTATATTCTTGCCAGGCTGGGAGCGCCCGTCCCAAACGATGTGCGATAATCGGAATGCTAACAGGAAAGCGAATTACATCTGCCACCCCAGCCTGCATAGCTTTGCGGACGGCCTGTTCAGTAAATTCATAACCATACAAAACAATCGGTATGCGCGGCAATATACGTCCGATAATTTTAACCAAACCCAATTTGTCGCTGTCTCTGTGTTCGAGCATCACACAATCGGGCTTAAGGCCATAAATGACACTAAAAGCCTCGACGATCGACGGGCAAATATGAAATTCCCTTATGCCACCGGCCGCAAAAGTCGCGCCGATAACACTTAGGGCGTGTCGATCAACGCCTATCACCAAGACACGGTTCACATCTATAGGAAACATAACTAATTCTCACCTTCTGTCGACTTGGACATGACGACCACTCCAACCATCACGATTGATACGTTCAACACCTAATGATACATGGAAACGTAGCAGGGTTACCAAGGTGCAGATGGTGAGGTCGTGCGCTCCTACGAGAAGCCGACGCACAGAAGGATTAGTCCGTTCGATACAGTCCGCGATGTCATTAGCTATTGAAAGTTTTCCGAAAATGCATGGCCCCGTGTCCGTCATCAAAACATTTGGGCAAATTGAGCATCTAGATTAATAGAGGCTCTGGCTCATCGGTTGTTTATGCTATAGGCGACACCCTGACACATTCTTTGGCGTTAAAAAGGACGAACCGAAGAAGCCGCAGAACCCATTTGAATGGTTCGAATTCTTCTATGAGACGTACCGTCATTCCACCGAAGAAAAGTTGTTAGAGTTCATGGCGAATGCCGTGGAGATTGAAAAATTCAAAACGCTACCCCAGGAAGAACTCGCAATGATCTATTCTGAAAACATTGCTTGGTCTGCCGTGCGGAAAACACACTAAGGGAATTTAACGGTGTATCTTTTGGATATGAATAAGCTTGAGGTTGGAGATATTATCCTCACGAAAGAAAAAGCCGTTGGGCGCGGGCTGGATCGGTCCTGTGTTGTTTCGACAGGTCGACGGCATTCACGGCGAAACACCGGATGGTGAGCTGATCGATTTTTATACTTCATTCCGCGCCCTTCTTCGCGCACGTCTGGCGCTTGCGCACTTGCTTGATCCACATCCGCGCACACCGGAGCGCTGGGTGCCGCTGGCGCGTGAATATATCGACATTGCCGCAAAGGCGCTGCTCAAGCCGGCGATTCCAGCAACGCGGTAACGGAGCCACCCTCGGCGCAGCGCTTAATCGCGGCGGCGAAAAGCGGCGCCGCGCTAACGACTTCGACATGCCGAGCGGCGACATCGAGCGGCAAACGGAACGTAGGTACGCTGTCCGTCACGATCACCTTGGCCAAGCGTGAATCGGCAACCACCGTTGCTGCGTCGCCGACGAAAAGCCCGTGCGCGGCCAGGGCGAAGACTTCTTTTGCGCCGCTTTCGAGGCATGCTTCGGCGGCCCGCAGCATCGTCCCGCCCGTGCTGATCAAATCGTCGACGACCAGCACCCGCGTGCCGGCCACGTCGCCGACAAGCAGGTCCCCAGACACCACGCCGGCGCTCCGCCTTTTATCCAGAAAGCCGCGCTCGACGGGCCGCCCCAAGCTCGCTTCCAAAAGCTCCTGAAAAAGCTGCGCACGTTTGACGCCGCCCGGGTCCGGCGACAACACGCATACAGGATGATCCCGGATACGCGCGCGGAGGTTTTCGATAAACAGTCGCCGCGTATCGAGGTGCACACTCTCGCACCGAAACGCATTCTGGAACGCGACAATATTGTGCACGTCGAGCGTCATCACCGCGTCCGTGCCGACAGCTTCGAACAACGCCGCCACATACCGTGTGGTCACCGGATCGCGGGACTTGGTCTGGCGGTCTTTCCGCGCATACGCAATATAAGGTGTCACAGCGGTCACACGGGCGGCACCGTTTTCCTTCAAGGCGCCGATAAAGAACAGCAATTTGCAGAGCTTGTCGTTCGGGCTTTCCGTTGCGTCGGCATGCAGACTGGAGATGACAAAGACGTTGCGCCCGCGAACGCATTCGAGCGGACGCGCCTTATGCTCAAAGTCCTCGAACGTTCGCTCTTCATGTTCTGCAAGGGGAAGACCGAGCGCGGACGCTACCGCTTCGCCGAAGCTTCGGCTCGTGTTCAGCGCGAACACCTGCAGCGTCAAAGGTTAAGCTGCCCATGCGGTCGTTGCAGGTGCATCGAATACCAGATCCTGGCCAACTGCATCACTTCTTCCATCGCGCCCGGCTCTTCGAATAGATGTCTGGCGCCGGGCACCACAGCGAGCGATTTCTCACACTTCAATTGTCGAAGCGCCTTGCGGTTGAGTACAAGCACGTCAGGATCGTTTTCCCCGACGATCAGAAGCGTCGGACTTTGCACGCGACCCAGGGCATCGCCGGCAAGATCGGGCCGACCGCCGCGCGACACCACGGCGGCAATATCCGGCCCCACGGTCGCCGCCGCAACCAATGCCGCAGCCGCACTCGTACTGCCTCCGAAATAGCCGACCGGCAGCCCGCCCGTATCGGTACGCTTACCGATCCACGACGTCGCTTCCACCAGGCGCCAAACCAGCAAGGGAATATCGAACGTGTTGCGGCGCTCGTCATCTTCTTCTTCGGTCAGCAGATCGAACAACAGCGTCGCCCAGCCGGCATCGTGAAAGAATGCGGCAACGGCGTTATTGCGCGGACTATGGCGGCTGCTGCCGCTGCCGTGCGCAAATAAGATAAGTCCACGCGCACCGGGCGGTATCACCAGCAAGCCGGGAAGCCCCAACGCGCCGACCCGAACTTCCGTGCCTCTGGCAACATCGGCGCGATGCGGTGACGGCGCATCGCCCGCGTACAAATTATAAAACATTCGCCAACCCTCGCTGAAAGACACATGACGCAGCGACAAAGTTCTCATATCGCGCACACCGTCGCGTTGAGATTTGTCAATCTGTCGGGGGGTTCTCGCAGGCTTGAGTTTTATCAACGAGCGTCGCCGCGCGATTTAGTAACCTCGGCCATCAGCCACCGACGGGAGGACGCTTATGGCCATCAATCTGCAAATCGCATACCGGGATTTCTCAGCGCCGATGCTGGCCGAAGAGCGTATCCGAGAACGTGTCGATAAGTTGGAAGCCATGCACCCCCGCATGACCTCGCTGCAGGTCGTCGCAGAGCAGCTAGAGCGGCGCCATACGTATCGGTTGCGGCTCGTAGCCTCGATGCCCGGCCGCCAAATCGCCATCGAAAAAGGACACGCCGACAAGCATGCACACGAGGACTTTTTCGTCGCCATGCGCGATGCCTTCAATGCGCTCGAGCAACGCCTGAAAAAGTTTGCCGACAAACAGAACGGCGACGTCAAAGAACATGAAGTGCCGCCGCACGGGGTCGTGAAAGCGGTCTTTCCCGATCACGGTTTTATCGAAAGTTCGGACGGGCTGGAGATTTATTTCCATGCCAACAGCATCGTCGACGGCACCTACGACGACGTCGATGTCGGCACCGAAGTGCGCTTCACCGTGGCCGAAAAAGAGGGCGAAAAAGGGCCGCAGGCGTCGAGCGTTCACATCATCGGCAAGCATCACCTGATATGATGCTAAAGCAACCGCCAGAAAGCCCGCTTCAGGCCGCATTGCGCTATTATGAATACGGCTGGTCGGTCATTCCGTTTCTGCCGCGGAGCAAGCGGCCGATGGTGCGGTGGCGCCGATTTCAGACGGTCCGCGCCTCGAAAGATACACTCGAAAAATGGTTCACCAAGGAACCCGACGCCAACGTCGGCGTCATCACCGGGCAGATATCGAAGCTGGTGGTCCTTGATGTCGATCTTAAGTACGGCGGCGACGACAGCCTTTTGGAATGTGAAGAAAAGCACGGCGCGCTGCCCGACACCACCGAAGCGCTCAGCGGCGGCGGCGGACGGCATCTGTATTTTCGTCACCCCGGCGGCAGCGTCCACAATCAGGTCAATTTATTTCCGGGCATCGATGTCAGAGGCGACGGCGGCGTGATCATCGCCCCGCCGTCCGTGCATCCGTCCGGACGCCCCTATGCGTGGGAAGTCTCGCATCACCCCGACGATGTAAAGCCCGCCGCAATGCCGGCGTGGTTGCGCAAGGCCATCATCGAAACACACGCGTTTTCCGGCCACACCACCGAACATTGGTGCAGCCTGATCGCGGACGGTGTGAACGAAGGGGCGCGCAATCAGAGCATTGCCTCGCTGGCGGGTCATCTGCTTTGGCATCGTGTCGATCCCGAAGTGACGCGTGAGCTTTTGCGCGCATGGAACGAGGCACGATGCCGCCCGCCCTTGGACGACGCCGAAGTCGAGACGGTGGTGCAAAACATCCTCCGCGCCCATCAGCGACAGCAGGGCGTCGATGTATAAAACAAGGCCTAACCCACACCCAGAAATTCGGCGGATAGCTTGAGAAATCTCAATGCTGCAATGCGCATATCGACGCATTTTTTCAGACCGCAATCATGCAGACAGAAAGGTATCGTCATGGCCATGCTCAAAGTCATCGAAGTGCTCGCACAGTCGCCGGAAAATTGGGAAAC
The DNA here is from genome assembly GCA_017857825.1 of Rhodospirillales bacterium. Classification (GTDB taxonomy): domain Bacteria; phylum Pseudomonadota; class Alphaproteobacteria; order Rhodospirillales; family Casp-alpha2; genus UBA4479. The sequence goes on from JAFMCK010000098.1 coordinate 10,652, forward strand.
CGCTGCACAGTCCGCCATTACGGCAGCGAACAAGACCGTTAAGAACATTCGTTCAATCTATATCGAAAACCTCGAGGCCTCCGTCGAGAACGGAAAAATCACGAACTACCGCGTCAATGCGAAGGTGACGTTCGAACTTGAATAACCCCGTAGCAAAATCACATCAATGGTATCGAGAACTTTTTGATCAGCCTGATCTAAGTGGTCCAGTCCCTATGAGAGACTTTGGCCAGTTTGA
>JAFMCK010000099.1 GCA_017857825.1 Rhodospirillales bacterium
GTGTGTTGCCGAGCGCTATAATCAAACGAAGCGCGCGAATCGGATTGAACGGATGCGCGTCCGGAAACGTAAACGGCACGCCCCGCTTGGCTGCCGCCCAGGTGACATAGCGATAGGTAAAAAGCTTTTTCGAAGGGATCTCGGCAGGACCCTTTTGGCCGTGCGCATTCAACAGACCGGCGAACAACACGGGCTTGAGGGTCAGGTCCACTTTACCGTCGAGTTCCGAAAGGCGGCACGCCTGCAAATACGCAAACGGTGAAATGACGTCGAAATACCACGTGGCGTGCATATTGGTCTCCTGCAAATGCAGCGAACACTCTAGGCGCGAAAGCCTCTGTGGTCTACGTTTAGACGATGTATGTACTTATTCATGGCGCCTATCACGGCGCATGGTGCTGGGGGGCGGTGCAGCGGCTTTTGCCGAATGCAGCCGCACCTAATCTACCCGGACATGGTGGCGACCCGGGCTGGCTCTCCAACCAAACCTTAGACGCCTACACAGCGCGTATTGTTGATGCAATTGATGCAACGAAAGGGCCCGTCACCTTGGTCGGCCACAGCATGGGCGGCGCCATTGCCGCACAGGCGGCGGACGCAAGACCAGACCAGGTTGCGGGGATCGTCTTTCTGACAGCGTATATTCCGATTGATGGCGAGAAGATCAGCGATGTCGTCAAAACCGATCCGGCCAGCCACGTCCGGGTCGAGCGTCTGGCCAGTGGCGAGGACGAAGCGTTGTCCCTTATGGCAGGCACGCTCGAAGATGCATTTTATAACGACGCGGATGCCCGCCAGCTCGGGTTCGCGCAAGATCGCGTGCAGTTGCAGTCTCCGAACCCTTTTCGGGCGCCGTTATCGCTCAGCGACAAGGGTTTTGGCAGCGTCGGCAAGGCGGCGATCATTTGCCTCAAAGACCGCGCGATTTCGCCCGGCCATCAACGCTGGATGGCCGAACGCGCCGGCTGCGATCCGATCATCGACTTAGATGCCGGCCACTCGCCATTCGTCACCGCGACGGATGCGTTGGTGGTCGCTATTCAGTCGGCAGCCAAAAACTTCTGATAATCTGCCGCCAGGTCACCGACCGCAGCCGCCCGCAGCTTTGCGCCGATATCTTCGGTGGCCAAGGTCGGGTCTGACCCGATCCGGCCATCCGGAAAGCGGCGACGGTAGTCTTCGCAGTCGTAAAAACTGCCCTGTGGCGCGATCTCAGGCGAAAGCTTGCCGTCCGACTTGATGCGCGCCGCATCATCCGGATACGCAAAGTACGTCAACGAAACCTCACCCGCCGTGGCATGACTGCCATTGACGGCACCGAAAACCTCTGCCTCGATCGCTTGCACAGATGGGCATTCAAACCAGTTGCGCAGCACGCAGCGCACCCCGGCGCGGTTATGGCGTGCGGTGCCTAGGCTGCTTTCGGCGTAAATCTCGTCGAATGCGGCTTTCACGGTCGCAATGTTGCCGCCATGGCCGTTAAGAAAATAAAACCGCTCAAACCCGTGCCGGGACAGCGAGGCGACATAGTCGCCGATCACCGAAATCAGCGTGGTCGGGCGAAGCGTGATAGAGCCCGCAAACCCCAAGTGATGCTGCGCCATACCAACGCTTATGGTCGGCGCGATCAGGGAATTGGTTTCCTTGGCCAGTTCCTCGGCAACGATTTCCGGGCACAACGCATCGGTGCCGATAAAGCCGGTCGGACCGTGCTGTTCGGCTGAGCCGATGGGAATAATGATGCCGTTCGACGTTTTCAAATAGGCCTCAACCTCAGGCCAAGTCATCATTTGCAGTCGCACCGGTCGGCTCCTTTTCTATATTTCGAAGATACGCCAACTTGGCCAATTCGTGGCTTGCTGTCACGTCGCATCAAAAAAATTTTATATGTGCCAGATTTTGTCACCCATGCATGTTAACGTCCTGCCCATGAGCATGAGATATGAAAAAGCCGACAATCTATTGCAGCTCGCCCTTGAAATGCAGGCGGCACGCTATGGCTTGTCGTTACAGGACATCCAAGAGCGGTTCGCCGTCGGCCGGCGCACCGCCATGCGCATGCGCGATGCCGTGCTGCGCAACTTCCCCCAAGCCATCGAAGTACCGACCGGCGAAAAAACCAAGCGCTGGCGCATTCCGCACGGTGTCTTGGATCGCTTGGTCAGCTTCACCGCTGACGAACTTGCCGACCTGGAAAGCGCGGTCGCGCTGATGCAGGCACAAGGCCAGCACGACAAGGCTGATCGGCTACGTGATCTGCGCGGCAAGCTGAAAGTCTTGATGCCGCCCGATATGGCGCGCCGCACCGAGCCCGACATCGACGCCATGCTTGAGGCCGAGGGCTTTGCCATGCGCGCCGGACCGCGCCCAAAAATAGCCGGCGTTGTGATGGGCGAACTGCGCGATGCCGTCAAAGCCTGCACCAAGGTTAAACTGGCGTATCGGAATCGTAGCCGGGGCACCGTCAACGAGCGCACCGTGCATCCATACGGCTTTTTATTCGGGCACCGTAATTATCTGGTCGCCTATCATGAACACCCAAAGGCCAATAAAGTCGCCTTGTTCAGTTTGGCCAACGTCGAGGGCGTCACCCCGACCCAGGACTATTTTGAACGCCAACCCGCCTTTCAACTGGCCGAGTTTGCCGCACGCTCGTTCGGCGTGTTTCAAGAGGAGCCCTACGAAGTGGTCTGGAAATTCGCCCCTGAAGCTGCCGAGACCGCGCGCGAATTCGAATTTCACCCGACGCAGGTCCTTGAGCCGCAAGATGACGGCGCCTTAATCGTTCGCTTCAACGCGGCATCCGATCTGGAAATGGCCTGGCACTTATACATGTGGGGCGACAAAGTTGAAGTCTTGGCGCCTGAACGGCTCCGCGACATGGTCAAAGACCATCGCCCAAGCTGGCCGGCGTTACCCTAAGGCAAATCAGCTAAGCATGCGGTGCATAGGGTGGCTCAACCCTGCCCATCCTTATAGTGATCGAGCGTGCGGGCCGTCATCACGGTTTGACCATCCGCGTCTTTAAACACGACGTCAGTGCTCACAAACACGCCGCCGCCTTGGGCGCGAACGCTCTCGATGCAGACCGTCGGATACACCGTCGTATTCACCAAAAGCGAATTCGGAAACCGGACTTTTTCAAGTGACGCCGCAACAGCGCGCGCACCGTAAACACGCAAGCACGCCTGCACAGTTCTGGGCACCATCACCACCAACAGATTACCGGGCACCGTTCGGTGCTGAGCATCCTGCCTATGGATCGCATTGTCGTCGCCCGATAGCGCGATGAAATCATCCACCATCGCGTCGGTAATCGGGACCGCCGGGGCCGATATAACCTCGCCGATATGCGCGCTCAAAGACTTCGCGTCGTTCACGTCAATCATGACTGTGCCCGCATCATCATCGCGGACCCCAGGCCGCCCGCTGCGGCAATCGCAGCAAGCCCCAGCGCACCGCGCCCACGCGCCGCCAAATCATGAAACAACCGAACCACCAAGACCGCGCCTGACGCGCCAATCGGGTGCCCCCGGGCCAACGCACCGCCGCGCTGATTGACGACGGCAGGATCAAGATCAAGGTCGGAAATGCAGGCCATTGCCTGCACCGCGAACGCTTCCATGATCTCGGCATACGCGATGTCGCCGGCCATGACACCCATGCGCGCCAACAGATCGCGCACCGCAACCACCGGCGCCAACGCAGGCATCGTCGGATCAAAACCGGCGGTCTCGGCGCCGAGAATTTGGATGCGCGGGCCTGCCCACGCCGATGCGATCCGATCACTGACGACAAGCAGCGCCGACGCAGCATCCGCTTCTACTGCCGTAGTTGCCGCGCTGAGCCCATAAGCTGACGTGCCCGCCAAGACCGGCAGGCGGGCGCACGCTTTGGTGCTGAGCGTGCGCGTAAAGCCGTCCCGGTCATGACCGGCGACAGGAATGATCTCGCGGGCAGCCTCGGTATCGTTGGACGCGCGGCGATGGCTTTCGACGGCGTACGCGTCTTGATCGGCACGGCTGATGCTGCGGGCCTCGGCCAAAGCGGCGGCGGCGTCCAGCATGTCGGGGTCACGGTCCGGCCAAGGCGTGAATGGCGGACGATCATACGCGACGGGCGCTGCGCCCGCTTTCAAAGGTCGGTGCTGGCGGATCGGTGCTCGGCTATAGCTTTCAAGCCCACCGCAGATGATTGCGTCCGCATCGCCGGACCGCACCCGTGACGCCGCGAGGCTGATGGCATCCAAACCACTGCAGCATTGCGTGTCGAGGCTGAGTGCCGGTGTCGATTCATCTAATCCAGCTTCGAGGGCCGCAACCCGTGCCGGATTGCCGCCGCCATAGAGCGCGTTACCGAAAATGACCTGATCAATGTGCGGCACGTCGACGTCGCCGCACACAGCGTTGATCACCGCAGCGCCCAAGCTTGACGCCGGGATGTTGTTGAATGCGCCACCTTTCGGCATCACAGGCGTTCGCTTGGCCGCGACAATCCAGGCACCTGCCATCAGGTATCCACCTTCATACGGGCGCGGAGAGCCCTAAAATCCGTTTTATCGGCGGCCGTCACAGGCCAGTCGGCGAGCATCACATAACGCATCGGCACTTTGTACAAGGGCAGGTGTTCACGCGCCCAAGCGATCAACGTGGCGTCTTCAACATCCCCCATATCCGCACACTTGACGGCAGCAACAAGCCGCTGACCGCGCCGGGCATCTTCGACGCCAAACACCGCGGCACGTTGCACGCGCGGATGCGCACCGAGCACGGCTTCGACCTCCTCTGGAAAAATATTTTTGCCGGCACTGTTAATCATCCGATCCACACGCCCGACCAAATGCAAGTTCCCCGCGTCATCCAGATATCCGGCATCGCCCACCGACATGGCACCATCGACCTGCTCGGGCGCTGGATAGGTATCCCCGGCGTAGCCCTGAAACCGCAGTTTCGAGCGCACGAAAACGCGTCCGACCTCACCCGTCTGCAGGCGTGCGCCAGAAGCGTCACGAATTTCGATCTCAACGCCTGGGAATGGCGCGCCAACCGAGCCGGCGGGGGCGATTCCATATTTTGCAACACTGACGTAACTGAGTTCGGAGGTGCCATAGAAGGTGGCGATCTCGGCATTTTCAAATACTTGGGCCAAGGCCGCCTGCAACGCATCCGACATCGCCGATCCCGCTCCCAACGCGAGGCGAATACCACCGAAAATTTGCGGATCGGCGAGGCGGACCAATGCATCAAACTGCGTCGGCGTCCCGAAGACCACGGCATTTTTGGCCGTCCGCAGGCAATCAATCACACGGCGCGGCTGGAAACTTCTGAACAATACCGTCTCGGCGCCCGCATAAAGGCCCCTGAGCGCTGCATACAAAAACAGTGAGTGCACAAGGTTGCCGGGGACGATGAAGGTATCCGTCGCATCGAAGCCAAACAGCGTTTGATCGCCGTCAAAGCTTGCCAGCCAAGAGCGTTGATCGCGCTGAAATCCTTTTGGCGTGCCGAGCGAACCAGAGGTGAAGCCAACATAAAACGTGCTGTCTGGGTCTTCGGCGCTAAGCGCAAGGTCAGATACGGGCGCCGCATCAAACCAGGCCGCGACATTGGTTGCATCGTCAATGACGCAGGCCGGCGTCAAGGTTTGGAGCACGCCTTCCTGCATTGTCTGGGGCCAATCCGGATCGAGTACCTGTACCGCGCGCCCTTGGCGCAGTGCTGCCAAAAAGGCGACGATATTGGCAAGACTGTTGGTGCGTATCAGAGCAACAGGGCCAGACCCCGCCACCTGCGCGTTGAGCCACACTTCGGCGGCGGCAACAGCGGCACGCAATTGATCCCAACTGAGCGTCGCATTCTCCAACCGCAACGCCACAGCTTGGCACCGGTGCGCGAGGATGGTCTCAGCAATGGCGGACAACTGACGGGTCATTTTATCCTTCGGCTTAGGGTGATCGGGCCTCGATCGCATCTGCCACATCGTCGGCGGTGCGCAACAGACGAATGATAACAGGCATAGCGACGGCGAACAGACTCGTTTCGAGCCCACGCACCCGCTGGGCTTCGCGCACATCGCGGGTAATGCGAATAACTTCGGGGATAAACCGGATCGCCATCGCCAAGGTAAGGCTGATTTTACCGACATCGACACCGAGTTTTCCCAGCGGCGACAGAAATATCTCAAGGGCTTCGATCATTGCACTTGTTCGCGTCGTCAGGCTGACCAAGGACGCCGCGCTGATCAACAATGCAAAACGCACCACGACCATCACGGCGAACTGCCAATCGGCCAGCCATAGTTGCGCCGCAAAGATGATCACAAGTACCGGCACCGCGACCCGGAACTGACGCCAGGCAATATACGCCGGCACCTGAGCCGAAATAAACATCAGTACAACGAGCGCCAGCGAGATCCCAATCAACGCAAAGTCATCGATTATAAAGACAACGGTGCCAAGCATCACGACACAGGTCAGCTTCAGCCCGGCAGGCAGCCGATGCAGCCAGGTGTCGCGATCCCAATAAAGCGATTCTAACACGTGAATAAATCCTGATAGGCGCGGATCACGCCTTTCGGCGCTCCGTCAGCGTGAACCCGGCCCTGATGCAGACAGATCACCCGGTCAAAGGCATTCAAGCTATCCAGGTCATGGGTGACGACAATCGCCATTTCCGCTAACCCGTCTATTGCCGCCATGACACGCTTTTTATTCCCGAGATCAAGCAGTGTCGTCGGCTCGTCAAAAACGATACACGCGGGCCGCATCGCGGTGACGCCGGCAATCGCCAGCAGCTGTTTTTCACCGGCGCTCAGGCTGTGAGTCATACGGTTTTCCATGCCCGCCAAACCGAACCGGTCGAGCTCGCTTTCCACCAGTCGGGTGATTTCGTGCTGTGGCATGTCAGCGTTCTTCAGCCCGAATGCCAAGTCTTCGGCGACCGTCGGCATGACGATTTGATTATCCGGGTTTTGAAACACAAAACCGACACGCCGGCGCGCGGCCTTGGCGTCGTCGGTCGTATCGATGCCGTTGACGCACACCTGGCCTCGGCTGGGCATCAGCAAGCCATTGAACAAACGCACCAAGGAACTTTTGCCTGATCCATTGGCACCAATGATGCCGATCCGACGTTCGGTCAAATCCAAGTCGATATCGGTCAGCACGGTACGGCCGTCCCGATCCAAGCACACGTGGTCCAGCTTGATCATTTCTGCGCCGCCGGAACCAGCGGATACGACCGCTTTACACCGACAATAATTGCGGCCGCAACGCCTGCCTTGATGACATCCCCGGGAATGAAAATCACCGTGCCGCTGAGCGCTTTCATAAAGGGTATCTCAGCGGCAAACGCGATCCACGGCACACCGACCAGATACACCACGCCGATCCCGCCAACTGCGGAGATAATGAACGCCCACACCACATTGAGCCTGCGCCATAAACGCTCGGTCAGCCAACCGCACAGGTATGCCCCAGGCACCCAACCCAGCAAAAAACCGCCGCTCGGGCCTGCAAACATGCCGATGCCCCCGCGCCCACCGGACAAAACCGGCAGGCCGATGGCGACCAACACGAGGAATAACGTCATGGAGAATGCGCCACGGCGGGCACCTAAGATACCACCCGCCAACATCGCACCCATCGACTGCGCCGTCACCGGCACACCGATTACCGGCACCGTCAACGGTGGGAATATTCCGAGTGCGACGGTCAGTGCCGCAAAAAGTGCAATGTGGACGAGATCTTTGGTTGTCATCAATGCCCCCTTGGCCGTGGGCAGATATACAACGTCGCACCCAACCTGAAAAACCCGTAAAAGATTAGAATTCCGTGTTTTTCTGTTGGCCGACTTGCGTGCGCGTCAAAAGCGCACTGTTACATCACGCGGATTTGCGCGCTTTCACCGAAGGTCGATTGGATCAGGCACTTCGCGTGCGCGATCATTTTGCTGTCTTGCAGGTCCTTAATCAGGAACGTCTCACGTCCCCGCTCGGAGACAAAGCGGACAAAGCCATGCAGGCCGTATCGCACGAGGAAGTTTTGCTGTTTATTCATGTCTTTGGTCTTTTCATTTTTCATTTTTAAGTCTTCATAATTGGCGCACACGCAAATGCATATGCACATCCCGCATATAAACCGGGAGTGATGACAATTTTATGGCGTAAAGATTAAGAACTGGAAAACGTGTCGCGCGCATTAAAACCGTTGGTTAAGCGTCGCTTTGTTCGTCCGTATTCTGAGGGTCGGCGGCCGCGTCTGTATTTTCAGACGGCTGATCGCTCGGCTCATCTCGCGCAAGGCGAGCTTCTTCTTTGGCGGCGGCACGCTTGGCCTTTTTTTCGGCTTGCATGCGTTCGCGTTCTTTTCGCTCGAAACTATAGTTCGGCTGTCGCGCCATGGGCCGTCTCCGCTCTTAAAAACAATCGGGGCGGCCCTAAAGCCGCCCCGGCTGCATCACTCACGCTTAGAGGCGCGAAATGTTCTCGGCAGACATTTTGCCGTCACGACCCGGCGTCAGGTCGAAAGAGACCTTGTCGCCTTCGTCCAACGACGAAATGCCAGCGCGCTCAAGTGCACTGATGTGCACGAACGCATCTTTCGAACCATCTTCTGGCTCGATGAAACCGAAACCTTTGGTGGCATTGAACCACTTAACCGTACCTTGTGCCATGATATAAAATCCTTTCACGGACATTTGACTGGCGCACCGCACAACGCGAGGCGCCTTGGATAACGTTTAAAATGTCGGAAAAGAAACTATGTCGTCCGACCCCAAAGCTGCCTTTAAAGGCGTGATCCAGATCGGTTACTAGCGCAGATGCGACTTCGAAACGTGAGCAGACCGTACACGTAAATTGAGATTTAGCAAGTCATTTCGCACATGCGGTAGTTCTTGACAATTGAGGAACTGAAGCGCCTTGTGTTCGTAGCGAACCTCCTTTCAGAGTCGAGTTTCGACTGGTAAGCGACCCCACCGGGGCCGCCCGGCCTTTTTGTTTCCGGTTACAGTCAGGCGTTTCGTTAGACAGACCAACGCAATGTTGCGGATGGGTCATGTCGTAAATGCCTGCGCCGTGCTGGCACGTCCGAATTTGCGATGAAACGCAACGGGCGCTTAAAGACTTGATGACTTGAAAGAGACGAAATGACTGACTTTGAAGGCCTGGGATTAAACCAGCCAATCTTGCGTGCGTTGAAAGAAATCGACTACACGCAGCCGACCCCTATCCAAGAACAAACCATACCGGCTCTCCTCGAAGGCCGTGACATTCTGGGCATCGCACAGACCGGTACAGGCAAGACGGCATCGTTTGCGTTGCCGATGCTGAACCGGCTGACGAAAAACCCGGCACGCGCCACGCGCGGCTGTCCACGCGGCCTGATCTTGGCGCCAACGCGGGAACTTGCCGTGCAAATTTCCGACAACATCCGGACTTATTCGAAATACCTGCATTTACGCACGTTGATCGTGTGCGGCGGCATGTCGATCCGCCCGCAGATCATGCAGATGAATAAAGGCGTACACATCTTGGTTGCCACGCCTGGCCGCCTGCTCGACCTGATGACGCAAGGCCACGTGTCGCTGAGCGAAGTTGAATTCTTCGTCCTCGACGAAGGCGACCGCATGCTCGATATGGGCTTCCAGCGTGACCTACAAAAGATCACTGCGAAGCTGCCGGCTGCACGCCAAACCGCCCTGTTCTCGGCCACCATGCCGAAGACCGTCTCGCACCTCGCCAATGGCCTGCTCAATGACCCGGTGAAGGTCGAAGTGATGCAACAAGCAACGACGGCTGAAAAAGTCAGCCAGCAAGTGCTGTTCGTCGCCAAAGACTTAAAGCGCAATCTTTTGATCGACCTGATGGGCGACAGCGGATTCAAGCGTGTGCTGGTGTTTACACGCACCAAACACGGCGCGGATCGGGTGTCGAAACACCTGCAGCAAAGCGGCATCACGTCCGACGCCATCCACGGTAACAAAGCGCAAAATGCGCGCCAACGTGCGCTTGCCAGCTTTAAGACCGGCGCCATCCGCGTGTTGGTTGCGACCGACATTGCAGCCCGCGGGATCGACGTCGACGGCGTGACCCATGTGATTAACTTCGACCTGCCGAACGAACCGGATTCCTACGTGCACCGCATCGGTCGCACGGCACGTAACGGCGCATCGGGCAGCGCGCTTTCGTTCTGCGATCCGAGCGAGCGCGTGTATCTGAAAGATATCGAAAAGACCATCCGCCAACCGGTGCCGGTCAACGAAGACCACGCCTATCACCGGACCGGCAGCGCCAACAATGCGCCCCGACCGAATAATGGCGGACAACGCAATGGTCAGAATAACGGCCAAAACAACGGAAAGTCAGGCGGCGACGCGAGCAAGCGTCGGCGTCCACGTCGTTCGGGCTATCAAAGCAAATCTGCTGCGTAAACGCAGACGCGCGAACTAAACATTCACACGGCGCGGCAAGAAATTGCCGCGCCGTCGTTGTTTTTACAGACGATACCGCCAATATCTGAACGGCATTTTTAACACAAGCGACATGGTTTTTAAGTCATGGATCCACTGACACAAGGCGCACTCGGCGCGGCGTTGCCACAAGCAACTTGGGCGGCGTGGACCCGGCATAACAAAGCTCAGGTCGCTGTCGCCGGCGTGCTCGGCATGCTGGGCGGTATGGCGGCCGATTTGGATGTGCTGATCCGGTCCGACACCGACCCGCTGATGTTTTTAGCGTACCATCGGCAATTCACCCATTCATTGATCTTTATGCCGGTCGGTGGGCTGATCACAGCGCTGGTGCTGCATGCGCTACTGGCACGACGGTGGCAATTGTTGTTCTGGCAGACTGCGCTTGTTTGCACGCTTGGCTACGCAAC
>JAFMCK010000100.1 GCA_017857825.1 Rhodospirillales bacterium
GTGCTGCTCGGTCGGTTTGCCGAAGCGCACTTAACCGGGCTCAGTGAGGACCAGGTCGACCTGTTCGAGAACCTGATGAACCACACCGACAACGATTTGTACAACTGGGCCACCGGGCGCGAGCCGACGCCGGACATCGTCACCAGCGAAGTCTTGGACATGATCAAAGACTTCAACGGCACGTCGTGAGCATCGATCCGGTTTATATTCTGTCGCCCGGACAGCATGCCGTCGGCGGTGCACCCGACGGCGCAGACGTCCTGTTGGCGTGCCAACTCGTCGCCACCGGTTGCGACGTGGTCATGGTGTTGCGTGATGATGCGGGGTTGGAGCGCCGCGCCGAAGCGGCAGCCTTCTTTGCACCGGAAACGGATGTCATTATGTTCCCGGCATGGGATTGTCTGCCCTATGATCGGGTCTCGCCTCGCCGCGCCTTGGTCGGCCGTCGGCTCGCGGGATTGGGGCGTTTGCACGCAAAGGCGGATCACGGTCGATTGGTGCTGACCACGATCTCAGCGTTGTTGCAAAAAGTTCCGCCGCGTAAATTTCTCGAAGGGGCAGGGGTGACGTTGGCGCCCGGCACCCGCATTGCGCCGGATGATCTGGTGCGCGCGTTGGAACGCTTCGGCTTTAATCGGATTGAGACCGTGACCGAACCCGGCGAGTACGCTGTTCGGGGCGGCATCGTTGACCTGTTTGCCGCCGATGCCGGTGGGCCGGTACGGCTTGATTTCTTCGGCGACGAGTTGGAAACGCTGCGCAGTTTCGATCCCGCCACGCAACGCAGCACCGGTGAATCTTCGCCGCTGACACTGACGCCGGTCAGCGAGGCACCGCTGGATGACGATGCCATCGCGCGTTTTCGTTCTAATTATCGCACACAGTTTCAAGTATCGGGCAGCGACGACCCGCTGTATGAAGCGATCAGCGAAGGCCGCCGCCATCAGGGATTCGAGCATTGGTTGCCGCTGTTTCATGACGGCCTGGAAACCCTGTTCGACTATGCGCCGGGTGCCGCGATCCTATTTGATCATCAAGCGGATGCCGCTTTGCAGGCCCGGCGCGAGTTGATTGCGGAGTATTATACCGCACGTCAGACCATTTCCGATGCTGACAGCGGCGTGCCCTACCGCCCGGTGTCGCCGGATCAATTGTTTATCGACGAAGATACCTTGAACGAACGACTGCACGGACGTGCGCGTGTGGACCTGTCGCCGTTCGACGGACCGAACCACAGCTTCGGTGCCACCATCGGACGCGACTACGGTGACGTGCGGATCGATCCAAACGCCAACGTCTATGAAGCTGTCGTTGCCGATATCAAGAAGCTGCAAGACGCCGATGTTCGCGTCGTTGTCTGTGCGTTGTCGGACGGCTCGGCAGAGCGCTTGAAGGGTTTGCTGATCGAACATGGCGCGCCGGGGTTGAGCATGCTGAAGACCGCCCCAAAATCATCCGCCAAACTCGGTATTGGCGTTGCTGGTCTGGAACGCGGTTTTCGCATCAGTGATCTTGCCGTCATTACCGAGACCGACATTTTGGGCGAGCGGATGGCACGGCCCGGCCGACGCCGCATCCGGCCTGAGAACTTTATCGCCGAAGTCACGTCGCTCAGCCCCGGCGATCTGGTGGTGCATGTGGAGCATGGTATCGGACGTTTCGAAGACCTTGAAACGATTGAGGTCGGCGGCGCACCGCATGCATGCCTGCGTTTGTTGTATGCGGGCGATGCGAAACTATTTTTACCGGTCGAAAACGTCGACCTGCTAACCCGCTTCGGCTCGGAAGATTCCGGTGCGCAACTGGACCGCTTAGGCGGCGCCGCATGGCAGGCCCGCCGCGTCAAGATGAAAGAGCGCGTCAAGGAAATGGCCGAAGCGCTGATTAAGGTGGCGGCACAGCGTGAGCTTAAACAAGCGCACCGGTTCGCAGCGCCCGAAGGGGCTTACGAAGAATTTGCCGCCCGCTTCCCGTTCAACGAAACCGACGACCAATTGGACGCGATCCGCGACGTCCTGGGCGATTTGCAAAAAGGCCGCCCGACCGACCGCTTGGTGTGCGGTGATGTCGGCTTTGGCAAGACCGAGGTTGCGCTTCGCGCTGCCTTCACCGTCGCAATGGAGGGCAAGCAGGTCGCCCTGGTGGTGCCGACAACCTTGCTATGCCGTCAGCACTTCATGACGTTTAAGGAACGCTTCCGGGGCTTCCCGGTGCGGGTCGAGCAGCTATCGCGCATGGTCACCAACAAGGATGCCTTGGCGATCAAAGACGGTATGAAGCGTGGTGATGTCGATATCGTCATCGGCACCCATGCGCTGTTGGCGAAAGATGTCGGCTTCCGTGATTTAGGCCTGATGATCGTCGACGAAGAGCAGCACTTCGGTGTTGCCCATAAGGAACGCCTGAAGGCACTGCGCGCCGACGTGCATGTGTTGACGCTGACGGCAACGCCGATACCGCGCACGCTGCAAATGGCGCTGACGGGTATTCGTGAAATGAGCCTGATCGCAACGCCGCCGGTGGATCGCATCGCGGTACGTACCTTCGTTATGCCTTTTGATTCGGTGATTATTCGTGAAGCGATTTTGCGCGAACAATACCGGGGTGGGCAGACCTTCTATGTGTGCCCGCGCGTCAATGATTTGGAAAAGTTGGCAGATCGGCTCGCGACGTTGGTCCCTGAAGTGAAAGTCGCGATGGTGCACGGGCAGATGCCGGTGAAGGATCTCGAAGATATTATTTCGCGATTTTATGATGGCGCGTACGATGTGCTGCTGTCGACCAACATCATTGAAAGCGGGCTCGATCTGCCGTCGGTGAACACGATCATCATTCACCGTGCCGATATGTTTGGTTTGGCTCAGCTATATCAGTTGCGGGGCCGGGTCGGGCGCTCCAAGACGCGGGCGTACGCGTATCTGACACTGCCGCCGGGCCAAATTCTGACCAAGTCCGCCGAAAAACGGCTCGAGGTGATGCAGACCTTAGATAGCCTGGGCGCCGGTTTCACTTTGGCCAGCCACGACTTGGATATCCGCGGTGCCGGCAACTTGTTGGGTGACGAGCAGTCGGGCCACATCCGCGAAGTCGGTATTGAGTTGTATCAACAGATGCTCGAAGAAGCCGTCGCCGAAGCGCGCGGTGGCGTCGATACCGACGATGGGGAATGGTCGCCGCAGGTCTCGCTCGGCATGCCGGTGCTGTTGCCCGATTGGTATGTGCCGGACCTGACCGTGCGCATGGGACTGTATCGCCGCATCGCTTGGATCAAAGACGCCGACGAATTGGAAAGCATCGCTGCCGAGTTGATCGACCGCTTCGGTCCGATCCCGGCCGAGGCGGAAAACCTGCTCGAAGTCGTGAAAATCAAAAACCATTGCCGCCGTGCCGGGATTTCCAAACTGGACGCTGGGCCGAAAGGGGCCGTGGTGCAGTTCCATAACGATCAGGTCAAAGACCCGGGCGCCTTGGTCGATTGGATCACCAAACAAAAAGGTACCGCCAAGCTCCGCACTGACCACAAGCTGGTGTTCTCGCGTAGTTGGGATACACCGAAAGAGCGCATGCACGGCCTAACCTACCTCGCCCGCGATCTCGCTGGGGTGAATGGGTAATTGATGTTCTTAATCCCCGCGAAAGCGGGGATGACGAAGGAAGAGGGGAATGTGCCCTTGGGCGTGCGGACCGTCTAGTGCACCAAGGCTTCACCCGTCGGCACCACGACGTTGGGATCACCCAGCGTAAGATCAAGGTTCCAGCCGGCGCGTTGGCAGGTGGTGACGATCAGGTGGCAGAGCGCGTGCAGCAGTTGTTCGTTGAGATTAAAGCGCACGTCAGAGCCGTCTTTGGTTGTGAAGACCAACCCTGTCACTTTGTCGCCTGCATGCACCTTGCCGCCGGTCACCAGCAACGGGCCGGTATTCGATGTGGTGTCGATGACATCTTCTAACACCGGGGTTTCGAAGTCGGTGTTCTGCACGGCTTCTTGGTGTTTCATGCCGAGTACGGCATCTTTGACGGCGTTGTCGGTGATGCGCACGAGGTCTTCTTTGGCGGCGAATGTGTTGCCGAGCGCGCCCCACAACACACCGATGAACCGTCGCGTCAGCCACATGCGATATTCTTTTTTATCTTTGGTTGAGAGCCGAAATAAAATGCGGTCTTCTTCTGCGACGTAGCTCATGGTCATTTGATGCAGTGCGCTCATGTCGACAGCACGTCGTCGGTCGCCGCCATTTTGCCGACGTTGGCGGCATCCAGCACGCGCACCAAGACTTCAGGTTCCTGTGCACCGGAGATCACCATGTCACCTTGGAACAGGAACGCCGGCACGCCGTTGATACCAAGCCGGTGCGCGCGGGCATTTTCTTCGTGCACCTCGTCGATGTCGCGGTCGCTGTCGAGCAAGGTTTCAATGGCGCCGGAATCCAGTCCCATGCGACTGGCGATTTCGACCAGCACCGGGACCGCGCCGATGTCGGCGCCATCGGTAAAGTATGATTTATAGAGCGCTTCAATCAGTGGCGCCGGATCGATGGTGCGTGCCGCGTAGCGGATCAGCCGATGGGAGGTCACGGAGTTCGGTGTGCGACGGATGCGGTCAAAGGCAAAGTCGATCTCGACGGACTGCCCGGCTTCGTTAATTGCCCCATATACACGACGTACCCGTGTTTCGCTGCCGAATTTCTTCACCAGGTATGCCGTGCGATCAATGCCGCCTGGCGGCATGTCGGGGTTTAGCAAAAATGGTCGCCAGCGAATATCGATCGACACGTCGGGGCGCATCGCCAACGCGCGCTCAAGGCGGCGCTTGCCGATATAGCACCACGGACAGACCGTATCGAAGATGACATCCAACTGCATCTGATGAGCCTAGCCCGAGCGGGTGCTGGGCGCAATTGTGATAGGAGGGGAAGAGGGAAGTCCCAGATCGCTGAGCGGCTCTCCGGGACTCTCCTGCCAATTACCCCGTAAACGCCTGCAGGCCAGTTTGTGCACGACCCAAGATCAAGGCATGGATGTCATGGGTGCCTTCATAGGTAATCACGGTTTCTAAGTTCATCATGTGGCGCATGATGTGATACTCGTCCGAGATGCCGTTGCCACCGTGCATGTCGCGGGACATGCGTGCGATGTCGAGCGCTTTGCCGGTTGAGTTGCGTTTCATCAAGGAGATGTTTTCCGGTGCGCATAGTCCCTCGTCCAGAAGGTGTGAGACGCGGAGCACGCCTTGCAAGCCGAGTGTGATTTCGGTCTGCATATCGGCGAGCTTCTTTTGGATCAATTGATTGTTGGCGAGCGGACGGCCGAACTGTTTACGCTCAAGCGTGTAGTTCAGTGCGGCATGCCAGCAGAATTCAGCGGCACCCAACACGCCCCAGGCGATACCGAAGCGAGCTTTGTTCAAGCATCCAAATGGGCCCTTGAGGCCTTCGACGTTGGGCAGGATCGCATCTTCGCCGACTTCGACATCGTCCAACGATACGTCGCCGGTGACAGACGCACGGAGTGATAGCTTGCCTTCGATCTTCGAGCTGGAGAGACCCTTCGTGCCTTTTTCGACGATGAAGCCGCGAATTTTACCGTCAAGCTTCGCCCAGATCACAAAGATATCGGCGATCGGTGAATTCGAAATCCACATCTTGGAGCCGTTCAAGCGATAGCCGCCGTCGATCTTTTCAGCACGTGTTTTCATGCCGCCGGGATCGGAACCAAAATCGGGCTCGGTCAGGCCGAAGCAGCCGATGATTTCGGCGGTAGCCAGGCGTGGCAGGTACTTCTGCTTTTGTTCTTCAGAGCCATATGCATAGATCGGATACATCACCAGCGAAGACTGCACGCTGAGTGCAGAACGATAGCCGCTGTCGACGCGCTCAATTTCGCGCGCGATCAGGCCATAGCATACGTGGTTGACGCCAGCCCCGCCGTATTCGTCAGGGATTGTCGGGCCGAGTAAGCCGAGCGCGCCCATCTCGTTCATGATCTCTCGGTCGAAGGTTTCGTTGCGGTACGCGTCGCGGATGCGCGGCATCAGTTTGTCTTGCGCGTAATCCCGTGCGGTATCGCGCACCATGCGCTCTTCATCGGTCAGCTGGTTTTCCAGCAAAAATGGGTCTTCAAAATTGAACTGCGGCGTTTGCAACATCGTTCCCTCGTATTGTTAAGTATTTTAGCTATTTAGGTTCGCTGGCGAGACTAACGCCGATCATGCTGTCACGGTTGACCAGTTCTGCGAGCCGATCTTCATCCCAATCATCTGTGCCCGCAGGGCGCATCGGCAGCACCATATAGCGCAGATCGGCGGTCGAGTCATGCACGCGGACTTCCACGTCGTCTGCGATCTCGGTACCGAACTCGGCCAGCACGACCCGCGGCTCGCGCACGGTGCGACTACGGTATGCCCGCGATTTATACCAATCAGGTGGCAGGCCGATCAGCAGGCGCGGATAACATGAACATAGTGTGCAGACGATCACGTTGTGCACGTCGGGTGTATTTTCAACGGCGCGGATCGGTATATGGCCGGTATCGATATCCATTTCAGCTGCCGCTTTATTGACGTCCTCAAGCAGCCGTTGCTTGAATGCGGGGTCGGCCCAAGCGCGGGCGACAACCTTGGCGCCCAATGCCGGTTCGCGACTGTCCATCAACTCGACCTGGGCGCGCATTTCGTCGGCGGTGATGATGCCTTTTTCGATCAGCAGCTCTTCGACCGCTTGCGCCATCACCATGCGTTCGGTGTAGCCGCTGTCTTCGATATCGGGCTGGTACGGATGCGGGCCATGATCATGTTCATGATCGTGTCCGGGGCCATCGTGCGGGCTCATGATGTGGGCTCCAACCAGGGTTCATAAAGATCGATCACCACCGTATCGTTTGCCGGGCCTGCGTAGTCCGGCCATACGTCGGTTTGCTTAAATCGTACTCGGTACAGCGGTAACGCCGGCATGCCGTCGCGGCCATAGGCGAGTTCTTCGGGGTTCGGGTAGGCACCGGCGATGCTGTCGACGACACCGGATTTGCCGCGGATGAAATACGGCGTGCGCACGTGGCCCGGTGGATAGGCGGCGGATACGGCGACGGTGTCGCCGCTTTGGAAGCGGGCGGCGCTCATTGCGGTTTAGCGCCGGCGGCCTGCCAGCGTGACTCAACATCGGCCATTTTGCGGCCCAATTCTTTGACGCTGAACACACCTTTTTCCAGCATCAAATTGGTCGCCGATGAAATCCAGCGTTCGTAGTAATTCAATTCGTCATACACGCCGGGGCCTAGTTCTTCGATGCCGCGGCGAAGTTCATCGGTCGACAGATACGGGCGGTCTTCTGTCGACATCAGCTTGACGATCGCATCGACACGCTTTTCCCATATCGCATAATCGTGTTCGACGGGCTCGACGGTGCCAGCGTCTAATCCGCCCATGTCGTGGTGACGTCTGATGGTCATGTTGTTTTCCTCCGAGGCGCTAAGGCTCGCATGCCTGCGCGCTGCATTCAAGATTTCCGCGCGCAATAAGCGTCTCAGTCGGGCTTGGTTTTAGGCGCCGAAGCTTCTAGTCTCCAAGCGCATAACCATAGGCCTACCGCATTCATGATCAAGTCCGACGCAGAACCTGACGACGACGCCACGCTGCGCGAGCAGCGTGACCAATCGCTGTTCCGTGCCGCACTTTTGCATCTGATGACGGATGCCGCCGCTACGTTAGATTTGGACGGGCGCATCACCGCCGTGAACGATTCGATGGAAGCGTTGTTCAATAAACACTGCAGCGCGCTCGTCGGTAAACTTTTGGCGGATATTCTGGGCAATGGTGAAGCGATCACGTCCGCGTTGGATAACGGCTGCGCTTGGGAAGTGGCATCTTTGACTTTGCCCACCGGCGCGAAAGTCAACAAAGTGCGATTTCGTCTCACCCCGGTCTTCGATAGCCGCGCCGCCATTGCCGGCTGGATTGCCGTCGCGGGTATTTCCGAAAACCCAAACGCCGACCAGCCGGCAGCCGGGCGTCTGGATCCGCTGACCGACTTGCCGGACCGCGACTTCATCCGTGCCCGATTGGTGCGAATTTTAGCCGATGAGGATGCGGTGGCGGAGGGCGTCGCCGTGTTGTGCGTCGACTTGGACGGTTTTGATCAAGTGAACCGCGCACATGGGCGCGCCGTCGGCGATGCGGTGCTGATCGAAGCCGGACGCCGGATCGCCGGCAGTATGCGGGCGACTAATTTTGTCGGGCGGTTGATCGAAGATACCTTTATGGTGCTCGTCCCAGGTATTCGCTCGCATGAACGCATTTCGGCCGTGGCGGCGCGCTTAATCGCTTATTTGTCAGCACCCTACGAGGTCAAGGGAGCCCGGGATGCGGTGCGCCTGAGCGCCAGCGTCGGCATCGCCTTAGCGCCTGAAAACGGCCAAGATGCCGACAGCTTAATTGGATGTGCGCAGGCTGCTGTCGATCTTGCGAAGCAAACCGGCATCGCCACGTATCAGTTCTATAACGATAATACCACCGGCGAGATGCGGGAGCGACGTTCGCAGGTCAATCGGCTGCGCCGCGCCATCGAAAACGGCGATTTGAAGCTGCAATACCAGCCCAAAGTCTCTGTCGCGTCGGGGGCAATTGTCGGTGCCGAAGCATTGGTGCGATGGCAGGACCCGGAGTCGGGCCTGATCATGCCGGCGGATTTTATTCCGTTGGCCGAAGATGCAGGGTTGATCAATCCGCTTGGCCATTTGGTATTGGTGGAGGCCTGCAAGGCGGCCAAAGCGTGGCAAGACGCTGGGCTGCCGTTCCTGCGCATCGCAGTTAATGTGTCGGCTCGCGAGATCGCACGTGAGAGTTTTAACGACGATTTAAGTCGTGTGCTCGCCGATACCGGGATCGTGCCCGATTCACTTGAACTCGAGATCACCGAAAGCGCGATCATGGAAGGCGCCGAAGATGTGATCCGCTCACTTCGTGATATTCGTGCGATGGGCGTGCACCTGACGGCGGATGATTTTGGCACCGGGTATGCGTCGCTGAGTTATCTTCGGAATTTCCCATTGGACGGTATTAAGATCGACACCACCTTTGTCTCGGACATCGCGGCGTCGGATAACGCGGGCGGGCTCGCGTCCGCCGTGATCGCCGTCGGGCATTGCCTGGGTATTAACGTCATTGCCGAAGGGGTCGAGACCGAAGCGCAATTGGCGCACTTAACTGCGCATAAGTGCGACGAAGTGCAGGGCTATCTTCTTAGCCCGCCATTGGATGCGGATAATTTTTCCACGCTCGTGCAAAACGGGCCGCTGTTCTAGTTCGGGCCCGTCCAGCGTTCGATTTCTTCGTGGTCGACGCCCAAAATATCTAACGCACGACCGGCACTTTGGCGGATCAACTCTTCAATCGTGGTGGGGCGGTTATAAAACGCCGGCATTGGCGGAAAGATCGTCGCACCGGCTTCGGTGGCACGGCGCATCAGATCGATGTGGCCGATATGCAGGGGCGTTTCGCGAACCATCAATACCAGCGGGCGCCGTTCTTTGAGGGTTACGTCGGCAGCCCGAATCACCAGGTTGTCGGCATAGCTGTTGGCGATGCCGGATAGCGTCTTGATCGAGCAAGGTGCGATGATCATGCCCTTCATGCGATATGAACCGCTGGATACGCACGCGGCTTGATCCTTGTTGGAATGCACCTCTGTGGCCATCGCTTTGACCTCGTCGATACTGACGTCGGTTTCAATTTCCAAGGTGCGACGGCCGACTTCGCTGAGGATCAAGTGCGCCGGGTGATTCACCGCCTGCAAGATGCGCAGGATCTCGACAGCGTACGCGGCGCCGGAAGCACCGGTGATCGCGACCAAAATCGGATCGCTCATAAAACGTCTCTCCTTGGTGAACTAAGTTTGGCTTGATGGCGAGTTTACATAGTCACTACGAGAAACGCACGGCGTTGGAGCACACAAACGTCGACCAAATACGATTTTTGCCAGAAACATGCAGGTGCGCCGAGGCTTGGCGAGTGTCGCCACGCAGGATATACAGACGTTATGATCAAAAAGTTTTCAGTATCCTCGCTCATGCTTGCAACCCTCGCCATCACGCTTGGTGGTTGCGCGGGCGGTGAGCCATATGTGCAAAACACCGCTGAATTCGACCGGGAGTCCGCCTCTTTTGTGACAGGCCCTGTGCGCCAAGAAGATAGCGAGATTTATGTCTGCTATGCGAAAAGCAGCGCCACGCCCGAGCAGGTTCGGATGTTGGCTGTAAATGAATGTGGTCGTTTTGGTTTGGACGCGGTCTTTATCGGACAAAATTACGAGCTTTGCCCACTGATGACCCCGATTGCTGCCGGCTTTGAATGTACTGTGCAGACGGCCCGCACGGCGGCGCCCAATGCACCCCAGTCTGTCCTTTCGGGTGTGCCGGCAAATACGGGTGCGGCATCCGCCCCCACGCCGAACCCCATTTTCCCAAAGCTTGAGGTGCAAGTGCCGGCCGGTGCCGGGCGTCAGCCCTCTGCGCCGCAAACTGGGATTTCAGCGGGCGATGTGTCCACGGATGCCAAAAGCCAACCGTTCCCGACGTTTTTGTTCGACAAAACCCCGCGCACCGTCAATCCGCAGTAGCGCGCAACGATGTGCTTCCCAATAGATTTAAAATTTAGGCTTCGTTGGGCTTGGGCGTGCGCGGCGTGATCTCCATATTGCTCTGGGCGCTGTTGGTCTATGCGGCAGTGCTGATCGCCTTGTTCGCTTTTCAGCGCGGCTTGATGTATCGGCCCGGCAATAGTTTACCGTCACCCGCTACGACGATGGTGCCCCAGGCGCAGGTGCGTGTGCTGAAGACGGATTCGGGGCTTGCACTGACGTCTTGGTATGTACCGCCAGAACATG
>JAFMCK010000101.1 GCA_017857825.1 Rhodospirillales bacterium
AAACCCGGGGGTCGCCGCAGCAACCTTCGCGAGGTCCACATCATCGGCCAGCGGCACGTTTCGAACATGCACGCTCAAAATCTGCTGGCGGCCTTTCAGGTCGGGTAGGTCTAGCGTCACATGACGGTCGAATCGGCCCGGTCGCAGCAACGCCGGGTCCAGCACGTCGGGGCGGTTGGTGGCAGCCAACACGACAACTGCCTCCCGCCCCTCGAAGCCGTCCATTTCGGCCAATATCTGATTGAGAGTCTGCTCGCGTTCGTCATGACCGCCACCGAAACCGGCCCCGCGCACCCGCCCGACGCTATCGAGTTCGTCGATGAAGATAATGCTGGGCTGGTGCTTCTTTGCCTCGTCGAACAGATTGCGGACGCGCGATGCGCCCACGCCGACGAACATTTCGATGAATTCAGACGCGGACATATGGAAAAACGGCACACCCGCCTCGCCGGCTAGGGCACGGGCCAGCATCGTCTTGCCGGTACCCGGCGGGCCTTGCAGCAAAATCCCGTGCGGCACTTCGGCGCCTAGACGCCGGTAGCGTTCCGGGTCGCGCAAGAACGCCAACAGTTCGGCAACCTCGCGCTTCGCATTATCTTGGCCAGCGACATCGGCGAAGCGAATTCTCGGCCCCTCGTCTTTTTCAACGTCATTTATGCGGCCTTTCAAAAAGTCGCCGACACCGCCACGTCCGACGCCGCCGCCCGGCAACACGCCCGACATGCGCCGCCACAGGAAAAACCAAAATCCCAGGATCATCAGCCAAGGCAGCATGCGTAAAAAGACCGAGCCGGCGCCGTCTTCCGGGACCTTCGCACGTATCTTGACGCCGTTCGATTGTAGCGACGGAAGCAACGCCGGGTCATCTATGGGGGGAAGGTACGTCGTGATGGCTTTGGTGGGACGTCCGTCAGCCCCGGTTCTGTCGTCGGTCAGCCGAACCTCGACCCGTTGGCCGTGAAAGACCACGCTATCGACTTTGCCCTCGGTCACCATGGTTTTGAAATCGGTATAGGCAACCGTGCCGCCGCTTGGCTGCGATCCGACAAACAAAGACAACACCAAATACGCGATCAGCCCGGCAATAAGCCATTCGAAGATATTATGCTTCCAGCCGCCTTGTTGCTGCTCACTCATTGCAGACCCCAATACGTCTATCCATTCGGGACTCTAGCCATGCGCATCTTTACCGTCGTTGATGTATATTAAGGCCAATGCCGAGCGATTTTGGGATCATCTTATTCTGCCTACTTATCCTGAAAAACTTGGGGACCCGACCATGCAGCATCACAAACTTCGCGACATCGTCTCAGAGCGGAACACCCTATGCGTCGATCCGGCGACGTGCGTCGTCGACGTGGTCCGCGAAATGCAGGACCGCCGCATCGGTGCCGCACTGGTGGTCGATGGCGCCAAACTTGTCGGCATATTCACCGGCGCGAACTTCGTCCAAGAGGTCCTCGATATCGGCAGAGACCCGGTGGCCACAAAAGTATCCGAGGTCATGACCCCAAACCCGAAGTGCCTGGATTGCAGTTGCGACGGGTTCGAGGCCGTCCGCATGATGAAGGAATACCGCATTCGCCACGTCGTCGTACCGCGCGAGCAGGGTGGTGCATACGATGTCGTCAGCATCACCGATTTTCCGGACAGCGAACTCGAAGAGTACGAAGACGAACTCGCCTTCGAACAACGCCTTTGGGAAGAAATGTAAGCACGGCGAAGCTACGCCTGACGGCGAAAAATCAAAAAACGATTCAATCTTGATAAAGCTCATGGGCGCTTGCTGCCATCGCGGGAATGATACGCGAAGGCGGCAACAGTAAGCCTTTAATGTCGCCGCATTTTAAGGAGTAGCCTTAATGCAGCGCATACTCGTTCCGATGAGCGGCACCGATGTTGATCGGCATGTACTAGATGCTGCGTCGCAGATTATTCCGACGGCGCATTTCGACGTCCGCCTGTTTCGCGCCGACCCGAACATCGTGCCGGCCATATATGGTGACGGCTATTCCGGTGACGTGGTCGAAACCTTGATCACGGCGGCACACGCGCGCGCGCAAGCGGTCTGCGCATCGGCGCAAAGAACCTTCGATGCTTGGCGTCAGCATAATAACATTATTGTCGCTGACCCGGGTCATGGCAAAAAAACCATAGCCAGTACAAATTTCGCAGACTTCGTAGGCGCCATGGATATGCATCTGGCGAAAGCCGCACGGGTTGCCGACATGGTCGTCACGAGCCGCAATCAAGATCACAAATCGGAACTCGATTTTGTGATCTCGACCGCGTTGTTTCAGTCCGGACGCCCGGTCCTCGTGGTACCGGACGAAGACTTCGCCACCGCCAAGCGGCACATCGTCATCGCCTGGGACGGCTCGCGCGAAGCGGCGCGCGCTGTCGGCATGGCAATGCCTATGTTGGTCGCATCGGACGCCGTCACGGTGCTTTCAATCAGAGAGACCAAGACCACCGACATTGATCCGGCGGACCTATGTAACACCCTAATAACCAACGGCCTGTCGGCAAAATCCGTGATCGCGGAAAAAGGTGATCGCGCGGAATTCGCCGCACTCAAGGACGAGATCGCACGCATGGAGGCCAGCATGGTCATCATGGGTGCCTACGGCCACAGTCGATTGCGCGAAATTTTCTTCGGCGGCATGACGCGCGAAGTGGCGAAAGATTTCCCGATCCCAGCGCTGCTTGTGCATTAGCGCTTTGCTATTGAACCATCGAAGGAGATTTCGTCATGGAAGATCATCGTTATGAATCCGAAACCGATATCTGGGGCCTGATCCGTGTGTATCTGCTCGTGATCGGGGTACTGTTCGCCACGCTTTTGGCCACCGGCTGCGAACAACGCGGCCAAAAGGAATCCATATCCGCCATTACCGGCGCCGCCCTCGGCGGTCTGCTCGGCGCGCAGTTCGGCAGCGGCAAGGGGCGCCTCGCGTCGACCGGTCTCGGCGTTCTGCTTGGGGCGCTGGCGGGCAGCGAGATTGGGCGCTCGCTCGACGATGTCGACCGCATGAAAGCCGATCAGGCCGCGAACCGCGCCCAGTCGGCTCCGCTCGGCCAACGGATCACCTGGAACAACCCGGATAGCGGCAACTACGGCTCGGTAACCGCAGTACGCGACGGCACCTCCGCAGACGGGCTGTATTGCCGTGAATTCAGCCAGATCATCCACGTTGAGGGCAAAGCCGAAAACGGCACCGGGGTCGCCTGTCGACGCGCCGACGGGACTTGGCGGATCGTCGAATAGCGCACCCCTGCCCTACCATCCCGACACAGGAGCACTTTTCATGAAAGACCCGGCGTCTTCGAACACCGTCGCCGTTGCCAAAAAAGAAGCCGCAGCGGACGCCCGGTCTTTATCGAAAGCCGACGATACGCGCGCCGCAAAACCGACCCTCATGCCGGTGTTCGACCATGAACAGGACGCCGATATTCAACTGGTCTCGCCGGAAACCCTGGATCGGTTGACGCATGCGGTGCTGGGTCACATGACGTTCGGCCTTTCGCCGGCGGCGTTGGCGCAGGCTTATGCGGATTGGCAGCAGCACCTTGCGATTGCGCCCGGCAAACAAGGCAGGTTGGTGCAAAAGGCGATCCGCAAGGCGTTGCGCCTGGCGCGGCATATGGCGGAACGTGCGGTCGATCCGCACTGCGAAGCCTGTATCGGCACGCTGGCGCAAGACAAAAGGTTCTCGGACCCGGAATGGCAGCGCTGGCCGTTCGATATGATTTATCAAAGCTTTCTGCTGAACCAGCAATGGTGGCACAACGCGACAACCGGCGTACCCGGTGTTTCCAAGCACCACGAACAAGCGGTGTCCTTTGCGGCGCGGCAAATTCTCGATCTTTTTTCGCCGTCGAATTTTGTTCTCAGCAATCCCGAAATCCTACGCCAGACGATCCAGGAAGCCGGCATGAACCTGAACCGTGGCTACTTGAATTTCATCGAAGATTGGGAACGCGCCATCGCCGGTCGCCCGCCGGTCGGTAGCGAGAAGTTCGTGGTCGGTAAAAACGTCGCCGTGACGCCGGGAAAGGTGGTGTACCGCAACAACCTGATCGAACTGATCCAGTACCACCCGACGACCGAATCCGTGCATGCGGAGCCAGTGCTGATCGTGCCTGCGTGGATCATGAAATATTACATCCTCGACCTGTCGCCGAACAATTCACTGGTGCGCTATCTGATAGAGCGCGGTCACACCGTATTTATGATTTCATGGCTCAACCCCGGCACCAACGCGCGTGACTTTGGCATGGACGATTATCTGGAACTCGGCGTGATGTCGGCGCTGAATATGATCTCCAAGATCTTGCCGGACCGAAAAGTGCAGGCCCTGGGGTATTGTTTGGGCGGCACGCTGTTGGCAATCGCCGCCGCCGCAATGTCGCGCGACGGGGATGAGCGGCTTAGTTCGGTCAGTCTTTTGGCCGCACAAGCCGACTTCGTCGATGCCGGCGAGTTGATGCTGTTTATCGACGAGAGTGAGGTCACATTCCTCGAAGACATGATGTGGGAACAGGGCTACCTGGATACAAAGCAGATGTCGGGTGCGTTTCAGTTGCTGCGCTCCAACGATCTGGTCTGGTCGCGCCTGGTCCACGAATACTTGCTCGGCCGGCGCCGCGAAATGACCGATCTGATGGCCTGGAACGCCGACGCGACACGGCTGCCGTACCGAATGCATTCGGAATATCTGCGCCGGCTTTTCCTTGAGAACAGCCTTGCCCGCAGCAACTATCAGGTTGACGGGCGTGCGGTGTCGCTGACCGATATACGCGTCCCGATCTTCGTCGTCGCGACCGAATGGGATCACGTCTCGCCATGGCGGTCGGTCTATAAAATAAAAAGCATCACCGACACCGAGGTCACTTTCCTTTTGACCAACGGCGGACACAACGCCGGCATCATAAGCGAGCCCGGACACGAAGGCCGCCATTACCGCATTTCCACGAAATTCGCCGACGCTCCATATATGGGCCCGGACCACTGGCTCGAAATCACACCCGTTAACGACGGCAGTTGGTGGCCTGCGTGGGAAGGCTGGTTGAGCGACAAATCCAAGGAAACGATGCCGGCGTTGTGTCCGCCGGTGGTCGGGAGCGAATACGGGCACGGCGACGCCCCCGGTCAGTACGTCCTTGTGAGCTGAAGGTCTTTGATATCTCGGAGGAACGCATGCTGGCTTTAGATGCAATCATACTTTTGGCGGTATCCCTGGCCATCGGTTCACTGATCGGTCTTGAGCGTGGCTGGGCGAAGCGTGCCGGGCCCGAGGGCACACGCATTGCCGGGATCAGGACATTCGGTCTGATTGGGCTCGTCGGCGGCTTTGCCGGCCTTTTTTCCATCGACGGCGAGCCTTTTCTGCTTGGGTTTTCGGCGTTCAGTATCGCGGTCATTCTAATCGCCGCGCACGGCATATCGTTGTGGGTGCAGCAAAGCGGCAAGGCGGACGCAACCCGCGAAGTCGGCATCACCAGTGTCGTCGCCGGCCTGCTGACGTTCGTTTTGGGTGCCGCAGCGACATCGGGATATTTATTCGAAGCCGCCGCCACCGGCGTGATCGCGACCATTTTGCTGAGTGCGAAGGCGGAAATTCATAGCTGGATCCAGGCGCTGACACCGATCGAAATTCGCGCCGCACTGAAACTTTTGCTGATGTCCGTGGTCGTATTGCCGATCTTGCCGAACCGCTCGTTCGGGCCGTGGCAGGCGCTCAACCCCTATGAAATATGGTGGATGGTGGTGCTGATCGCACTGATTTCGTTCAGCGGGTATTTCGCCATGCGGATTGCCGGCCCTAATACCGGGGCGCTGCTGACGGGGCTTTTTTCGGGGCTGGCATCCTCGACCGTGTTGACCATGCATTTTTCACGTGCGAGCCGAAAGTCGCCGAAATCCGCGACCACACTCGCGCCCGCGATCCTGGTTGCGTGCGCCACCATGCCGGCGCGGATGCTGCTCGTGGTGGCGGTGGTCAATATGCGAATGTTAGAGGCGATCATCCTGCCCTGCCTCAGCATGGCTGCGGTGCTGGGTCTGGCTGCCTGGTGGCAGTGGCACGCGAAGGAGAAACGCGCCGTCGCCGCCGACGAGCCGGTGTTGAGCAATCCACTTGAACTGCGGCCGGCGTTTTTGTTCGGCGGCTTTCTGGCGCTGATCGTGTTGGCGTCGGAGGGTATCAAATCCCACTTCGGGCATCCGGGGCTGATCGTCGTCAGTGCCGTTTCGGGCCTTGCCGATGTGGATGCCGTCACCTTGGCGATGTCCCGGCTGGCAACGGCACCCGACATCATCGGCCCCGCCGGTTTCGCCGTCATCGTCGCTGCGAGCGTCAACAGCTTGGTCAAGGGGGGGCTATCGGTATCGCTCGGCGGCAAGGTGATGATCCGCTTTGTCGCCCTGCCGCTCGGGCTCGCCGCGTTGATCGGTCTGGCAATCGCGTGGCTGACGACCGGCACCGCATCACCGCTTCACCCCATGGCGGCAATACAATGAAAGTGCTGTTTGCCTACGATGGATCGATCAACGGCGACTGGGTCGCCAGATACGCAATTCATCTTGCATCCAACAGTAAACAGCGCGTGCTGACCATTGTTTCGGTCATCGAAAAAGAATTCGCGTCCGAAGCGCTGGTCGAGAAAATAGATCGCATTCAAACCGCCTGCCATGACAGAGGCATCGCGACCGACGTGAGGTTGATCCAAGCGGTCAGCGTCGCCGAGGGCGTCATCCGTGCGCTGGACGACCCGGGCGGTACGCTGATCGTTTGCAGCGTTCGCACACGTGGCGATGCGCGCGGCTATTTGTTCGGCACTGCGGCGTTCCAATTGATGCGAAATGCGGCATTGAACACGGTTGCGTTTCGGATCGTCCAGCCGGGGCTTCTCGGCAATCCGCACAATATTCTGCTGCCCGTTGCGGGGCGGCCGCTGGGGATTTCCGGCGGCGTCAATCTGTTGCATCAGTTGGGCACCTCGGTGCGACATTGCCGGGTGTTTCATGCACTGACCGTTTCGGCGAACCGCTATTGCCGCCTGACGGCACGCGAGATGAAACAGCTTCGGCTGCAGGGAGACAGTCTGGTCACGGCGGTCGGGCGGCATCTTGCGCAACAGCTCGACAACCCGGACATCCTAGTCGATACCTCGGCGCGGGTGTCCGAAGACTGGGTCCGCGAAGTCATCATCGATGCCTGCGCCTATAAATCCGATCTGATCATCGTCGAGGCCATGGGGTCCAGCCTGCGCAGAGGATTCCGCCGCAACGATCCGATCGAGCGTCTTTTAAATCAAACGCCGTGTGACATTGCGATCCATCGACAGAGCGGATAAGGCAAGTGGTTGACGCGCGCGGACAAATTCAGGAAACCTCGGCAGAAGACGTCTTTTCACGCCTGCAGTCCAGCGCCGGCGGCTTATCCGACGAAGACGTTACCGAGCGGCGACGCCAAGTCGGCAAAAACACCATCGAAGCCGACCGCGCGTTCGATTGGCCGCAGCGGCTTTTGTATCAGTTCACGCAGTTCTTTACGTTGTTGTTGCTGGTGTCCGCCGTGATCTGCTTCGTCGCCGATCATCTGCAACCCGACGAGGGCATGAATGTTCTGGGGTGGGCGCTGATCGCGGTGGCGTGTCTGAACGCGCTTTTCAGCTTCGTTCAGGAATACCGCGCCGAGCGCGCGATGGAGGAGCTTAGAAAATTCCTGCCGCATACCGTGACGGTGATGCGGAACGGCACATCGGCCACCATCGAAGCCGTCGACCTGGTGCCGGGCGACGTGATCGAGGTTCGAGAAGGCGACCGTATCCCGGCCGATGCACGGCTTTTCGAGTGCGCCAGTCTAATGGTCAACAATGCGCCGCTGACGGGTGAGGCGCTGTCTATCGATCTGAACGCCGATGCCACGGATGCCGAGCTTGTCGATGCACGAAATCTTGTTTTTGCCGGCTGCATCGTGGTGCGGGGGCACGGCCGTGCGGTTGTCTTTGCGACGGGTGTGCGCAGCCAGTTCGGACGCATCGCGGAACTGTCGCGCCAATTGACGCGGACCACCTCGCCGCTGGAATACGAAACTAGGCATATGGTGCGCGTCCTCACCCTGATCGCCGTGACGATGGGTGCGGTGTTTTTTGCATACGGCCTACTGGCCGAACGCTCGTTGTGGGTAAATCTGGTGTTTATGATGGGCATCATCGTCGCCAACGTGCCCGAAGGATTGCTGCCGACGTTCACGTTGTCGCTGGCGATGGGCAGTCTGCGCATGGCGAAACGCCAAGTGCTGGTGAAGAGCCTGAACGCGGTCGAGACGTTGGGCGCGCTACACGTCATCTGCACCGACAAGACCGGCACGCTGACCAAGAACACCCTTTCGATCACCGAAACCGTCTGCGCCGACGGCGAGAACCTTACCGACGCTGACGCGCAGGCGATGTTGGTGCATGCCCTCGCCGCCTGCGATCTGGCGTTCGAGAAAGGCCGTCCCAGCGGCGACCCGTTGGATGTTGCGATTGCCGATCATCTGACGCTACAGGCCGATGTCGATGTGGCCGCAGTCGTGCAAGATATCGCCGAGAGCTTTCCGTTCGATCTGCAACTTCGGCGCAGCGCCGGCATCGCACCGGGGGCCGAGGGTCCCTGCTTCGTCGTGAAAGGGGCTTGGGAGGCGCTGCGACCGATGCTTGGCTTGAACGAACCTGAACTGAGCCGAATTGATGACGTCGTCGGTCGCCTGGCGGGGTCCGGTCGGCGTGTCATCGCCGTTGCCGGTCGTAACCTCGCGCCATCTGAGGCAGCGCAAACCGACCGCGAAGCGCTTGAGCGCGGCTTGACGCTACACGGTTTTATTTGCCTCGAAGACCCGCTCCGGGACGAGGTCGTCGACGCGGTTTCAAGGTGTCGCGCCGCCGGGATTGGTATCGTGATGATTACCGGCGACCATCCGGAAACGGCGGTCGCCATCGCCAAGCGCGCAGGCATCATCACGGATGATGAAACCGGCACCCAAAGTAAAAAAACAACGATCACCGGCAGCGAGTTGGCCGAGATGCGCGAAGACGAAATCGTCGAGGCCTTACAAAAAGGCATCAACATATTCGCCCGCACCACGCCCGAACAGAAAATGAAAATTGTCGTCGCCTTTCAACGGATAAACAACGTCGTCGGCGTGACGGGCGACGGCGTCAATGATGCGCCGGCGCTGAAAGCCGCCGATGTCGGCATTGCCATGGGGCAGTCCGGCACCGACGTCGCACGCGAGGCGGCGCATGTGGTTTTGCTGGACGACAACTTCGCATCGATCGTCAACGGGATCGAGGAAGGTCGCGCCATTCATGCCAACATCCGAAAATTCACCAACTACGTGCTGGTCTCGAACGGGCCGGAAATCATTCCCTATATCGCGTTTATGCTATTCCCGGTGCCGCTGGCGCTGAACGTCATTCAGATACTGTCCATTGATTTGGGCACCGACATTGTGCCGTCGATTGCGCTCGGCCAGGAACGACCAACGCCCGAAGTCATGAAAGAGCCACCCCGCGCGATGGGCGAAGGACTTCTCACCCGCGCAGTTATTCTGCACAGTTACGGGTTTCTTGGTTTGATCGAGGCTGCCGTATCGATGGGGCTGTTCTTTTGGGTGTTGGTTGACGGCGGCTGGACATGGGGCGGCGACATTGCGGCCAATGATCCGCTGTATCAGTCGGCGACCGGGATCGCGTTGGCGTCGATCCTGCTGATGCAGATCGGCAACCTGATCGGGCGTCGGTCCAGGTTCGGATCTGGACTGGACCGCGGCCTTTTTGAAAACCGGCTGATTATTTTGGGGATCGTGCTGCAAATCGTGTTTTCGTGGGCGGTGTTGTATGCGCCGCCGGTCAGTTCGGTACTGGCCACCGGCCCGGTTGATTTGCACGTGTATGCAGCCGCGTGGCTGGGCGTGCCGCTGATTTTCGGATTGGATTATACACGAAAGCTGATCGCGCGAAGCTGGTCCGACAAGCGGCAAGCCTAAGCATCGCTCAGCCGAGTTGCGGCCATAGCTCGCGCAGACTTTTCGGAAACATTTCGACCAGCTTTTCCGCCTCGCCCGGATCGACCATATCCCAGATCACGTCGAACACGGCACGCACGCCGTCTTCGGTGTCGCTGCCCAGGTTGCGGCCGGCTGCAGCCTCGACGTGTCGCAGAAAGTCGCTCATGTGTCGTTCTTTAGTCTGCGGTGAATGCAACTGCCAGCCTTCGTAATACAGGCCCCGCAGCAACATCGGTAGTTGTGCGCCGAAGTGAACCGCGTTTTCCGGTCCGATACGATCACGCAGCGCGTGAAGGGTTGCACGCAGCATGCGATACGCAAGATGGCGATCATCCGTACCCAATTGCTGCATAAGATTTTTCAGCCAAACGTTCGATTCTTGAACGGTGGTGTCGAAAACATCCAAACCCGTCGTCATAATGCGTTTCCTTTCATTCTTCATGCGATCAAATAAAACTCAGCGCGCGATCACGACGGTGCAGGGCGCGAGTTGTACGACCTTGTTGGAAACGCTGCCGATCAAAAGCTTCTTCACCGGGCCCAGCCCGCGCGAGCCGATGACGATCATGTCTGCAGAGCCATCCTTGGCGGCGGTCAGTATTTGGTCGGCGTAGTCGCCGTTGCGGACATCGGGGATGACCTCTTTGACCCCGGCTTTCTCCGCCTTGGCGGCGGCGTCCTTGACCAGTTTATCGCCGAGCGCACCGATCATTCGGTCCAAACCCTCGGTGAATTTTGCAGCGTTCATAATCGATGTCATTGTGGCCGGCACGTTCGCGATATAAGGCCGCGCGGCTTCGGCAGCGACCGGCACC
>JAFMCK010000102.1 GCA_017857825.1 Rhodospirillales bacterium
ATTGCCACAGCTTGACGAAAATCGTGGTGCCCTGCTTGATGAACGGCTGATGGCGGCTGCCAACGGGATTGCGGATGTAAGACCCAGGGCCGAAGTCGCCGAATTCGTCGGAAAACACACCGTCCAGGACGATGAATTCTTCGCCGCCGCCGTGGGTATGGGCAGGGAAATAACTGTCCGGTGCGAACCGCACGACGCTGGTGGCACGCGCAACCTCGTCACCGACCCGGTCCAGCATTTTGCGCTGCACGCCGGAACTGGGCGAGTCAATCCAATCCATGGCGTGGGTATCGAGGGTTACGCGCTCGGAAAAGTCTGCATTCAACAGCATGTGGCCTCAGAATTCGATGAAGATGTTCTTACCGGTATACTGTGTCGATTCATAGACACCGCAACCAATGGCCCAATTTACCGGACCGTTGTTAGTAGCACATGGAAATATAAGACATTCGCCAAATTGCACCGTCTGACAACCGTTAGGTTTCTTATATTCGATATAGCGCTTTGAATAGCCTGCACGGCGATGTTCGATGCAGTTGAGTCGATGTTGGCCAATCTGCTCCATGGTAGGATTGCCGTCAAAGAAATCCAAGTCGCAAATGCCTTGCAGGCTGGTATGCCAGGTAGCGTCGATATGGCTGCCGCAGAAATTGTTTAACAGTCGCTGACGGCCTTTTTGGGTGCGAAGGTCATAAACCCAGATGTGTGGAACCAACTTTGGGATCTGCATCAGATCCATGGCTTTGTAGTCGGGTAGCGCATCGCCGTGGACGTATTGTAGAACAAATGCGCCGAACTGTTGGAGCTCGTTTCTTGAAACAGTCTCTTCAATTTGATGTTGTGCAATCATAACGCCGCGCAGCCTCTAAGAAAAAAAACGCCGCGCTTTTTGCTGCCGACGTACTGAATTATTGATTTTCAGCGTATCGGCTTATCCTGAAAATAGCCTGACATATATGGTTAATGGATTCTTAAGCCGTGCATTGATGGCTCAAAGACGTCAGCGCGTTTCAACCCGCCCTACCAAGGAAACGGCACCATTGGGATTCCGCCTGACGATGACGATTTCGCCAGAGGATGTAAACCCATCGGTGATCGCGGAAATCACAACCTGATGCGTCACCAAAATCGTCGGTGTCGAAAGATCGGCCACATTCAGCCAATCGTTGAAGGCCGCCAGTTGCTTATCTCTATTTTGATAGCGTTGATAAAATGAATTGATTGCCGGCATTTCCGTGACATCACCCAGCGCCATTAAACGGGCGGTGTCCAAGCAGCGGCACCACTGACTTGAATAAACATTGGCGACAGCAATGCCATTGGCGCGAATCAACGCGCCGATACGCTGTGCCTGGGCGCGCCCTTCGTCATTAAGATTGCGCTGCGTCGTACAGTCACGAAGCTCAAATTCACCCGGGTCGCCGACACCCGGAGCCAGAGCATGCCGTATCATCGCAAAATGCGAGCCGTCACCCAATTTTTGCCAAAGCGCTGCATGTTCCGACGCATGGGCGGGGCGCGGGCCGAGAAGGGCGATCATCAAACACGTGAGAGCGCCAAGCGTAAAGAGACCCCGTCTTGATAAAATGAATTGGTGCGTCAATTTTGTGTGCACGTTGCCGACTCCCTAGCTGGACGAAACTGACTATGCGGGTATACGGCTTGCCGTCGAAATTGGTTTAATTTTGCTCAGGGAAAAGCATTAAAGTTAAGGTGCGACGGGCAGCACCCGCATGTTGGTCGCACGTAGCTTGCGGGCAAGAACAAGAAACAGGCTTTCATAAAAACGCCCGGCTAATGTGGGCTCTTCAGCCAAGATTTTATCTATCAGTTCGCGTGGCAGCACGAGCATTTCCGTGGTGCCGTCGGCAATCAAATTTGCGCTGGCACCTTTGCCGTCGATAAACGACATTTCCCCGACAACTTCACCTGGACCCAAAGGGCCGGCAAATTCCGCAGCCAAATCATCAAGGTATGTGCGGGTGACGCGAACTTTGCCGGTTTTAACCAACATCAACGCCTGTAACGTGTCGCCTTCGCCAATAATCACATCACCAGAACGGTATGTCCGTACCTCACCTGCATCAACCAGTCGTTTGCATTCTTCGTTCGTTAGTTTGGAAAAGGTTGAGCCCAAATACATCGGCAAAGTTTCCTTTTAGGCGCGATCATCGCACCCCATGACACATCGCTGCTTGTCGCGCAGACACGCGGCATGATAAGCGAATTCCATGAAACATGTCACGTATCTGGATCGAGTTTGCAAAACGAGCTTGCTCATCGGTATTTTGGGGCTTGGCGGGTGTGCTGTGGTCAACGCCGACGCGGACGGAATTTCCATTCGGCATTCGGCGGAAAACAATGTGCTTGTTGCCAATCAAGCGAGGGAACACTGTGCGAAATTCAATAAAGTGCCCGTCGAAGTGCAACGCAGTCCGATTGAATCATCGTATTTATTGCAGACTGTGATTACGACCTATGCCTGCGTCACGCCCAAATAACGCGGCGAAAGCGCTCAAACATGCTCGCCGCGAGGGATGCTCAATGCATGACGCTGTTTGTCGGGCGCTCGTCAGATAGCAATTCTTCGGCGACTTGGGCGACGCGCATCCAAAGATCGCGACCGTCGTTATCCCCGATATCGCGAAGCTGATCGGCTTTGATAAAAGCGCCGGCAGGCGCAAGTTCACCGTATTCTTGAATGAGAAGCGTCGCGGTTCTATAGATATCTGCGGACTGAATCATAGCACACATTACCCGGAAAGAGGTTAATCCGAATTGCCTTGCGTAAGCGCTTGGCGTCTGCCCGAGGGATTTTTGATGACGTCGCTGATGCTGACCCCTAGTCGATCTTCGGTCACAACAACTTCACCTTTGGCGATCAACTGGTTATTGGCATAAAGTTCGATGTCTTCGCCAACCGTTCGGCCAAGCTCCACCACCGCGCCTCGGCCCAGCTTTAGGATCTGACTGATCGGCATTTCTGCAGTGCCCAACACAGCTGTCACCTCAAGCTTAACATCGAGAACGGCTTCCATCTCGCTGACGGTGCCGTCGCTCTTGTAGCCAAAATCGCTTTCCTCTGACATGACTGCATCCTATGGGTCGCTTGGTTAAGGACCGGTTAATTTTGCGCTGACAGCGCGTACGAATCGCTGAATACTTTCGACTATAACACGAACGTTGATTACTGCTAAGCACATCGAGGGAACGGTGATTAAATACCGCCACCTTGATCCAATTCGCCGGTCAGCACGCGCACCTTTGTTAAGAGTTCTGTGAGTTCGGGTTCGGCGACCCCGTCTTGGGCAAGTTTTTCGACGGTGCTGATGAGGTAATCCCGATTAAGGCCGCTTGAGCCTTGGGCCCGCATGATGATCGCCGCCGCAGCCTCGGTTCCCAGGCTGCCGGCATAATGGGGGTGGGCCGGATCCGCGACAAAGGTATATGCCGAGACTTCGGCGTGGGGAAGGGTCACAGGTGTTGTCAGCGGTGTGTATGCGTAACCGATGAGCTCACGTTGATGAAGGTAATCAATAATTTGCATGCGATGCTTAATGTCGATTTTAAAGGCGATACCATCGCAATACCCCCCTGTGTCGAGGCCCAGAACGAGGCCGGGGACCGTATCCGTGCCGCGATGGTGGCGTGAGTATATGCAGGCGGCGCGATGATAGCCGTGCAGGCGCGCGGGATGCTGCTCTAAATGATAGAAACCAGGCCGCCACATCAACGAGCCGTACCCGAAAATCCATTCGATATCGGGAATATCACGTTTGACGGAATTTGAGCGCTGCGCGTTCATATGTGAGGCGGTTTCATGCTCAGTTGAAAGGGACGGGTTGGCATCGTCATTGTTCAAGTGTTTATTAAGGCAACGCATGTTAGGTTAGGCGCTGCGATACAAGATACCAATGTTTTGGAATTGCTTAAAATTATATCTAAGTGATGATGGTCACAGTCGGACGTAAGGTATCGCGTAAAGTGCTACGATTGGGTCAAATTTCGATCCATTTGGATCATTTGGGGGTAGGTCGCATATGAGCATTTTTTGCAAACGCAGAGTGCGTTGGTGTGACTTGGGCCGTGGCGGCCTGGAAACTGTTAATTTCTGTGGTGCAGGTACTTGAATAATTTTACACCGGGCGACGGAATACTCAGCGGCGCAAACGCTGGCGCTGCAAGCGATCCGGTAATGATGACCCTGCAGCCAGGCCAAGATGTGGTCCTGGACGGACCTTGGTTCCTACGCGCGGATTTTGATCGCGAAGGCGCTGATCTGGTGATCCTCGGCCCGGATGGCCAGCAGATCATTGTTCGCGATTTCTTCAACCAAGCCGACCCGCTCGACATTCGCACCGCCGATGGTATCGTGCTGCGGGGCGAGGCCGCGACCGTGCTGGCGGGGCCTCGAAACGACGGACCGGAATTCGCACAGGCGACCGATATTGCGCAGGTCGAGCCCATCGGCACCGTCGAGACCATCGAAGGCGAGGTTGAAGTTACCCGCGCTGACGGCACAAAAGAGACCCTGCGGAACGGTGATCCGGTTTTTCAAGGTGACGTGATCGAAACGGCGGGCGGTGGCGCGATTGGTATCGTGTTCGCCGACGAAAGCACGTTCTAGCTCGGCGAGGGCGGTCGCATGGTCTTGGACGAAATGATCTATGACCCGAGCGCCCAGCAGGGGCAGGCCGCGATTTCTTTGCTGCAGGGCGCATTTACATTTGTTTCCGGGCAGATTGCGAAGACCGGTGTCGATGCGATGGTCATTGAAACGCCGACCGCGACCATCGGTATCCGCGGCACCGCGGGCGGCGGCAAGGTCAACACCGTCGGTCAAATAACCATCGCGCTGGCGAACGAGCGTGGGGACATCGTGGGTGAGGTGACGATCACCAACGACGGCGGCTCGCAGACCATCAACCAAGCGTTTCAGGCGTTGAGCGTTGCGAGCAGAAACACGGCACCGTCGGAGCCGTTCGTGATGACGGCACGTCAGTTCGGTCAGGCGTTTGGCGAAGCCATGAAATCGTTGCCGAACGCCCGCGAAGCCTTGCCGCAAGACGTGGTCGAGCAAGCGACGGAGGCGTGTCAGGAGCAGCAACAAGTTCGCGAACAAGCCGCTGCCGCAGAACAGGAAAAAGAATCAAAACAAGCTGAAGCCGAGGCCGCCGCGCAAGCCGAAGCCGCGGCGCAAGCGGAGGCCGCTGCAGCAGCGGAATCGGCAGAAGCCGCACAGGCGGAAGCCGCGGCGCAAGCCGAAGCCGCGGCGCAAGCTGCAGAAGCGGCGGCTGCCGCCGCTGAAGCCGCCGCCGCAGCGACAGGCCCTGAGGCAGAGGCTGCAGTTGCCGCCGCAGAAGCCGCCGCACAAGAAGCCGCTGCGGCACAAGCGCAGGCTGCAGAAGCCGCCGCCGTCGCCGCGACGGCCCAGGCAGAACAAGCCACGAAAGAAGCGCAAGCCGCTGAAATCGGCGCCGAAGCAGCGACGAAACAAGCCGAGGCGGCGCAAGCGGCCGCGCAAGCCGCCGCCATTAAAGCAGACGTTGTCGGCAAAAGCGCTGAAGCGGCGATTGTTGACGCGGCGGATGCTGCGGGGGTCGACTCGCCATTGAAGCAAGAAGTCGAACAACAGAAACAAGAAGTTCAACAAGAAGCGGCTGCGGCTGCCGAACAGGAACAGCAGGCCCGCGAAGTTGCCGTGCAAAAGCAGGCTGAGGCAGCCTCTAAGGCAGTAGAGGCTGAAGAACGTCAGGCCGTCGCCGAAGATGCACAGCAGCAGGCTCAGGCCGCACGTGCAGCAAGTCCTGCAACTAACACTCCCGCTACCGGTGAAGGTGCGGGCGACGGCGCTGGCGATGGGGAGGGAGATGGCCCCGGTGATGGAACAGGTGATGTGCCGCAAGAAGGTGCCGGTGACGGCGCTGGTGGTAATGGGGTGGAAGGTGCAGGAAATGGCACCGGTGATACTACCGGAGACCCGGCAGACGGAGACGGCGCGAGCGATCAACCAGCGACGGCAACGACACCGCCGGCCTCACCAATAGCATCACCACCGGCGTCGCAGCCCGCATCGCCACCGGTTGTTGTTGTAAGTCCGATTTCGCCGCCCCCCGTATCGTCACCTCCAGTGGTGACATCTCCACCCGTTGTGGAGAGGCAGGCAGATCGCGCTACGGAAGCGTCCCAACCGACTGATGCGACCGAACCTGCAACGAAGACCTATTCGGGAGACGTCGTTGACGGCTATTTGCGCGGCGCCACGGTGTTTGTTGATGCCAACGAAGACGGCGCCTTGAGCAGCGGTGAACTCTCGACCCTAACAGACACGCTCGGCAATTTCTCATTGACGGTGCCGTCAGCTTTATCGTCGTTTCCGATTGTCGTCACCGGCGGCGTCGACATCACCACCGGGCTGAGCTTCAACGGCGTGATGAAGGCCCCGGCGGGCTCGACGACCGTGACACCGCTGACGACATTGATGCAGGAAATGATCGAGGCCGGGACGGCCACCACTAACGCCGATGCGCAAACGCAATTAGCGCAGACATTTGGGTTGAACCTGACGGGCATTGATCTCACAAACTTCGATCCCGTTGCCAAGCAAAACACTGAAGCAGGTCGAGAAATTTTGGCGGCTGGCCTTAAGGTGATCACCACAGTCGGGCAACTGTCCGGCGCGCTTACCGGCAATCTCAATCAGGGTGAAAGCGCAACGTCGAACGCGGTGTTTGCCGAGCTGGCGTCCCGGCTTTCGGTCTTTACGGAAACAGACATAACGGCATCAAACACACTGTTCAGCAGCCTGTTGACGGCTGCTGGAAATCGTCTTGCGACGGCGCCCGATTTGAGCACGCTAACCAGCAACATTTACAGCATCGCCGGCACCATCCGCGATACAAATAGCTCGTTTGAAGGGCTTCGCGGCGACGTGAATGGTAGCGGTTTCTTGGACTCTTTGGCGCAAAATGCTTATGCCGCCATGGGGCCGGGCCGAGACGCGCTTTTTACAGCGGGGCGCGACGGTTTTGGTAATTTCATGCATTATCATTCCAGTGCCGCATATGCAGTTGAATCCACCATCACCTTTAGCGTCAATGTCATTCAGGGGACGGCGGCGGCAGATGGGATCGACGGCAGTTTTACCAATCCGGCGACATCAGGGCGCGATCTCATAGAAGCCTTTGCCGGCAACGACACAGTCAATGCTGGGGCCGGTAACGACTTGGTCTTTGGTGGCGCCGGTAACGACAGCATCATCGGTGGGGCCGGTGCTGATCAATTGTTCGGTGAAGCCGGCGACGATTATCTGCAAGGTGGCGATGGCGACGATCAAATAGACGGCGGCGCCGGCAGTGATGTTGTCGCCTTTGCCGGCAGTTGGGCAGACTTTGCATTCGCGGCGACAGCAGATTCCAACGGCGACTTGGAGTCCCTCGATGTTATCGGCGCAACCTCGCTCACCGTTGGGCTGGGCACCGACACGTTGGTCAATGTTGAAACATTGCTGTTCGACGATCTTGCAATTTCGTTGGAAAATTTTTCCGAATCCCCGACGGCCGGCGATGATCTGCTGATCGCGCAGGCGGTTGGCGGTTCACTCAGCGGCGGCGCAGGCAACGACATCTTTATCGGCCAAGCTGGCAACGATACTTTTGACGGCGAGGCAGGGGACGACACGCTGATTGGGGGCCTTGGCGACGATACGTATATTTTGTCGACCGGTGACGATCTGATCTTTGCCGACGACGGCTACGACCAACTGGTGATCAATTTTGATGAATTCGTGCTGATCGGGCTCACTCGAAGCGGCACCGACATGGTTTTAACCTATGAAGATTCAAAGGGTGACACGAATACGACGACACTTGTCGACAACTTCGCCGGCCGCGCCATCGGCACCATTACTTCAATCGAAACGGGTCAGGGCAACGAGTCACTTACGTTCCAAACCGACCTGAGCGGTGGTGCGGTTACAGCGGATCTGATCTTGGGTACGTCTGCCAATGATTCCATTGTCGGCGGTGCCGGCAACGACGTGCTGTTCGGGGATGATGGCGACGATGAATTGTTCGGTGGTGATGGAGATGATGCCCTGTTCGGCGGCGCTGGCGACGATACCTTGAATGGCGGTGCCGGTATCGACGAGGTGGATTATAGTCTCGAGACCAGCGGTGTGACTGTCGATCTCTACTATGGCGAAGCCATCGACGACAGTGGTGGAATGGATTTATTGACCGGGATCGAAAACATTTCCGGTTCACGTTTCGACGACGACCTGACAGGTGATTGTGGCGCCAACGAAATCCGCGGCGGTGATGGCGATGACCTGATATTCGGCGGTTACGGTGCGGACCACCTATTTGGCGATGCCGGCAACGATATTCTTGCGTTCACCGGCGAAGAGGTGACGATAAACGGTGGCACCGGCGACGACATCGTTGTTGCAGATCTTTCTGGGATTTCGTTGGTCGATGGCACACCACCGCAAGGAGATCCGAACTTCCCATACAGCGAGAATGATGCGACGGATGTGCTGCGCGAAATCGAGGGTATTCTTCTGGCGGATTCAGAGAGTACTTACATGTACCTTGATGCTGCAGGCATCCTGAAAGTCACAGATTCCCGCAACACACTTGTCATCGATGAAGCATTTGAGTTTGATGAAAACCCGACAGTAAAGTCCATGGACGCTATCGGCACGTGGACGTTGTCAGAAACGCAAGAGACTGACGGCGTGAACGATTACAACGTATATACCGCGACGGTCAGCGGCGAGACGGTGACGTTGAAAGTCGATACGGACATCGAACAATCATCTCTCACAGGGACCATAAACCTTGCAGATTTGGATGGCACCGACGGCTTCTTGATGATGGGTGAGGATGCTGGCGATCTATTCGGTATTGATGTCAGCACTGCAGGTGACGTCAACGGTGACGGCTTTGAAGACATCATTGTCGGTGCCTCGGAAGGCGGGAGCAGCGGGAATGCCGGGGTTGCCTATGTGATCTTCGGTAAGGCGGATGGGTTTAGTCTTGTTGAAAGCATAGCTGCGGTTTCGGCGGGCGATGGCACCACAGGATTCGAATTGTTGGGTGAAGCCAATGGGGATCAGGCGGGCATTGCCGTTTCCGGCGCAGGTGATGTCAACGGGGATGGGTTCGCCGACGTCATCGTTGGTGCGCAAACGGCAAACTCAAATACTGGCGCCGCGTACATCGTCTTCGGTGCTGCCAGTTTCGCGAGTTCCTATGCGTTGGGCGCGCTCAGCAGCAACGGGTTCATCATTGACGGCACGGTCGCAAACGAGCGCTTCGGGACCAGTGTCGCCGCCGGCGGTGATATCGATGGAGACGGTTTTGATGACGTCATCATTGGCGCCCCAGGCAGCACCAGTTCGCAGGCGGGCGCTGCATATATCCTTTATGGTTCAAGCGGGCTCGGCAGCGATATCACGTCATCCGCGTTGGGAGAGCAAATCAGCGGTATCGACGCGGAAGACAAAGCCGGATATCGCGTCGACGGCATTGGCGATATCAACGGCGACGGACTTGACGACGTCTTGATCTCGGCACCGTCCGCTTTTGGTGAAAACAATTTAAGCGCCTATAGCGGTGAGGCTTATGTGTTGTTTGGTCAGGACGGGGGCTTGCCAGCATTGACGGTGCTCGACGACCCGCAACTTTGGAACAGCAGCCTCGGCTTTGCAATTACATCAAGCGTCGCTGGGACCGAACTTGGCAGCAGTGTAAGCGGCCTCGGCGATATCAATGGTGACGGTTTTGCTGATTTTGCCGTCGGCGCGACGCTGGATGGTCCGGACGGAATTTCCCAAGCCGGGTCGGTGTTTTTGATTTACGGCAGCGGCAGTAGTTTTAGTCAAACGTTGGATGTACAGACCTTAGACGATGGCGACGGAAGTATCGGATTCCGACTCAAGGGTAACGAAATTGCCGGTCGCATCGGCTATGAAATCAGCGGCGCCGGTGACGTCAACGGGGACGGTTTTGACGATATGCTGATCGATAATCGTAACAGCGAGCCGATCGGCGGCACGAATACCGGTAGCGTCTATTTGGTATTTGGCGGAAATGACAATTTTGGTGCCGATTTCTCGTTGGCGGAGATGAGTAGCGACGAGGGCATCGCGCTGTATGGTGTCGACGACTTCGATCAGGTGGGCCGCGCGCTATCGTCAG
The DNA here is from genome assembly GCA_017857825.1 of Rhodospirillales bacterium. GTDB lineage: Bacteria > Pseudomonadota > Alphaproteobacteria > Rhodospirillales > Casp-alpha2 > UBA4479. The sequence goes on from JAFMCK010000102.1 coordinate 10,203, forward strand.
CAGGCGACCTCAACGGCGACGGCTTCGACGACATCTTGATCGGTGCACAGAATGCAGATGGGTTGACCAACACCGCGACCGATACCGGTGAAGCCTACGTGGTATTTGGGCGCGATTTCACATTATCGGTCGACAGCATCGGTAGCGGTGGTGCCGACGTGTTGATCGGGTCTTCTGGGGACGACACGCTGACGGGGCTTGGCGGCGCCGATGTCATTTATGCTGGTGCCGGCAATGACCAGGTCGTCATCACAGATAATCTTTTCAATCGATTGGATGGCGGGGGCGGCCAGGATACTTTAATTTTGGGCGATGAATTTGACCTCGACCTTACGGCATTAGCGCATGCTGCAATCACCGGGTTTGAAAAAATCGACATGGATAACGGTTTGGCTAACATTCTCAATATCGACTACGCCAGCGTCCTTGATATCGGCAATGCCATCGACGCGCTGGTAGGTGAGAGCAACATGTTGGTGGTGTCACGCGACGATTTTGACACCGTAAACTTAATCGGCGACTGGTCTGAAAGAGAAACACAGCCGACGGAGGCGAGCGCCGCTGGATATACGGTCTATGATAGTGGTGACTCTGATGCCAGCGTTGCTATCCAAAACGTGATAAACCAGAACCCCGCATAAACGGTCAAAAGCAAGACGACC
>JAFMCK010000103.1 GCA_017857825.1 Rhodospirillales bacterium
TGGGGCTATGCAGTGGTGTGCGTAGACGTGCGCGGATCAGGGGCAAGTTTTGGCTGCCGCGACGGCTTCCGTTCACCCGCTGAGCGCTTGGACCATCACGACATTGTGGATTGGGTGGCACAGCAGAATTGGTGTGACGGCAATATCGGGGCGACGGGGATTTCGTATCCGGGCGCCGCGTCTGACTTTTTGGCAACCACCAATCATCCCGCCGTTAAAGCTGTCGCACCGCTGTTTGCGGTCTGGGACACATGGTCGAACCATCTGTATCCGGGCGGTGTGTTGCTGACCTGCGTCACGCGCAACTACGGCCAATTGTCTGACGCTTTGGATTTCGATCGTCGTGATCTGATACCGGACTATGCGTATTTTAAGGACGATGATCTGGCTGGCCCAGCACCGGTGGATGAAGACACCGATGCGAGCCTTTTGGCAACGGCAATCAAAGAACATGCGGCAAACTTCAATATGCAGGATTTCGCGCAGCAATTTCGTTATCGCGACGCCGCGTTAAGCGACGATCCCGACTACACCAGCGCGAAGATCGCACCGTATCATTACCATCAAGATAACCCGGATACCGACCGCAACGTCGCGTATTATTCTGTCTCCGGGTGGATGGATGGCGGCGGTTATTCGACCGGCACCATTCAGCGGCATTTGTGGCTGCAAAATCCCGACAACCGTTTGATGTTGGGTCCTTGGGACCATGGCGCGCGTGGGCATTGCAGCCCTTGGCGGCCAACGGACGCCGTCGCGCAGCAGCCGATTGTCGCCGCGGAAGTACTACGCTTTTTCGATAAGCATCTAAAAGGCATGGATAGCGGTTTGGACGCGGAAAAGCGTGTGCACTATTACACCATGGGCGCTGAACAGTGGCAGGCCGCCGACTCGTGGCCGCCAGCGCAGCCGAACACGCAGCTCTATTTTGCCGAAGGCGGTTCGTTGACCGAGATGGCGCCAAAAGCAACGGATGGTGAAGACATCTATCAAGCCGATTACGATTGCCGCACCGGTTTTCATACCCGCTATGATCGGCTGTATATTGCCAATGTGGAGACGTACTACGACGAATGGCACGGTTGCGACGACCACATGCTGAATTACACGGGTGCCCCGCTGGCGGTAGATACCGAAATGAGCGGCCATGCGACGGTCGATTTGCATTTTGCCGCCTCTGAAAAAGACGCCTGCTTTTTCGTGTATATTTCAGATATCACGCCAGACGGGCGGTCGGTATATGTGACCGAGGGTGTGTTCCGCGCCCTGCACCGTGCACCGGGTGAGAATCCGCCGACAATCCCGGCAACCGGACCGGTGCACTCGTTCAATAAGGCGGATGCGCAGCACTTGGTGCCGGGCACTCCCGCCGAGGTCGCGTTCGAGCTGTTGCCGACCTCGTACCTTTTCAAAGCCGGTCATCGCATTCGGGTATCGATTGCGTCGGCGGACAGCGATCACTTCACTAGGATTCCCGACGGACGCCCCCCGAGGCTGCAATTTTTCCGCCATGCGGGGCGCGCTTCTGCGGTCTGTCTGCCGATTGTTTCATAATGGTCACCGGGCATTGAAATTTCCCCACCTCTCCCGACATAAAGAAGTGAGGGGGCACTATGGCGAATGAAAACATGCCGGAAATTGATCCGGCCCTACAACCGACGCCGGAAGACTTGAACTTCGACCTCAAAGAAGCGTTGCGCGCCGTGCATTTAATTCGCACCCGCGCGCCTGAGGACGGTTTTACTGTTCAGTCTTTGGGCGAAGAGCGGACCGGCCATGCTGTGTTGATCGACGAGAGCGGGCTCTTGCTGACGATCGGTTATTTGATCGTCGAAGCTGAACAAGTATGGGTCTGCGATGCGGACGGGGGCGCTACAGAGGGCTATGTCGTCGGTGCCGACACGGAAACCGGTCTCGGCTTAGTGCAGTTGATGGGTAAGCTGAATGCAAAACCGCTCCCCATAGGTACCGCAAAGGACCTCCACTTGGGTGACCGGGCCATCGTCGCCGGATTTGGTGGATGTGCGCAGTCGATTGCGGTCGAGGTCGTCGGTCGACGCGAGTTTGCAGGCTATTGGGAATACTTGATCGACGATGCGATCTTTACGTCGCCGCCGCACCCATTTTGGGGTGGCTCAGCGCTGATCGGCCATGACGGGACGCTCAAAGGTATTGGGTCTTTGTTTGTGCAAGAAGGTGATGCAGACAATGAAGGGAATGCAGCCCGCGAAGGCAACATGATCGTGCCAATCGATCTGTTGGCCGACATGAAAGAGGCTTTTACCACGCATGGCGGTCGCCTGACTCCGCCCAGGCCGTGGCTTGGGATGTTTTCTGCCGAGGCATCGGGCAAAGTCGTGGTTGCCGGTTTATGGTCCGGCGGCCCTGCTGACCATGCGGGGCTCGAGGCTGGCGATCTGGTGCTCGAAGTTGCCGGTCAGCCCGTGACCTGTATGTCGTCGATGTACAAAATGATCTGGGGCTTGGGTAAGGCGGGCACTGCGGTGCCGCTGACGCTGTATCGCGACAAACGCATTATTGAACTTGAAGTCGAGAGTGCGGCACGCACGGACTTTTATAAGAAACCGGGGCTTCACTGAACGTGGATTTGCGGCCCGGCGATGTGGGGTTGCCACTCAGTTTGCCCGGCGGTGATGTGCGGCTTTATTTAGATGCCATCCCCGAAGCAGATCAACTTTTTCAGAAATTGATGACCGAAGTGCCATGGAAGCATGAACACATCATGCTGTTCGGCAAGCGGCAGGCGATGCCGCGGCTCACATGTTGGATGGGCGACGCAACGTATACCTATTCCGGCCTGACCAATGTGCCCGCACCTTGGAATGAGAGCGTCCAGCGTATCCGCGATGCCGCCGAAGAATTCAGCGGGACGAATTTCAACGGCGTGTTGTTAAATTTATATCGTGATGGTCGCGATTCCATGGGCTGGCATGCGGATGACGAGGCGACCTTGGGGTCAAATCCGATCATCGCGTCCGTCAATCTCGGCGCGACGCGCCGCTTTCGCTTTAAGCCGAAACCCCATCACGCGGCGCCGACGTTGGGCGTTTATCTGCCACACGCCAGCATCCTGGTGATGCAAGGGGCGACGCAAGAAAACTGGCTACATGCCGTTCCGAAGTCGGCGAAAAACATTGCGCCGCGCATCAACCTAACGTTTCGCGCGCTCAAGAGCTGACGGCTTACCCGTCTTCGCTGAGGAAATCTTCGGCGATTTCAGCGGCGAATTTTTGCAGGATGGGGACTGTGGCGACCGCTTGCTCGACGTTCATGCGCGCGGCGGGGGCGTGCACGGCCAAGCCTGAGATCACCCGGTTGCCGTCGGCGTGAATCGGTACCGCGACACTAAGAATGCCATCGTGGAATTCCTCGTTGTTGATCGAATAGCCGCGGCTACGTGTTTCGGCGCAATCTGCTTCAAGGGCGGCGATGTCGGTCAGCGTTTTGTCTGTGAGGCGGGTCAATTCAATTCGTTCCAACACCCGTTTGCGGGTACGGCCCGGCAGGTGAGCCAAGAAGAGTTTACCGAGGGCCGTGCAATGCACCGGTACGCGACTTCCAGGTTGAAGTTCGGCGCGTAGCGGAAAATTACTCTCGACCCGGTCGATATACAGGACCTCGTCGCCATCCAAAATGCCGACGTTGCAGGTCTCGCCTAATTGATCGACGAGCCGACTTAACGCCGCATGCCGAGGTGCATAGCGCATGCACCAGCCCATGACGTCGCGTGAGATTGAAAATAATTTGGGGCCAATGGCATAGCGGTCGCGCAACGGTTCACGATACAAAAAGCCGTTTTGTTCCAGCTGTTTTGCCGTGCGGTGCACCGTTTGTTTCGGACGGCCCAAGCCTTCGGCGAGTTCCGGCAGAGATAACGGGCGACCTGCGGACAGAATCACCTCAATGACGGCGAAGGCCTTAACCACCCCCGGTTCAGCAGACTCGGACATGTCTCTCCCCACTTTTTAGGATAGTATCTACCACTTTATGGGATGAGAGGAAAGGTGAACGGCGTGCAGCTCTACACGCTTAAATAGCGCTCCAGCAGCTCGGGCATGCGGTCAAGATCGTCGAACGTGCCTGTAAAAACCACGTGGCCCGTCTCTAAGATGACCACGTTATTGGCCAGACGCCTTGCCAGCGCTTTGTTTTGCTCGGCCAGCAAGAGCGTCAGGCCTTCCACTGCCAGCGCACTCAGGGTCTCGCCTAATCGTTGTACGACCACCGGCGCCAAGCCTTCCGACGGCTCGTCGAGCAAAAGGATACGTGGATTACCCATCAGCGCACGCGCGATGGCCAGCATTTGCCGCTCGCCGCCCGACAGTGTGCCCGCCGACGCATCCCGCCGGCGCGCGATTTCAGGGAACAGATCAAACACTTTGGGTGCGGTCCAAATGACCGCACCATCGGCACCCGCCTTTTTGCCAGTTTCCAGGTTTTCCATGACGCTTAAATCCGCGAACACGCGTCGGTCTTCGGGTACATAGCCGACGCCGGCGCGGGCGATTGCATCCGGGCTTTGTCCCGATAGGGTCACGCCATCCAAGGTGATCCGACCGTCATAGATATCACACAGCCCCATTACCGATTTGATGGTCGTCGATTTGCCCGCACCATTGCGACCCAATAATGCAACGGCGCCCGCCGTTGGGACGCGGAATGCCAGTTCGGAGATCGCCCGCGCCGCGCCGTAGCCGGCCGTCAGGTTGTTGACCTCAAGCATCGGGGTCTCCCAAATACACGCGCTTTACCTCGGTATTTTCGCGGATCTCGTCCGGCGTGCCGTCAGCGATCAAGCGGCCTTGGTCCATGACCAGTATCCGATCTGCAAAGCCGAACACGGCATCCATATCGTGCTCGGTAAACAAAAGCGCTGTACCGTTTTTGTCGGCGAGGGCGGCGGCTGTTTCCATGATGCGCGTACGTTCCGGTCCCGCCATGCCCGCGGTGGGCTCGTCCAATAACAATACTTTTGGGCGTGCGGCCAACGCCATCGCCATCTCGACCCGCTTGATGTCACCATAAGCCAGATCGGTTACGAGGCGGGCACCCAAACCAGCCAACCCGACCTCAGTTAACAAGGCGCGGCGATTGTCGGGGCTGCGGCCGGCTGCGATCAGCGCTGTCGTGACATTTTCGGATACGGTCATAGAGCGAAACACGGCGGCGATTTGAAAGGTCCGGCCAAGCCCGGCGCGCTGGCGCACATGCGGGGCCAAGCGGCTGATGTCGGTGCCGTCCAAGATAATTTGCCCGGTATCGGGTGCGGCTTCGCCGCTGAGTAAGTTAAAGCACGTCGATTTACCTGCGCCGTTGGGACCGATCAGGGCGACGCGTTCGGCCCGGCTGAGGGTGAACGATACGTCGTCGACGGCGACAAGGCCGCCAAAGGACTTACGCAGCGCGCGGGCTTCGAGCATCACCGTCATGATCGCTGCCTTTGCGCGCGCGATACCCAATTCGATAACGCACCGCCGATGCCGCCCGGCGCACTGATGGCGATGGCGACGATGAAGGCACCCAATAGCGCGCGCCAGTAATCCAGCCGGCTGAGGCTGTCTTCCAGCAGCGTAAAGACGCCGGCGCCGATGATCGGGCCGGCGGGCGCGTGCAGACCACCCAGCAACACCATCACCAACGCATCAACCGAACGCGGGATGGCGAGGGTGCTCGGAAATACGCTACCCTTCGAAAATACATACAAGCCGCCGGCCAAGCCGGCTGCCATGCCGGCGATGACGATGGCGGCCCAACGCCGCTTGCCGACATTGATGCCGAGTGCCCGGGCGCGGGGCGCGTTGTCTCGGGTGGCACGCAGCAACAGCCCAAATCGCCCACCTGCCGCCGCCATCATCGCCGCAATCGCGATGACACTTAGTCCAAAGCAAAGATAATAAAAGGCCGTGGTCCCGGTGACGCTGTCGGCGGGCCAAATCCCTAAAATGCCGTCATCGCCGCCGGTGAGGTCCTGCCATTGCACGCCGAGCGACCATAAAATCTGTGCGCCGGCTAACGTCAGCATTGCAAGGTAGACGCCGCTGAGCCGAACCGCGAACAGCCCGATCAATGCAGCCCCGATTGCTGCAATGACGGGGGCGCCGGCAAGTGCCAGCCACATAGAAAATCCGAGTTTGCTGCTCAAAAGCGCGGCGCCATAAGCCCCCAATCCGAAAAATGCGGCGTGCCCGAACGAGATCAATCCACCCGTGCCCATCATGAAATGCAGGCCTGCCGCCATCAGCGCAAAGATCAACACATCGGTCATCAAGACCACGGCAAACTCGCTGCCAACCAATGGCAAGATCAGTAAGCCGACCAGCAAAAGCCCGCCGCCAATGCGGCCATACTTGCCAAGTTTGGCCGGTGCTTGAATTTCGACCGCCGCATGAGCGCCCTGTGGTGCTTTGCCCAGCAAACCATAGGGGCGCACGATCAGTACGACCGCCATCACCACAAACGCGATCACCAACGTAATTTCGGGAAAGATCAGAATGCCGAAGGCGTTTAATTCGGCAATCAGCACGGCGGCTAAAAACGCGCCCAGTACGCTGCCCATGCCGCCGATCACGACCACGACGAAGGCTTCGGCAATGATGGTCAAATCCATGCTGAGCGTTACCGTCTGGCGCGGCACTTCGAGCGCGCCGCCAAGTCCGGCCAGCGCGGCGCCGATGAAGAACGTTACCTGAAACAAGCGGTCGGGGCGCACGCCCAGCGCTTGCAGCATCTCGCGATCTTCGGTGGCAGCCCGCACCAACACGCCGAACCGGGTGCGTGCAAACATCCACCAGACCCCACCCAGCACCGCCAGGCCGACGGCGATCAAAAACAAATCGTAGGTGGGTATCGGCTCATCCAGAATGTGTATGGCGCCAGATAACCCTGGCGCGCGAGGTCCCAGCAGGTCCGTCGGACCCCAAAGCCAAAGCGCTGCATCTTGGATGATCAGCACCAAGCCGAACGTCGCGACCAGTTGAAACAACTCGGGTGCTTTATATAAATGGCGCAGCACCGTGCGCTCCATGACCCATCCCAGCGCCCCGGCGCCCACCGCCGCCACCGGAACGGCGATCCAAAACCCGAACCTGCTGGCCACGCTATAAGCGATGAACGCGCCGATCATATAAAGCGAGCCATGCGCGAAATTGACGACGCGCGTGACGCCGAAAATAATCGATAAGCCAGCCGCGACAAGAAACAGCGACGATGCACTGGCAAGCCCGGTCAGGAACTGCGCGACAAAAAAGCCCATGGCAGCCTATCCTAGGCGACACGTCGTCGTGCAGCCAGCCGTCAAAACGGATAACCGGTGATTAGTCGGTCGGACGCATCGCCTTGGCCTCGGCCGGGGGCGGGAGTACGTCGCCACCATCGACATAGGTCCAATCCACCATTTGGCCGGCGCCATCGACAACTTTGGTGCGCCCAACCCATGATCCCATGGTGGCTTGATGGTCGGCTGCCCGATAAATGATTTCACCTTGTGGGGTTGCGACTTTCAGGTCCTTCATCGCGGCCAAAAGGGTCTCGGTGTCGATGTTGCCCTTGGTTTCTGTCAGCACCGCGGCAATGGTCATCATCGTGTTGTAGCCGACCAATGAGCCCATCTTCAGGGTCTCGTCCCAGCGGGCTTCATAGGCAGCCTTAAAGGCCGTGTGTGCTTCGGTGTCGATCGCATACCAGGGATAACCGGTAACGATCCAGCCTTCGGGTGCTTCGCCTTTCAGCGGCTCCAGATATTCCGGTTCGCCGGTTAACAGGCTGACCACGGTGCGGTTTTCGAATAGGCCGCGGACGGCGCCTTCGCGCACGAACGCAGCGAGGTCCGAGCCGAAGGTGACATTGTAAATCGCATCGGGTTTGGCGGCCTCGAGCGCGCGCACGGTGACGCCCGCATCGATTTTGAACAACGCCGGCCATTGTTCGTCGACGAATTCAACGTTCGGCTTCAGGCTTTTCAGCACTTGCTGAAAAGCGGCCACAGCGTCTTTGCCATAGGCATAGTTGGGCGCCACAGTGGCCCATTTAATGGCGTCGGTTTTTGCCGCTTCGCGGGCTAGCATCGCGGCCTGCATGTAGGTCGATGGACGCAGCCGGAAAGTATAGTCATTGCCCTTCGACCACACGAGGGCGTCAGTTAACGGTTCGGACGCGATAAACAGCATCTTCTTTTGTTTTGCGAAATCCGAAACCGCGAGCCCGATGTGCGAGAAAAAGGTTCCTGCCAGCAAGGCAACCTTGTCGCGGCTGACCAGTTCTTCGGCGATTTTTACCGCGTTGCCCGGCTTGCCGGCGTCATCGCGGCTGATGACCTCTAGCGTGTGGCCAAAAATGCCACCCGATGCGTTGATTTCCTCAAGCGCTAATTGCCAGCCTTTTTTATAAGGTTCGGTAAATGCCGGCAGACGGCTATAGCTGTTGATCTCACCGATGCGGATGGTGTCGGCATGGGTGGTCTGTGCGCTGGTTAAAACGAACAACGACAGAAAGGCTGCGGCGATGGTGCGCGAAAAAGTCATCGGTATTCTCATTTGTCTGTTGCTAAAGGCGTTGCCGGCTCAGTGTTTCATAGCCCACTGGTTATACATAACGGGATTTAGACAGCCCTTAAAGTATTAGAAATGTGACTGTTGTTATTTGCGGGACCTACAGTTATGCTGCAGGGTCTTGCCCGGGGCGTGCGGATGCGGACAATAGCCGCATCAACCGGCAAGGGAGCCATCATGAGCACATCTTCAGAAAAAGTGGCCGTTGTCGGCCTGGGCGCCATGGGTATGGGGATTGCGCAATCGGCGCTCAAAGGCGGCTTAGCAGTCACCGGGTGCGATGTATCCGAGGCGGCCAGAGATGCTTTTGCTAACGCTGGTGGCGGTATCGCCAAGACGCCGAGCGAAGCTGCGGAAAATGCTGCGATCTTCGCGATTGTCGTGGTCAACCAAGCGCAGACTGAATCAGTGTTGTTCGGTGATAACGGTGCTGCCGATGTGCTCCCGAAAGGTGCCGTTGTGCTCGGTCATGCGACGGTACCGCCGGCTTATGCCATCGATGTGTCCGCGCGGTTGGCTGCGAAAGGCATTCATTATTTGGATGCGCCGATCTCAGGCGGGGCCGCAAAAGCGGCGCAAGGCAAGCTCTCGGTGATGGCCTCAGGCACGGCGGACGCGTTCGCCTGCGCACGTCCGTTTTTGGATGCGGTGGCAGAGACCGTGTTTGAACTCGGTCACGAAGCGGGTCCCGGTTCGACCATGAAAATGGTCAACCAATTGCTCGCCGGCGTGCACATTGCAACCGCCATGGAAGCCATGGCGTTGGCGATCCGCTCAGGCTTGGATGCGGACACCGTGTATGACGTGATCACCAAATCTGCCGGTAATTCGTGGATGTTTGAAAGCCGTGTCCCGAACGTCTTGAACAATGACTACAGCCCGAAAAGTGCTGTTGATATTTTTGTCAAAGATCTTGGTATCGTGCTTGAAACCGGCAAACGTGAAGGTTTTCCATTGCCGATGTCGGCGACCGCCCATCAGCAGTTTTTAGCGGCCCGCGCCATGGGCCTGGGCCGTGAAGACGACGCCGCCGTCATTAAAGTTTTCCAAGCCCTGGCGGGGATCGAATTGCCGTCAGGCCCTGCCAAAAAATAATCAACGTTCCGAATGTTTTGAACGTGCGGCTATGACCGCATGGCACATCTTTAAAGCCGGCTGGAGATACCCGTTTGTCCCCCTGGGTCTGGTAATTTTATGCGTGTGCAGTATAACCCTGCACAACGAGATGGCCGGGGGGCGTCTCATACTATGGATTAATGAGGATAGTTATGACCGAACGTGCAAATATAAAAGGCTTACAGGTCGATAAGACCCTTTATGATTTTTTTGACGCAGATGCGCTACCCGGACTCGGCATGGATTCCGATGCCTTCTGGGGCGCGCTCGCACAGTTGGTCAGCGATTTAGGCCCGCGTAACAAAGAATTGCTCGATGTCCGCGACGCGTTGCAGGCAAAGATTGACGCTTGGCATCGTGAACATCGCGATAAGCCAACCGATTTTGCAACGTACAAAGCATTTCTATCTGAAATCGGTTACTTGGTGCCGGAGGGCGAAGATTTTTCTGTCGCGACCAGCAATGTAGATCCGGAAATCTCAACCATTGCCGGCCCGCAATTGGTGGTGCCGCTGACCAATGCCCGTTATGCGCTGAACGCTGCGAACGCGCGTTGGGGCAGCTTGTATGATGCGCTGTATGGTACAGACGCGATCCCGTTTTCGGACGGCTGCGAGATCACGAAACAGTTCAACGCCAAGCGCGGTGCGAAAGTGATCGCATGGGCGCGTGATTTTCTCGACAAGCACGCACCGCTCTCAAGCGGTTCGCACACCGACGCGACGGCCTACAAGATCGTCGACGGCTCTGTTGTGGTGTCGCTGAACGATGGCTCGGAGACGCAGCTTGAAGTGCCGGAAGACTTCGCTGGGTATAATGGTGACCCATCTGCGCCCAGCGTGATTTTGTTTGTCAATCATAGCTTGCACTTCGAGCTTGTCATTGATCGTACCAACCCCATCGGCAAAGACGACCCGGCGGGCATCGCTGATATCATGATGGAATCTGCGGTGACCACGATTATGGATTGCGAAGATTCCGTGGCCGCCGTCGACGGCGAAGAAAAAGCCGTTGTCTATGGCAACTGGCTCGGTTTGATGCGCGGCGATTTACAGGCGTCGTTCGAAAAAGGCGGCAAGACGGTGACCCGCGCGCTGAACCCGGATCGCACTTATATCACGCCGGGTGGTGGTGAAACGTCGGT
>JAFMCK010000104.1 GCA_017857825.1 Rhodospirillales bacterium
TTTGCGACGTCGAAGACCGCGAAGACTTGGTCCAGGCGGGTATCCGCCGCGCGCACCAGATCGCACCGTTGGATTTAGACCCCGGTGTGTGGAAAAACCGCTTTGATCCGGATGCGACCAAACGCTTCCACCGCCAGTCGGGTGAGCTGTTGAAGTTGCTGGATTATACGGTTGCGGAGTAGGCGCGAGCGGTTGCGCTCAGTCTCGTGTTCGTGAAAAAAGCGCAATCTCCCCGTCATTCCCGTGAAAGCGGGATCCATGGTGGCGGTGGATTCCCGCTTTCGCGGGAATGACGAGGGAGCGGGGATAGCGCATGTCTTCGACGTCACAAACTGTCCAGCGCGCCTTGCAAAATGTAGGCGGCGGCCATTTTGTCGACGACGTCTTTGCGGCGCTTGCGGGTCATGTCGGCTTCGGTGACCAGGAACCGCTCGATCGCAGCGGTCGAGAGGCGTTCGTCCCAAAACGCGGCGGGGAGGCCGAGCCGGGTGGCGATTTCCATGGTGATGTCCCGGGTCGCCTGGGCGCGGGGCCCCTCGGTGCCGTCCATGCTGACGGGCAGGCCGGCAAGCAGGCCGCCGATATCCTCGTTTTCTGCCAGTCGTGCGATCTCGTCGATCACGGGACCGAGTTTTTTTGCGCGCGGCACGGTTTTCAATGGGCTGGCGAGCATGAACAACGGGTCTGAGATCGCCACGCCGACGGTTTTGTCGCCAATGTCGAGCCCCAACAACCGTTGCCCCTTGGCCATACTGGCCGTCAATTCGCGAACGTTTGGGTAAATTTGTGCGCGTGCAGGTGTGGTCATAACGGCGTGGTTGCCTTGCTGTGCCACCATTTCAATGATCAGGGCGGCGTGAACTGGTCAGTCGAGGAAGACTTAGTTATCATAAGCTTAGCTGCTTGGCATGGTCCTTTTCCGGGGCCGTCGCCAAAGGCGTCGTTGGAGGGACTGAGTGCACGTGAGGAGCCGAGAATTAAGACCGTCTATGCTGACGGCGCAGCGGGTGTTGCTGGCTGTGCTTATGGTGTTGGTGTCGTACATGTCCGCCTGGGCCGCAGATATCAAATTTCTCGGCGTCGATGTAACGCCGGCAGCCGGCAAATATCTGGTCGAAAAAGACGTCAATGTGCGCAGCGAACCCAAGACCGACTCAAAGCGTGTCGATGGCCTGTCCGCCGGCCAAGTGGTGCAGGTGGTCGGGCGTGCGCCGGGCACGGTTTGGCTGGCGGTGATCAAGGATGGTGCGCCGCTGGGCTTTGTCTACGGCACCGTGCTGTCGCCCATTGTGGACGGCAATATAAGCCAAGACGTTACAGGCGAGGTAAAGGTCGCGCCGAACCATCGGTGCGGTTTCCGCATTCGCTACATTGGTCGAACAGACGGCGAGGACCAGGCGCTGCTGGCCTCTGATTACGACGCCACCATCGTTTGCGAGCGGGGTGATATGCGGATCAGGTTCCCCGCGCAGATGTTCATGACCGAAGTGCCGTTTGACGGGTCCAACAAGCGCCGCGTGTTCCAGATCAATGTGGATTTATTGGATACCTTACACGATCTCGACGACGTATTTTCGACGATCATGTTGTTTGACCTAGACCAGGGCGAGGTTCGCTTTGACGGGGTAAGCGAAGACAGCTACGGCAAAGTCGAGGTGCCGGTCGGCTCGCTGCCCGCAACCGACGTGCCGCGCGCGCTGTCGTCTGCGATTGAACTTGCGCTTACCCATTGGTCGATCAAGGCCTGGGACGCAATTTTCAAGAAGGCGGGGTAGTGCTCTCTCAGGCCCGCCTTAAACACAAAACCGCACCCAGTTCTTGTATATCGTTCCTGCCCGCCTTACACCTAGGCTTTCAAGGAAATGAACCACGATCTGGGAGTTCCCGATGTCGCTGAACGAGGACGATGTCCGAAAAATCGCCTTCTTGGCCCGCATTCGTGTTGACGAAGCGCGGCTGGCTCCGTTGGCCGATGAACTCAACAATATCGTCGGCTGGGTTGAGCAGTTGAGCGAGGTCGACACCAATGGGATCGCGCCGATGACCAGCGCCGTCGATATTGTGACGCCGCTGCGTAAAGACGTGGTCAACGATGGCGATAAAGTCGAAGACATTCTGGCCAATGCGCCCGACCGCGAAGGTCCGTTCTTTGCCGTCCCGAAGGTGGTGGAATGAGCACGCAGAAGCATTGGACGATTGCCGCCGCCGCCGATGCGCTTGCTAAGGGCGAGGTATCGTCACGGGAGCTGACGGACCAGCATATCAAAGCCATCGAAGACAACCGCATTTTGAACGCGTTCATCACCGAAAGCTTCGACGTGGCCCGCGAACGTGCTGATGCGTCTGATGCACGCCGCGCCAAAGGCGACGTGGCCGGTCCAATGGACGGCGTGCCGATCGCCATGAAAGATTTGTTCTGCACCGAAGGTGTGCGCACCACCGCGGCGTCGCACATTTTGGAAAACTTCGTGCCCCGTTATGAAAGCACCGTCAGCGGTAAGTTGCGCGATGCCGGCTCGGTGATGCTGGGCAAGGCCAACTTGGACGAATTCGCCATGGGCTCGGCCAACATCACTTCCTATTTCGGGTCCGTGAAAAACCCGTGGACGCCCAAGGGTGCCAATGCGGATTTGGTCCCAGGGGGTTCAAGCGGCGGCTCGGTTGCCGCGGTTTCCGGGGGGGTGGCGATTGCTGCGACCGGGACCGATACCGGCGGCTCTATTCGTCAACCAGCCTCTTTCACAGGCCTAGTGGGCATGAAGCCGACCTATGGCCGTTGCTCGCGCTGGGGCGTGGTGGCGTTTGCCAGCAGCCTGGATCAGGCGGGGCCGATTGCGCACACCGTCGAAGATGCGGCGATCATGTTTGAAGCCATGGCAGGCTATGATCCGAAAGACTCCACTTCGCTAGATATGCCGGTGCCGGATTGCCGGGCTGCGGTCGCAGCCGGTGCGGGTGGAGACGCGAAGGGGCTTCGCGTCGGCATTCCCAAGGAATACACGTTGGACGGCATGCCTGCTGACATTCAGAAACTCTGGGATCAGGGCGTTACGTGGCTCAAAGATATGGGCGCCGAGATCAAAGACGTCTCGTTGCCGCACACCAAGTATGCGCTACCGACGTATTACATCGTCGCTCCTGCTGAAGCCTCATCGAATCTGGCGCGCTACGATGGCGTCAGATACGGGCTCCGCGTGCCGGGTGGCAGTCTGGACGAGATGTACGAACTGACCCGCGCCGAAGGCTTTGGTGACGAGGTGCAGCGACGTATCATGATCGGCACCTATGTGCTGTCGGCTGGCTATTACGATGCGTATTACGTGAAAGCGCAGCAAGTGCGCACGTTGATCGCCAACGATTTCAAGAGCGTGTTCAACGATGTCGATGTGGTGCTGACTCCGACCGCGCCGAGTGCCGCGTTCGCCAAGGGCGAAAAGATGGACGATCCCATCGCCATGTATCTGAACGATGTGTTCACCGTCCCGGCGTCGTTGGCCGGTCTGCCGGCAATGTCGGTGCCGGGCGGGCTGGACGCCAACGGCTTACCGCTTGGGTTGCAGCTGATCAGCGGCGTTTGCCAGGAAGAAACCTTGTTCCGTGCCGCCGCGGCGCTTGAGCATGCCGCCGGGTTCACCGCCAAGGCGGGAGACGCGTCATGAGCTATCTGATTGAAGGCCGCACCGGCCAATGGGAAGTGGTGGTCGGGCTTGAAGTCCACGCCCAGGTGATTTCCAACGCCAAGCTGTTTTCCGGCGCTTCCACTGAATTCGGCAAGGGGCCGAACGAAAACGTCTCGCTGGTCGATGCTGCGATGCCGGGCATGCTGCCGGTGATTAATGAAATGGCGATTGAACAAGCGGTCCGCACCGGGCTTGGTTTGCGCGCCGTTATTAATCGTCATTCGGTGTTCGAGCGGAAGAACTACTTCTATGCCGATCTGCCGCAGGGCTACCAAATCAGTCAATTTCTGCACCCGATTGTCGGCGAAGGCATCGTTACGCTTGACCTGGATGGGGGCGAAAGCCGCGACATCGGGATTGAGCGGCTACACCTGGAACAAGATGCCGGCAAATCGATCCATGACCGCGACCCCCGTCGTACGATGATCGACCTCAACCGCTCCGGCGTCGCGTTGATGGAGATCGTCTCCAAGCCTGACATTCGCACGCCCGAAGAAGCGGGGGCGTATTTGCGCAAGCTCCGCGCCATCGTGCGTTATTTGGGAACGTGCGACGGCAACATGGAAGAAGGCTCGATGCGGGCCGACGTCAACGTTTCCGTCCGTCCGCTGGGCGAGACCGAACTGCGCACCCGCGTCGAAGTGAAGAACGTGAACTCGATCCGGTTTGTCATGCAAGCGATCGAGATTGAGGCCGAACGCCAAGTTGAAGCGTGGGAAGACGGCGAGGAAATCATCCAAGAAACCCGCTTGTTCGATCCCAACCGGGGCGAGACTCGGCCCATGCGCTCGAAAGAATTTGCTCACGATTACCGCTACTTCCCGGATCCGGACCTGCTGCCGGTGCGCCTCGAAGAAGATTATATCGCGGCTATCAAAAAGACGTTGCCTGAATTGCCGGACGACAAAAAAGCCCGGCTTATTAAGGACCTGGGGCTTTCCCCCTATGATGCGAGCGTGCTCGTGGCCGACCGGGAAACGGCCGCGTATTTTGAGACCGCCGCCAAAGGCCGCGATGCCAAGCAAGTCGCCAACTGGCTGACCACGAACTTGTTCGGTGCGCTGAACAAGCGCGGCGTCGGCATCGACGAAAGCCCGGTGACCGCTGAAGATTTGGGTGCGCTCGTCGGCCTGATCGAGGACGGCACGATTTCATCGAAGATCGCCAAAGACGTCTTCGAAGATATGCTCGAAACTGGCAAAGCCCCCGGCGCGATCGTCGAAGAAAAAGGCCTTAAACAGATCACCGACAGCGGCGCGATCGAAGCCATCGTCGACCAAGTGATCGCCGACAATCCAGGTCAAGCGGACGAAGTTCGTGGCGGTAACGAAAAGGCCATCGGCTGGTTCGTCGGCCAAGTGATGAAGGCATCTCAAGGCAAAGCCAACCCGGGCCAGGTGAACCAGCTTTTAAAGGCAAAGCTGCTGGGCTGACGGCTCGTATTTTACCTATACGTTTCCCCGGTCTCTCTCACCGTCATTCCCGCTTTCGCGGGGATGACGGGAAGGACGACTAAGCCTCAGCTTCCAAATACCACTGATACGTCCGCCGCAGTCCTTGTTCCAGACTTACCGTCGGGGCCCAGCCGAGCGATAATAGGCGTGACGAGTCCAGCATCCGTTTCGGCATGCCGTCGGGGCGTGATGTGTCCCACTCCAGCGTGCCCGTAAAGCCGGTCACGCCTGCCACGGCTTCGGCGAGCGCTTTGATCGTCGTGCCTTCACCCATGCCGACATTGATCGGGACCGGATAACGATATTCCTTGAGAAGATAAATCAGTGCGTCGGCCAGATCATCGATGTACATAAATTCCCGTATCGGCGTTCCCGTGCCCCACAGCGGTACCGATGGGTCATTGTTGGCCACCGCATGATGGAATTTCGTCAGCATCCCGGCGACGACGTGGCCTTCTTCGGGATCGAAATTGTCGCCCGGGCCATACACGCTGGCCGGCTGGGCGGAGATAAAATTGCAGCCATGCTGCTGGCGATAAGCTTGGCACATCTTCATGCCGACAATCTTGGCCAGCGCGTACCACTCGTTTGTCGGCTCAAGCGGGCCGGTCATCAGCGCTTCTTCGGGGATCGGCTGATCGGCCAAGCGCGGATAGGTGCAGGCGGCGCTTAGGTATAGCAATTTTTCGACGCCGCTTTGACGGGCGCTTTCGATCACGTTCAAGGCAATTTGTGCGTTGTCATATAGGAATGTGGCGGGATAGGTGCTGTTGGCTCTGATGCCACCGACGTGGGCTGCGCAGACAATGACGGCGTCCGGCATGTTGGCGGCAAACCAAGTCTCGGTATCGCTTTGCCGACGTAGATCGAGGGCGGTGCGGTCTGCGGTCAGCACGGTGCAGTCTTCGTCTGTCAGCCTGCGCACCACCGCACTGCCGACCAACCCGTTGTGTCCGGCAACAAATATTTTTTTCTGCGTCAGATCGAAATCCATGTCGACAAATGAGCGGATTGGCACAGGAAAGGCAAGGGGGTGTGTACAGCCATTGCCTGCATCGCTATCGTCCAGCATGATTCTGGTACCCGGTATAGAGAGAGTTTCGAAGGTCGCCGTCATTGGCGCCGGGATCGCTGGTGCGTGTGTGGCGTATTCGCTGAGGAACCGGGGCATTTCGGTCACTGTATTTGATGCGGACGACGGCACGGCGGCCTCGGCCAATCCGACCGCGTTGATTGCCCCTCGCCTGCCGCGCGAGCGCGTGCCGATGGGGCGCGTGATGGCGGCGGCGTATTTGCATGCGGTGCCTTTCTATGAGGCACTTGCGGCGGACAGTGCCGACATATGGGCGGGGCAACGGGGAACGTTGACGCTGGCCCGCAACGACGACGAAGCGGAACGTCAGCAGCGCGCGCTGAAGGCCTTTGATTGGCCGGACAAAGTGATGCGCGCGGTGACGGCGGCCGAGGCCAGTGACATCCTTGGGGTATCCGTCGCACATCCGGGCTTGTGGTTTCCAACGGCAGGCACATTAAAGCCGCCTCGTGTTACTCAGCATCTGCTGCGCGGCATCGACATTACGCGGGCTCGTGTTGCCGCGTTGGAGGCGCTCACAACGGATTATGATGCTGTGGTGTTGGCCGCCGGCACGGGCGTGCTTGATCTATTGGCACCCGATACGTTGCCCATGCGCGCAAATCGCGGTCAGTTGACCTATATTCGAGACATGGTTGACGCGCCGAATGTTGCGGTGACCTACGGCGGTTATATGACGCCTGCCGTTACCTTGCCGGACGACGTCGTCGGTCACGTCCTGGGTGCGACCTATGCGCGCCATGGCGAAGTTCCGGCTGCAGATTGGAATAGGCTTCGCGATGATGATCACGCCACCATGCTGGAAACCTTGAATGCGTATTTGCCGGGGATGGACGATGCCATGGTGATCGGCGGGCGCACCGCGCTGCGTGCCACGGTGCGCGACTATCTGCCGATTGTGGGGAAGTTGTCTGACGGGGTGTGGACGCTGACGGGGCTTGGCTCGCGCGGATTTTTGACGGCGCCTTTGATGGCCGATGTGCTCGCCGATCAAATGACCGGGGCGGCGTGTCCGCTGGAGGCGGATTTGATGGCGGCGATCGCGCCGGGGCGGTTTCGTTCAACCTAACTGCCCCGTCATCCTCGCGAAGGCGGGAATGACGAGTAGGGTGGAAGCGACTAGGGAGCTATTAGACTCTTATGCAGGTAGAAGCGTTACGCCGCCGCCTGCGCGTGCTTCAGCATGGTTTGCACCATTGAATGTAGGCCATTGGCGCGGCTTGGGCTGAGATGCTCATCTAGGCCGAGACCTTCGATAAAGGACGGCGGGGTTTCTAAAATTTCGGCCGGCGTGCGGTTGGAATAAATGCGCAGCAATATCGCGATCAGGCCGGACACGATGGCGGCGTCGGAAGCCGCATGGAAAATGATTCGGCCGTCTTTGTGTTCCGGCACCAGCCAGACTTGGGATTGGCAACCGCGCACTTTGAACTCGTCGGTCATCCATTCTTCGGGGAAATCCTCCAAACGTTGGCCGAGATCAATGATGTGGCGATAGCGATCCATCCAGTCGTCGAGGAACTCAAACTCGTCAATGAGGTCCTGTTGCACTTCGGCAATGCTTTGTTGCTGGTTTTCCTGCTCGATTTTTGGGGCATCCGGCATTCTAAATCCTTAAAGCTAACCTATTGTCAGCGTTAGATAAGCTCTTTCCGGCATGTTTTCCACCCCGATCAGGCTTGCAACGGCAATGCGTACGTTTATGTTATGGTTAGATGAACAGCGGAAATGCTGGCGGCTTTGAAGTCGCCAAGTTATAGAGGCGCAACGTGAGACAGCAAGATAACAATGCAAAGTTCACCATCGGTGCGCCGGTTCGCCATCGCGTGTACGGCTTCCGGGGCGTCGTTTTTGATGTCGACCCGGAATTCAGCAACACCGAAGAATGGTACCAGTCGATCCCGGTCGACGTACGGCCACGCAAGGATCAGCCGTTTTATCACTTGTTCGCAGAATCCACTGAAAGCTCGCCGTATATCGCCTACGTATCGGAACAAAACCTAGTGCCGGACGAAGACGACGAGCCGATCAGCCACCCGGAAATGGTCGACTATTTTGAGGGTCAGGAAGAAGACGGTCGCTATATGCCGCGCTTGCTGCTGAACTAAGTTTACTTACACACCCGGTCCATCAAACGGTCTAAGAATTCGTCGCCTTTGTCGAGTTGCTCCAGGCTGATGAACTCGTTCGGCTTGTGCGCCTGATCAATGCTGCCAGGCCCGCAGACGACACATGGGATGCCGCCACGGTTTTGGAACAGGCCGGCTTCGGTGCCAAACGCGACCTTCGCGTGATCGTTGCGTCCGGCCAGTTGTTTGACGAAGGTTACGACCTCAGAATCCACGTTCATATCAAGACCCGGCATATCGTTATAGCACTCGATATCAATGCCGGTGGACGGGTCGATGGCTTGCATCTCGGGTTCCAAAACTTTTTTCACCTGATCGATGATCTCGGCTTCGATGGCGTCTGGGTCGTCACTGCCGATGTAGCGGAATTCAAATTCGAACGAACAGTCTTTGGGGACGATGTTTAACGCTGTTCCGCCCTTGATGGTGCCGGTGTGGACCGTGGTGTGGGCGACGTCGAACAACTCGTCGAAGGGGCCTTCGGATTGAATGCGCGCTGCCATCGATTGCAGGTGCACGATCAGCCGTGCAGCATATTGGATCGCATTGACGCCTTGCGGGGCCAAGCTGGAGTGCGCTTCCAGTCCGCGCACGTGTCCCCGGTAGCTGCGTTTGCCTTTATGGCCGGTGATCACCTGCATGCTGGTCGGCTCGCCGATGATGGCAAAACGCGGCTTGATCGGCAGAGTGTTGATCATGTCGATCATCGGCCGCACACCGACGCAGCCGACTTCTTCGTCATATGAAAATGCCAAGTGCAGCGGGGTATCGAGGCCGCGCTCAAGGAACGCTGGTAGCTTTGCCAGCACCAGCGCGATAAAGCTTTTCATATCCGACGTGCCACGCCCGAACAGCTTGCCGTCTTTTTCGATCACGTTGAATGGATCGCTGTCCCAGTTTTGGCCATCGACCGGCACCACATCGGTGTGGCCGGATAACATCACGCCAGGCTTGTCGGTCGGGCCGGCGGTGGCATAAAGGTTTGCCTTGCTTCCGTCGTCGTTGGGGACAAGCGTGCTTTCGATGCCCAAACCGTCGAGGTATGCCTGCACGAAGCGGATCAGGTCCATATTGGAATCACGGCTCGTGGTGTCAAAGCTGATCAACTTCGAGATCATTTCCAGGCTATCGGTCGACGGCATTCAAGGTCTCCTTGCACATGGTGTCGTTGGGATGCGGTAAAAATCTGAAACCCAAATTGACGGATTAGCCCTGGTTTGCAAGGGTTTCATCGTGGATTATCGCGCTTTCGAGCTCCTCTATTCGTCAGTGACACGTTTTAGGACCCATTATGAGCAGTGCGAATGTAGCAAAAATCGCTGAAGTCGCCGTTAAGCGCCGCGCCGCGCAGTTTTCGTTCTTGAAGGAACTGGTGGGGCTGAAAACTGAGACTGGTAGTGATGGCCTGGCCGCGCGGGCGGAAAAACTGGCAGTCGCATTGGAAAAGCTCGGCTTTGAGGTTGAGCGTCATGGGGTCCCGATTGAGCGTACTGAGGCGCGTGGCGTACCGGCCGTGGTCAATCTGGTGGTGCGGATGCGCTTTGGCGATGGGCCTATACTAGCCCTGGTCAGCCATGTCGATACGGCACCCATTACAGGGGATTGGCAAGTTGACCCGCACGCAGGGTTGATTGAAGACGGGCAGTTGTTCGGCGTCGGTGTGCTCAGCGGCAAAGGTCACTTGGCCGCCCAGGTCTTCTCTGTGTTGGCGTTGAAAGATGCGGGCTTGTCGCTGTCCGGCAGCCTTGAACTGCATATCAGTTTTGCCGGTGAAAGCAGCGGCGGGTTCGGTTGTAAGACGCTTTTGGCGGACGACATTGTTAAGCCGGATTATGCCATCGTCGGCGGCCCTGCGCGGTCGATCGGTTTGTATGCGACTGGCTCTGTGGTGATGGAGGCCGAGGTGATCGGTCGTGCGGCGCCTGCGTTCGCGCCGGAAAAAGGTGCGGATGCCATGGAAGCGGCAAGCCACGCGATGGCGCGCTTATATCAATTCAGAGGCGGGCTCAAATCACGGGTATCCGACATTCCCGGTATCGGCGCGCCGA
>JAFMCK010000105.1 GCA_017857825.1 Rhodospirillales bacterium
GATCGGAGAGCCGACGCGCGCCAATTCTTCACGGTTCGATATCCGCGAAGCGACCGCGCGGGATCGATCTGCCAAAATCTGCACACGGACCCGGGCCGTGCCTTGTTTCTGGAAGCCCAGCAACTGCGCACCGCGGCGGGAGATATCGATGATCCGGCCTTTTGCGAACGGGCCACGGTCATTGACCTCAAGCACCAGCGAACGCCCATTTTCCAGGTTGGTGACGCGCACATAGCTCGGCATCGGTAACGTGCGATGTGCGGCGGTCAGCGCATTCATATCATAAACGCCACCATTGGCCGTCGTTTTGCCATGGAACGCGGCGCCATACCAAGATGCGATCCCGGTTTCATCGTATTCGTAATCTTCAGCGGGGTAATACCAAATGCCGCCGATCTGATAGGGATTGCCGATTTTATAGCTACTTTGCGACGCGTCGTCTCCGGATCGCCCCACGCGCTTGGCGGTGCTGATCAGAAACTGTGTTTCTGCGCAACTTGCCAGGAACAGCACCATGGCCAGCGCTACGCCCCAAGTCCGACCGGCTTTCGCAATCATCCGCATGCTTGCCCCCAATCTCGACGATATAGTGTCACAAACCGGGGTGTTGTTACATCATCTTGTGTCTTGCCGCACAACATTTTCGCCTCATCCACCCGCAGCTGCACGCAACCTCTCCAACAGACCGAACGACGGATGACCGTCGGCCGGCAATTTATTGGCTTTTTGGAAGCCGCGGATCGCGGCCTTCGTCATCGGCCCGGCGCGCCCATCAATACCACCGGTATCAAAACCGATTTTCGTGAGCAATCGCTGCATGATCTCAATATCGGCAAAACGCAGCATTTGTGCATTTTCCGGCTTTTCGATGCTCAAGCGCGGCAAACCGATCAAGCGATCCGCCAAATGTCCGACGGCCAAGGCATAAAGCTCAGACGTGTTCCAACGCATGATGGTGCGGAAATTCTGATAGACGATAAATGCAGGGCCTTCGGCGCCGGTCGGCAACAACAACGAGCCGTCGATATCCGCGTCCGGCAACGCCCCGCCGCCAACGCTGCGGACCCCCATCGCTTGCCATGCCGCGAGCTTTTTGCGTTCATGCAGACCCACCAAAGACAGGTCAAAATCCGCAGGCAACACGACTTCGCGACCCCACGTGTAATCCGGTTCCCAGCCGACCCGGCTCAGATAGTTTGATGCAGAACCGAACGCATCACCTAAGTTGTTCCAAAGATCGCGGCGCCCGTCGCCGTCCCAATCCACGGCATAGGCTTCAAAAGTGGTCGGGATGAATTGCATGTTACCCATTGCACCGGCCCAAGATGCCTTGACGTCGACCGGCACGTCACCGCGTTCGACCAAGCGCACAGCCGACAATAATTGCTGGCGAAAGAAATCGGCACGCCTTGCATCATACGCCAAAGTAGCGACAGCGCTCAGCATATGGAACGCACCAAAATTGCGACCGAAATCCGTCTCCACACCCCAAAATGCAACCAAGAACCTTGGCGGTACGCCATATTTCTTTTCCACCTCGGCCAGCAAGGCAGCATGCTTTTTAAGCATCTCCTTGCCCTTCTCGACGCGGGCATCAGGAACGTAGATATCCATATACCGCCAAAGCGTCAGCATGAATTCGGGCTGGCGTTTATCCAGTTCCAACACGCGTTCAATCGGCGCCACGGTGGCCAGAGCGCGTTCAACCGCGTCGTTGCTGATCCCCTTGGCTTGGGCTTCAGCGCGAAATTCCTTGAGCCAATCCGCAAACGGAGGAGCCTCGGCGTGCGCAGCGCAGCCAGTCATGGTCAGTGCCATCAACGCGACGGCCATCGCACTTGCGATACGCCGGCATGCGGACATGAAAACGGAAGTCATTTCAGACTATCCCTCCTTAGGCCAGGGTTTGGGAAAAGCGGCGCCGGTCTTGCCGGTTAACCAATATGCGGTCAATCCAATCCACTCATGCAGGCTATTAGAGAAGCTGCCGAGTCCGTCGCCAAAACTCATCGGGGGTGAAAACGTTTGTCCCAGGTAGGTGCGAAAATCCACCGGGTAGGCAATCATCGACCAACCAATTCGCCGAAATACACCAACGGCCCGCGGCATATGCGATGCAGAAGTGACCAATATCCAATTTTCATCGGGCTTTGGTGTCGCCAGGGCATAGGCGCGCTCGGCATTTTCCCACGTGTTGCGAGCGTCCCGATCCAGCAACAGCCGAGGCTCTGCAATGCCTAACTGCTGATACAAAGACACGACATAATCGGCCTCGCGGATGTCGTCCAACATTCGGCCAGAGCCTGCTGTGAAGATCAACCGTGCCTCCGGGTGGGCTTTCGCAAGTGCAGCTGAGACCGTGATCCTCTCGACAGCGCCATTCAAGGCCGGTGTTCCACGATGCATCGTAAGGCGTGGATCGATAACGCCGCCTAACACCACGATGCCGTCGATTTTATCGGGCAGTGTTGCGGGCACCGGAAAGCGGTTCTCCAAGGAATATAGCATCCAGCCACCGACCGGCACGAACGTCAGCGTCAGCGCAGTGAGCACCCACAACGATACCAGCCAGCGACCAAGCCGGCGCCAGCGAGTCATCAACAAAATCAGGCCGAGACAAAGCGCCAACAACAGGGCGTTGCCGGGGGTAAATACAAACCAAAGGATTTTAGAGAGATAAAAAAACATTGCCCTCACCTATGGTCATGCTTAGCCCGACAGGGACGGCACGGCAATCAATGGGCGTTCCGCATATAAAAACAACGCTGCAGCCCCGCTCAATTTCGCAAGGCGCACGCACTATCGTATTGTTTTTAAAATGTTATTTTATTTTTTGGAGTATGTGGACACGCAGTGCATTTACGCGTGCTCACATCTTGCCTGCCCACGTAATCGCTCGCACAACCGGCCCCGGGCCTTCGATTCGCAACGGCGGGCGCGTGTATCTAGGCGGTGCATGATAAAAGTCTGCGCGGCGTTACTTCGCTGTATTCGCTGTTTCGCGCAATGGCTTTAGGTCCATCGGCTCGGCAAGGGTCGGGAAATCCGGTGTGCCTTGATCCCCTGACGTGCCATTATTGACCACATACGCACGATACTGCTCGTATGCTTCACGCTCGGCAACATAGGGGTCCAGCGCATTGGTTGAGATCGCGCCGACATCGTCTTGATGATCGGCATAGCCGACACCCGTACTGGCCGCGTGCACCGCAAGCGGCAGGGGCGAGGCCAATCCAAGCATAAGGTCTCCGGTGGCATCACGCAGGTTACTGGGACCTAGGATCGGCAGCACGATGTGAGGGCCCGGCGCAATCCCATTCGCCCCCATCGCCTGGCCGAAGTCTTCGCGGCGCTGTTCGATCCCCATATCGCTGGCGCGATCATAAGTCCCCGCCAGACCAATGGTTGAATTGATGATAAAGCGACTGGTCGCGTTACCGGCATTCTCGCTGTCGCCCTGCAAAATAGAGCTGACGGCCGTTACCGGTTCATGCAGGTTGGAAAAAAAGTTCGATACACCGCGCTGCACCGGTTCAGGCGTCACGAACTGATAGCCATCGACCATCGGATCGATCAGGCCTTCACGAATGGCGCGGTTAAAATCAGACGTAAATCGGTTGATATGTTCCAATGGATCTGCGTCGGCGTCCGCTTGCACAGGCGTCGCGCCATCAGCTTTCGCGGGCGATTTTGCCCAAAGGCTGAGCGCCAGAATCGTCACCGCCATCAATAGGAACATGCTGCTAAATGCGACAAACTGCGGATGAATTACGCGTGCCATAGTCTTCCCCCGATGATCTATGCAACAAACGAGGCTAGCACAGTCGCATTATCATCGCAGCAAAAACTGCCAAAAATTGGGTTGCCTATTTAACCGACTATTTCGGTAGCACCGAGCGTTCAAACCAATAATGACAAATATCAGCTATGCATTGCGTAGCATCGCTGAGCCCCATCGGCTTGACAATAAAGCCGTTTGCACCGTTGGCGTAGGCATCGGACACGTCGCTGGGCTGATCAGATGTGGTCCACACGACAACTGGTGTATGCTTTAAGGTTTCGGACGATTTAATCCGTTTCAGCAGATCCAATCCGCCGGACCCCGGCAAGTTCAGATCAAGCAGCACAATGCGCCGCGTATCCGGCTCTTTGTGCGCGTTCAAGAACTCGCTGGCGCGCTCCACATCACCGAAATGAGTCAGCGCCACATCAAGGTTATTTTTTTCAATCGCGCGGACCACGACACGGGCGTCCGCATCGCTGTCTTCGATCAATACAAGGCTGTCAGCTGGCAATTCATGTATCCCTTCAAGCACAAAAGCATTAGTCGCTTCGGCCTTTCGTGACCGTATTTTTATTGCAGGCGTTAAGCCGGCCGCATCAACAAATCGAACTGTGCACCACCATCCGGCGATGATCCCAGTTTCACGCTGCCGTTATTGCGTTCGACAATCCGCTTTACGATGGCGAGCCCCATTCCAGCCAAGCCCTCCTTATTCGACGAGTCTTCACCCTGCTCGTTGGCTGCGCGGCGAAATAATTTAAACACGTCGTCGCGGATATTTTCAGGAATACCCGGCCCATTATCAGCGACTTTCAGCGTCACACCATCTACGGTGATGTGCGCTTCAACCGTCACTTTGGCGGCCCTCCCCTTTGAATGATGCGCAGCGTTCGAGATCAGATTTTGCAACACTGTCAGCACATGCGCACGCACGCATCTGGCGCGGGGCAGCGTGCCGACGACTTCGACCGTGGTACCGGTCTCGCTCAACAGCGAACGCAGGTTATCCATCGCGGCATGCAGCACATCGTTGATATCAACATCTTCGATCAACGCTTCCGCCTCGCCGGCGCGGGTGTATTCACGGAGCGAATTGATCAAACCGACCATACGATCCGCTAATCTTGCAATGCTGGAAAGGTCATCTTTGGCGGATTGCGGAAGCTGCTCGCCGTGATCGTCCGCAATGATTTCGGCGTAATGGCGTATCCCGCGCAACGGCTCTTTTAAGTCATGTGAGGCGACATGCACAAACGTCGAGAGATCGACATTCATCCGCTCCAACTCGCGGTTGGCGACGCCCAACGCACGGGTCCGCTCTTCAACGCGGAGTTCAAGTTCCCGGCGCATTTCGTTCAGTTCACGCAGGGTTTCGCGATGCTCGGCAATCTCGGTTTTAAGGTTACTGTTCACGCTTCCCAATTCCGCATTCACCTTTTGCAAGGCAGCCGGGCTCGGGATCAACAGCAGCTTTGGAACCAATGGCCAAATGGCGAACGCCGTCAGCACCGATATCGCCGCCGTCGCCGCCTTGACCAATCCTTGCAGCCCATAGAACGGAAACCACACCGTGAACGCAGCCATCAGATGCGAAAGCCCGCAAAACAAAATAAACGCGGCAAATAGGGTAATCGCCCAACGATGTTCAAGCTCAGGGCGCCTGCGCACAAACACCAGCAACGCCATCGGGATCGACGCATACGACACAAAACTCAACACATCCGAAATCGCATGCAGCGCCAACAGATCCGTTTGCCAAAGCAAACAAACGCCGTGCGGCATCGACGCAGCAGAGCCAAATAAATAATCGATTACACTTTGCATCGCGTGGCGTGCTCCCTACGCAAAGACAATTCTGACCCAGTATTTTATGAAGGATAATCGCGCAAATCTATCAGGGTAAACCGATATACCATCGCCGCCGCCGCATGCCCCGCTTTAGCCTTGCGGGGATCATAGCCGGGCGGTTAAAGTCCGCGCCGTTCCATCATGTCATCCGGCACCGTCAAATAATGGGTTCGGATACATGAACGCGCAGGAGAGGTGGCCGAGTGGTTGAAGGCACTGGTCTTGAAAACCAGCGAGCGTGAAAGCGTTCCGTGGGTTCGAATCCCACCCTCTCCGCCAGCGCATTCCGATTTAACTTGCTGACCTTTTTCGCCGGGGTGACGTCTGGTTTTCACGCGGATCAAACAAAGAGATGATAGTTTGATCCTTGTCAAAACCAGACAGACACCCGGCGAAAGACCGTCGTTTTGCGTTGCCGGTGCTGCACCTAAACCCCGCAAGGGTTTTACGCGACTTGCGGCACGAACTTCGTCAGGTCGATCCCGTCCACGGCAGATTTGTACTCATCAATGCTCGGTGTACGACCAAGAATTGTGGACAAGACGACGACAGGGGTCGAGGCCAACAGGGACTCGCCTTTCTTTTCGTCAGAGTCTTCAACCACACGTCCCTGAAAAAGGCGCGTCGATGTCGCCATCACGGTGTCACCCTTTTCCGCCTTTTCCTGGTTGCCCATGCACAGGTTGCACCCGGGCCGTTCCAGATAAAGCTTGTTTTCGTATCCCGTCCGGGCTTTTTGCTTCGGCGCACTATCGTCAAATTCAAACCCGGCAAACTTCTGCAAGATTTCCCAGTAGCCTTCGGCCTTCAACTCATCAACGATGTTGTAGGTGGGCGGCGCGACGACGAGCGGTGCATTGAATTCCACTTTGCCTTGCTGCTTTTCAATGTTTCTAAACATCTGAGCAATAATCTTCATATCGCCTTTGTGAACCATGCAAGAACCGACAAAGCCAAGATCAACTTTCTTTTCCGCCTTATAGTATGAAATCGGCCGGATCGTATCGTGCGTATAGCGTTTCGAGACATCGATATTCTCGACATCAGGATCGGCGATCATCGGTTCATTGATCAGATCCAAGTCCACAACGACTTCAGCAAAATACTTGGCGTTGCTATCCGGCGTGAGGGCCGGTTTTTCGCCAGATTTGATTTCTGAAATACGTTTGTCGGCCTTGTCGATCAGGCCTTTGAGCATTTGGGCATCGTTATCCATACCCTTGTCGATCATGATCTGGATGCGGCTTTTAGATATCTCTAGGGACTCAATGAGAGTCTCATCGTTAGAGATACAAATAGACGCTTTCGCCTTCATTTCGGCGGTCCAGTCGGTGAACGTGAACGCCTGATCAGCAAGCAGCGTCCCAATGTGAACTTCGATAATCCGACCTTGGAATACGTTGTCGCCGAACTGAGCCAACATCTGCGCCTGTGTCGCATGGACGACGTCACGGAAATCCATGTGATCCGCCATGTGACCCTTGAAGGTAACTTTCACAGACTCAGGGATCGGCATCGTCACTTCGCCGGTCGCCAGGGCAAGTGCAACCGTTCCAGAATCAGCACCAAACGCAACACCCTTGGACATCCGGGTGTGAGAGTCGCCACCGATGATGATCGACCAATCATCAATCGTAAGGTCATTCAAAACCTTATGAATGACGTCGGTCATGGCCGGGTAATTGCCTTTGGGGTCGCGGCCGGTGATCAGGCCGAAGTCATTCATGAACTTCATGAGCTTCGGTGTGTTTGCTTGGGCCCTATTGTCCCAAACCGACGCGGTATGACACCCAGACTGATAAGCGCCATCCACGGTCGGAGAGAGCACCATTGCCGCCATGGCCTCTAATTCCTGAACCGTCATCGGGCCGGTCGTATCTTGTGATCCGACAATATTTACCCGCACCCTGACGTCCGAGCCGGCGTGCAATACGGTCCCCTCATCAGTCCCTAGCGCATTGTTGTTGAATATTTTTTCAACGGCCGTAAGGCCTTGTCCCTCGAGGGCAACCTCTTTTGAAGGTGCAAATGCAGATTTCAATTCCACGCCGAGCGTCGACGCCGCAAAGGTCTGCAATCGCTTGCCGAAGACGATGGCATATGAGCCGCCGGCTTTCATAAACTCGACCTTCTCGGGCGAAAACGATGCCGAAACATCGACAAGTTCTTCTTTGCCGTCTTCACCGCAGAGTTTTTTGTCTTTGGCGTTGATCGTTAGGACGGTCCCTGTAGCGACTGAATAGATCTCCTCAAGGATTGGGCTGCCGTCGTTGTTTAAAATGACTTTGCCATCCGAGCCCGTTTTCTTGACCCAGTTTTTCAGATCGATCCCGACCCCGCCCGTAACGCCCACCGTCGTCGCGAAAATCGGCGAGATCCCGTTGGTCCCGGCAACGATCGGCGCAATATTGACGAACGGAACATAGGGGCTGGCCGGTTTGCCCATCCACAACGCAACGTTGTTGATGCCCGACATGCGCGAAGAGCCGACGCCCATGGTGCCCTTTTCGGCGATCAACATCACCTGTTTGTCGGGGTGCTGCTGTTGCAACGCGCGAATTTCAGCTTGCGCAGCTTCGGAGATGAAGCACTTCCCATGAAGTTCCCGGTCCGCCCTGGAGTGCGCTTGGTTGCCAGGTGACATCAAGTCTGTGGATATATCACCCTCTGCCGCAACGTATGTTACGACTTTGATCTCATCGTCGATATCCGGCAGTTTTGTGAAAAATTCAGCCTTGGCATAGCTTTCCAAGATGTCTTTGGCGATTTCATTTCCGGACTTAAAAGCCTTCTCAAGTCGTGCCATATCGGCGTCGTAGAGGAAAAACTGCGTTTTCAGCACGTCGGCTGCCGAGCGTGCGACCGACGCATCGTCGCTCAAAGCCAGATCAAGAAGCACCTCAACCGACGGGCCGCCTTTCATATGCGATAACAGTTCTAAAGCGAAAGATGCCGAAATTTCTTTGACCACCGCGCTTCCGAGAATGATCTCTTTCAGGAACTTCGCCTTTACAACAGCGGCACTCGTCGTGCCGGGCAGCGTATTGTATATAAAAAATTGCAAAGACTGTTCGCGATGTTCATTGCCGGTATCACTAATCTGCGCGATCAGTTCGGTTACGAGTGCGCCGTCCTCAATCGGTTTCGGGCTTAAACCCAGGGTTTTGCGTTCTCCGATCTCGGCTAAATATTCTGTGTAAAAGCTCATTATCATTCCCGAATGTTGGCGTTGGCGTGTTGGCGAATTTTGAACCGCTCATGAGGCCGCAGCATCACTTTGCCGTGCTACCGAAAACCACGCTCATGATGGCGTCAAATCCGACCTCAACGATTTAAAAATTAAAAAATCACTATACTAAGTAAGCATTGCAGTCACGGTTAATTCCGCCAAAGCCATTCGCCGAAGCGGCGCGGCAATGGCACACCATCGAACCAAGGTCGACGTGTTTTTCAGAATCTTGGTGTCCCATTTGCGCTTCCTTCTGCCTCCCCCTTTAATCAGAGAAGCAAAAGAATCTCCTTGAAGAAAATAAGCCGAAAGCCCTTGAAGTAAAAGAGGATTTTCATGCTACCCGGTATTTGAAAGAGCTTGATCACGTGCAAAATAGCGGCCTCTCTCCCGCCAACGTATGATGCTTCAAGCCGAAAAATATTCAGATCATCATGGCGCTATGGAACGCATCCGCGATGATGTCGCGAAAATTAATAGCGCTACGCACGGTCGCGAAAATATCGTAGAGTACAATTTGGAGGCCATCGTTCATTCAGGATGGCGCCGCCTTACTTCGTGAAAACAGAAAAAACTATGCTGCCATGTTTTGTTTCAAAACGGGATAGCAGACTCATAAACAAATATATTTTACAAAAGGATATCGTAAAATGTTTTCGAAAAAAATCAAAATGAAAATCATCACCGCCATCACAATCTTGACGTTTAGCGCAACCATCGTGCCGGTCGTCCCCGTCAGTGCTGCACTGATCGATAACAACCGGATTGCTGCCGAACAAACGGTCGCCGGAGACCGGGCACTCGTTATGGATTTCATGGGGCGTGCCGATGTGCGTTCACAATTTGAAGCCTTGGGCGTTGATGCCGACGAAGCCAATCTTCGCGTCGCCGCACTCAGCGATGCCGAAGTCGCAAAACTTGCCAACGAGATTAAGACCACGCCTGCAGGTCAAGGCGCCATTGGCGGCATCATCGGCGCCGTCGTACTTATTTTTGTCGTCCTCTTGATCACGGATCTGCTGGGCTTTACCAGCGTGTTTGGCTTCACCAACAAAGGGTCGGCAAACCCGACCTAAAGCGAAACGCCTGATGCGAGGTTACCAAACCAAGGTCCGCATTTTTGCGGCAATGGTGGCGCTGATGTTGTTAAGTGGTTGTGCGGCGACGCCCATGACCACGCAACTCACCGCGTCACCGCCGCTTGGCATGTCGACAACATTTGAATTAAACGACGTACCTTTCTTTGCGCAAACCGTGAACCATTGCGGCCCCGCGGCCTTAGCCACGGTTCTGAATTCAAGCGGATTAAAAACCACACCTGAATATCTGGCGACGAGTATTTACACGCCGGGTCGCGACGGCACCCTGCAAACCGAAATCATCACCGGCGCCCGTCGGCAAGCGCGATTGGCACTGCCTGTGCGCAGCCTCGACGTCGCCCTCGACCACATAACCCAGGGGCGGCCTGTGTTGATTTTGCAAAACCTCGGATTGGATATCGCGCCGTTTTGGCATTACGCCGTGATCATCGGCTTTGATATACCGAACGAGACGCTTTTGCTGCGCTCCGGTAC
>JAFMCK010000106.1 GCA_017857825.1 Rhodospirillales bacterium
AAAAACCGCCCTCGAAGCCAACGAAGACGCGCAGATTTTAGCCGGTGGCCAAACGCTTATTCCGGTGCTCAAGCAGCGCTTAGCGATGCCGGAAGAACTGGTTTCTTTGGCCGGCGTGGACGCCCTTTCGGGTATCACCATCGAGGGTGACACGATTACGGTGAAGGCGATGACCCGCCATGCAGATGTCGCCGCGAGCGCCGACATTAAATCGGCCATTCCTGCTTTGGCAAAACTCGCCGGCGGGATCGGCGATCCGCATGTCCGCAATATGGGGACGATCGGGGGCTCGATTGCCAACAATGATCCGGCAGCAGACTACCCCGCAGCCGTGTTGGGCTTGGGAGCGACCATCGTCACCGACCGCCGCGAGATTGCCGCAGACAATTTCTTCACGGGGATGTTCGAAACCGCACTGGATGAAGGTGAGATGATCACCGACGTGCGCTTCCCGGTGCCAGAGCACGCCGGCTATGTGAAGTTTCCAAACCCTGCCACCCGCTACGCATTGGTCGCCGTCATGGTGGCCAAATTCGGGTCCAACGTTCGCGTCGCTGTCACCGGCGCCGGACCGTGTGTTTTCCGCGTTGCTGAAATTGAAGCAGCACTGGCCTCCGACTTTAGTGCCGACAGCATCAAGGACAACTTGGTCCCTGCAGCGGATTTGAACAGCGACATACATGCCAGCCGCGACTATCGCGCGCACCTGATCGGCGTCATCGCACGCCGCGCAGTTGCCGAAGCCCTGAGCTGAGCGGGAGAGAGATTATGGACACCACACCTTTGACCAACGGTATCGGCACCCGCGAACTGCGCCGCGAAGATTTTCGTTTTCTGACCGGCGGCGGTCGCTATGTCGACGATATCAATTTGGAAAACCAGTGCTACGCCATGGTGCTGCGCTCACCCGAAGCGCACGCCGATATCAAATCCATCGACGCCTCAGAAGCTTTGGCGCTGGACGGCGTGCTCAGCGTGATCACCGGCGAAGATTGGAAAACATTTGGCTACGGCACCATTCCAACTAAATCGGGTGTACGTAAATTCATTGATGGCTCGGACCTTAAAGAGCCGCCGCATCACCCGATCGCCATCGATCGCGTGCGCTATGTCGGTCAGCCGGTGGCGTTGGTCGTCGCGGAAAGCCGCGAAATCTGCCAAGACGCCATGGAGCTGATTGAAGTCGAATACGACAGCCTGCCGGCCGTCAGCCACCAATCCGCCGCCATCAAAGATGGCGCTCCACAGATCTGGGACATCGCGCCCAATAATATCTGCTTGGATTTCGAACTCGGCGATGAAGAAGCACAGAAAAAGGCGTTTGCCGACGCAGACCGCATCGTCACATTGGAACTGGTCAACAACCGCGTCACCGCGACCCCGCTTGAGCCACGCGGCGCCGTTGCAGATATGGATCCGGCGACCGGCAAATTCACGCTGTGGAACTCGTCGCAAAACGTGCACGCCAACCGCGACACGTTTGCCGAAGTGCTGAACATCAAAAAAGAAGACCTGCACCACATCGCCCCCGATGTGGGCGGCGGTTTCGGCGCCAAGAACGGCGTCTATCAGGAACCGATCCTGATTTTGCATGCCACCAAACAGCTGAAGCGTCCGGTGAAATGGATCAACGACCGCTCGGAAAGCTTTTTGTCCGATACCCACGGTCGCGACCAAGTCACCACCGTACAATTGGCCTTGGACAACGACGGCACGTTCCGCGCCCTGCGCACCGAAACTGTCGGCAACCTTGGCGCTTTTTGCGGTACCGTCGGCCCGTTCACGCCGACCGGCGGCTCCAGCCGGACGCAAGGTGGCCCATATCGTTTTGAGGCGATGTATTACACCGCGATTGCGGCCTTCACCAACACCTGCCCGCTGGACCCGTACCGGGGCGCAGGCCGTCCTGAAGGTTCATACCAGATGGACCGCATCATTGATGTGGCTGCGCTGGAACTCGGTATGGATCCGTTGGAGCTTCGCCGCAAAAACTTGATCCCGCCCGAAGACCTGCCGATGAAGTCGCCGATGGGCCTCGACATCGACTGCGGTGACTTCCCAGAAGTCTATGAACGCACCATCAAGCTGTCCAATCGCGAAGGTTTTGCCGCCCGCAAAGCGGCCAGCGAAGCCAAAGGCAAAAAACGTGGCTATGGCATTTCCATGTATCTAGAATGCACCGGCGGCGGCCCCAAAGAAGAAGCCAAAGTGACGTTCCTAGACGACGGCAAAGTTGAGCTTTCAGTCGGATCGTCCTCAACCGGGATGGGTCACGAGACCGCGTTCCCGCAGTTGCTGGCTGGCCACCTGGGTCTGCCGATTTCGGACGTAAAATTCCGCCAAGCGGACACTGATGCGACGGCCATCGGCGGCGGTCACGGTGGCTCGCGCGGGCTGGAAGTCGGTGGCAGCGCCGTTTTGCAAACGTCCCGTCAGATTGCCGAGATCGGTAAAAAGATCGCGGCGCACCGTTTCGATGTCGAACTCGACAAGGTGGAGTTCGCTGAAGGCCGCTATCACGTGCCCGGCACCAACCACACGATGACGATTCGTGAAGCCATTGATGCGCAAAACGATCAAGACAACCTGCCGGACGATCTTTCGCCCGGTTGCATGAACATCACCAGCGTGTTTGAGCGGGGCATCATCTCGATCCCGAACGGTGGCCATGCCGCTGAAGCCGAGGTCGATCCGGACACCGGCGTAATCAAAATTGACGGCTATTGGGTGGTCGATGATTTCGGCACTATCGTCAATCCGATGCTGGCTGACGGTCAGGTCATGGGTGGCGTTGCACAGGGCATCGGCCAAGCGCTGATGGAAAACATCGTTTATGACGAGGGCGGTCAGCTGATCAGCGGCTCGTTGATGGACTATGCCCTGCCGCGCGCCGACGATATGCCGCGCATGGTCATCGAATATTACGAAGATGCGCCGACAAAGAAGAACCTGTTGGGTGTCAAAGGCGCAGGCGAAGCGGGTTGTGTCGGTGCACCGCCGGCGGTCGTCAATGCCGTGTGTGATGCGCTGAAAGAATTTGGCGTCAAACATATCGATATGCCATTGACGCCGGAGCGTGTGTGGCGTGCAATTCAGGATGCGAAATCTTAAGCGAAAAGGCTTAACGCCTCCATTATGAACGGTCGTTTTTCGGAGTACGTTCTCGCGGACCTGTTGGCATGGCGGGCGCAAGGTAAGCGCACCGCCCTGCTGACGTTGTACAATGTTGAGCCGACCGGACCGCGTCCAGCAGGCAGCCAGATGGCAAGCTCGGACAGCGGCGACTTCACGGGCTTCCTATCGGGCGGCTGCGTCGAAGGCGCATTGGTTGAAGAAGCCAAAGCGGCGATGGCGGAAGGCAAAAACCGCACGATCCGCTATGGCGTTAACTCCCCTTACTTCGATATCGAGTTGCCATGCGGTAGCGCCATCGACGTTTATATCGACGTCGGGTTTTCTGACGCAGGCGCGAACGCGCTTAACGACGCCATGGACAACCGTCACGCTGTGCGGCTCTTAAGCGATATGCAGACGGGCATAAACCAGATCGAAACCTTGGCCGGTGACGATGATCGTGCGCAGCTGATATTGGATGGCAATAAGTTTGATCGACTTTATCGCCCGCCGCTACGCCTTGTGATCGCCGGCAAAGGGCCGGTGGTCGCCGCCTCTGCCGAAATCGCGCGGGCATCGGATATCGAGGTGCACGTCATTTCCAGTGAAGACGCCACCCGCTCCCAGGCCGAAGCCGTCAGCGCTAAAACGTACAAGACCATGCGGCCGGAATTAATCGATACTTGGACTGCCGTTGCAACTTTGTTTCACGAGCATGAGTTGGAAGTCCCGGTGCTCGGCGCAGCAATGACGTCGGATGCATTTTACATCGGTGCACTCGGTAGCCGCAGCACCCATGCGGACCGAGTGTCCCGTTTTATCGAAGACGGTTATAGCGAAGAACAAGTCAAACGCATCAAGGGCCCACTCGGGATTTCCATCGGGTCCCGTAATCCACCCGAGATCGCAATCTCGATGATTGCCGAAGTGCTGCAAACCTATCGCGGACGGTTCGCCGTATGACGGCGCCGTCGGATACAGCCGCGATTGTTCTGGGCGCAGGCCGCTCGGAGCGATTTGGGACTCGGAACAAGCTTTTGCACGAAATTGACGGCGTTCCCATCATTCGCCACACCGTCGAAGCCGTGCTCGGCGCACATCTTGCCGAGGTGATCGTGGTCACCGGCCATGACGCGGATCATGTCGAGCCTGCGCTCGCCGGGCTCGCGGTTAAATGCGTACGCAACGCGACGCCATGGGCCGGCATGGGCACGTCGTTGGCCGTCGGCGCAAATGCTCTGAAACCCGGCTATAGCGGCGTATTTGTGATGCTGGGCGACATGCCGAAGTTACAATCATCGACGCTAACAAAAATGCTGAAAAATTTTGACCCGACGACGGGCCGAGATATCGCGGTGCCAATTTCGAACGGCAGGCGCGGTCACCCGGTGCTGTTTGGTCCGAGGCATTTTCCACAGTTATGCGCACTGTCCGGAGACGGTGGCGCACGGCAGATTTTGAAAGATCATCCGGAACGCGTACAGGCTGTAAACGTCGACGATCCCGGCACGCTGTTCGACATTGATACACCCGAAGATGCCGCTGGCGCTGACTAGGCGGTTACATATCCAACACAAGCCGGGCGCCCTTGGCGCGCGACACGCAAATGCACATGGTGCGGGCGTCGTCGTGCTCTTCGGCGCTCATGGTGGCATCGCGATGGTCGACATCACCCTCAACAACGCCCGTGGTGCAAGAGCCACAAACCCCGTCCATGCAGCCGAAATCGGGGTCTAAGCCGTTATCGATCAACACATCCAAGATTGATAGATCGTCGCGGACCTGGAAGGTCTGGCCGCTTTTCGCCAGCACCACTTCAAAGCCAGACGTCGGCGCATCGGAAAGGGTCGGGTCAGCAGAAAAACGTTCATAGTGAACACGCTCAGCTGGCCAATCTTTGGTCGAATTCAACACCGCCTGCAATAATGGTTCGGGACCGCAGAAATAGACCTGGGCATTTGGTGGCATCTTCGACAACACATCAGCGACGTCAAATATGCCGTCCCGGCCATCCACGTGGCAGGACAGCGCATCGCCGAGGTCAAGGCCTTGCAAGATATCCGTAAACCCTGCCGCCGGTTCGTCCCGCGCCAAATAATACAGCTTCATCGATTTGCCGAGCGCCGCCAACCGGCGCGCCATCTGCACCATCGGCGTAACGCCGATCCCGCCGGCGATCAGCACATGACCGTCGGCCGTTTCGTCGAGTTTGAAGTTATTGCGCACCGCACCGATTTCAATCGTTGCGCCGGTCGTCAAATTTTCGTGCAGCCAGGTCGAACCGCCACGTCCCCCGATTTCGTTCTTCACACCAATCGCCCCCCACGTGCCGTCTTCGGCCCAATCCCAAAGCGAGTATTGACGGTTCAGACCGTTCGGCAGGAAT
This sequence comes from Rhodospirillales bacterium, assembly GCA_017857825.1. GTDB lineage: Bacteria > Pseudomonadota > Alphaproteobacteria > Rhodospirillales > Casp-alpha2 > UBA4479. The sequence continues at coordinate 5,501 of JAFMCK010000106.1, forward strand.
ATATCCACATGTGCGCCCGGCGCAGCATCCGCGAAATGGTTGCCGGGGGCACTCAGGCGGAAGCTTTTGATCTCAGCGCCGAGGGATAACACTTCGGTCACAGTGGCGGTCAATTTTGTCATCTGAGCTTCGGTCCTTAGCGGTATTTGATCATGTTGCTTTGCATGGTGCCGCATGGTCTGGAAAGGCGCAAAATAAATTGTGAGAGACGTATTCTTTCATGTCGCGCCGCGAATAGCACATGTCCGAAATCGATTACATGGCTTTGAATTTTAGGCGTAGCGTTCGATGAACGGGAGAAACGTCATGACACTGCCGCACGCCGCATCGCTACCGGACCATGGTCTATCCCATGGCCTCCCCAACGCGCACTATACCAACGCGGACGTCATCTCCCGAGAAAACGCCGCCGTGCTGGCCGGTGGGTGGGCGTCGATCGGGTTTGCCAAAGATGTCGCCAACAAGGGCGACGTGGCACCCGTAACATTCTTAGAGCAGCCGTTGATGCTTGTGCGCGGCAGCGACGGCAACGTGCGGGTGTTCGAAAACGTCTGCCGCCACCGGGGCATGATCTTGGTTGATCAACCGACCAACTTTAAGGGCACGATACGTTGCCCATACCATTCATGGTGTTACGCCTTCGACGGCAAACTGCGCACGACGCCGCACGTCGGTGGACCCGGCATACACACCCATGCCGACGTCGACCCAGCCAAACTCGGTCTATATGAAGTGCGATCCGCCGTATGGATGGACGTGGTCTTCGTCAATCTGGATCGCCAAGCCCCAGCATTTGAGGACTTCATCCGCCCTGTTGCAGAACGCTGGCATGATTTCGCTGAGCGACCGCTTTATCATGGCGGCGAAGAGTCGACGTTCGAGCTTGAGGTCAACTGCAACTGGAAACTCGCCGTCGAAAATTATTGCGAAAGCTATCACCTACCCTGGGTGCATCCGGCGCTTAACGAGTATTCCAAACTGGAAGATCATTACGAAATCATTGATCCGGACGGCAATTTTTCCGGCCAGGGGACACGGGTATATTCACCAAACCTAGGCGAGCCCGGGCGCCAATTCGCGACCTTTAACGACTTACCCGCCGCGTGGGACACAGCGGCGGAGTATATTTCCTTGTTCCCAAACACGCTTCTCGGCGTGCACAAAGACCACACCTTCGCAATCCGGCTTGAGCCGCTTGGCCCATCTAAAACGCGGGAGCATGTCTCAATATACTATGCCAGCGAGGCGATGTGCGACGGCGAATGGGGCCGCATGCGGCAAGCCAATGCGCAGATGTGGCGCACGGTGTTCAACGAAGACGTCTTCGCCGTCGAAGGCATGCAGCGAGGCCGAAACGCCGGTAGCTTCGACGGCGGCGCACTGTCGCCGGTCATGGATATGCCGACCCGCGTGTTTCATGAATGGGTCGCGAAAAAATTTGCCGATGACCGCAGATAGCGTAACCGTTGACAGAGGATACGAAGGGCATAGGCGAAAAACATCACCCTTTCAAAATCATATCCGATGCTTTTTCGGCGATCATCATCACGGGTGCATTGGTGTTGCCACTGACTAAACGCGGCATGATCGACGCGTCGACGACACGAAGCCCGTCAACGCCCCGAACTTTCAACGACGCATCGACAACGGCGTTCGCGTCGATGCCCATCTTGCAGGTGCCTACCGGGTGATACAGTGTCGCACCCGTGTTTCGCGCATGTGTTAGCAGCGCATCATCGTCGACCACGTCGGTGCCGGGCTGCAATTCTTCGGCAACGAATGGCGACATTACGTCGGTGTGCATAAGTTGACGCGCGAATTTCATCGCCCGCACGTGGGTGTCTCCATCATCTTTGACGCTCAAGAAATTCGGGGAGATTTCAGGTGCCACGGCGATATCCGGCGAAATCGCATGAATCGTGCCGCGGCTTTCCGGGCGCAGCATGCAGGGACCAATTGTGATGCCTGGAAACTTGTCAAAGGTCCGTTTGTGCGGGTCAGCAAATGTCGCGTGCGCGATGTGATACTGCACATCCGGCTCATCCAGATCGGGTCGACTTTTATAGAAACCTGCGATGATACCGGCCGGCATCGTCAGCGCACCCTTGCGACCCAGCGCAAACTTCAAGACTTCACCAACCAACGGCAGACCTCGCGTGAGCTTGTTTAAACTCTCGAGACCGCTCAGTCGCCAAGACAACCTTGAGATATAGTGATCCTGCAAATTTTCGCCGACGCCGGGGCTAGCATGTTTAACCTCAATGCCCAGTGCTTGCAGGCGCGCACCTTGGCCAATGCCCGACAATTCCAGCAGCTGCGGCGATTGCACGGCACCGGCACTGAGCAAAACCTCGGCCTTGGTAGCCACGGTCCGCTCACGCCCATTTTGCGAAAACACGACACCGACGGCACGCCCGTTTTCAATCACGATCCGCTTCGCGAACGCATGGGTTTCGACGTGCAGGTTGGGCCGCCCGCGCGCCGGATCCAAATACGCATTCTTGGCACTGAATCGACGCCCGTTTTTTTGCGTCACTTGAAAGTATGAAAAGCCCTCTTGGCTTTTACCGTTGTAGTCATTGTACATCGGCTGGCCGAGTTCACCCGCTGCCGCGATCACTTTATCCAACGTATCGTAGGTCACCGTCGGCATGGTGACATTCAACGGCCCGTCATCGCCGTGAAAGTCATCTCCGCCTTGTTCACGATTTTCAGACCGTTTGAAGTAGCCGAGCACATCATCATACGACCATCCCGCAGCCCCCATTTGTGCCCAGGTGTCGTAGTCGCGGGCTTGGCCGCGGACATACAGCATACCGTTGATAGCGCTGGAACCGCCCAGCACTTTACCACGCGGGACCGGGATCGCACGATTGCCAGTCTCCGGATCAGGCTTGGTCGCAAATAACCAATTGATCGCCGGGTTGACCATGGTTTTAACGTAGCCTGCAGGAATATGAATCCACGGATTACGATCTTCGCCGCCAGCTTCGAGCAAACAAACCCGCGCACGACCATCGGCACTCAGCCGGTTCGCCAGCACGCAGCCCGCCGAACCGCCGCCGATGATCACGTAGTCAAAATGTAAATCCGCATCCATAGATGAGCCCCCCAAAGGCTTTTGCGACCGCATCAAATGGCGGTGCCGTTGTTGGTCATAGTCTATCTCGAAAATCCACAGATAAAAGCATCCATCAAGCGCTGGACAAGCGCCTGGAGCTGGGGAAGGATCGGTTTTCAAGCGCGCATACAGTGTAAAGGAGATACCGGTGACAACGCTCGGCCACGGACGCAAATTCCTCTCGATTCCCGGACCGACGACGGTACCCGACGAAGTCCTCAGTGCCATGCATCGCCCGGCAATCGATATTTACGGCGGTGCACATGGCGGCGAGTTGATGGAAATCACGCTCAGTTGCCTCAAAGATTTAAAGGCGATCTTCAAAACCCAAGGTGACACTTATATCTATATCGCCAATGGGCATGGCGCATGGGAAGCGGCGCTCGCCAACACGCTGAGTGCCGGCGACACGATCCTGGTATGCGAGAGCGGACGCTTCGCTGTCGGCTGGGGCGATATGGGTGCCAAAATGGGGATTGATGTGGAACGCCTGCCCGGCACATGGCGCCGCGCCGTCGACCCAGCGCAACTCGAAGCACGCCTCCGCGAAGACACGACGGCTAAGATCAAAGCGATCCTTGTCGTGCAGATTGATACAGCCAGCGGCTGCGTCAACGATATCCCGGCAATCCGCGCTGCCATGAATGCCGCCGGCCATCCAGCCTTACTGATGGTCGATACCATCGCGTCGCTCGCGTGCATGCCGTTTGAGATGGATGCCTGGGGCGTCGACGTTGCCATCGGCGGCTCGCAAAAAGGTCTGATGTGCCCACCGGGCCTGGGCTTTGTGGCCGCCGGACCAAAAGCAAAAGCCGCACGCAAAAATGCCGGCTTAGTGACATCGTATTGGGACTGGGAGACTCGCGACCTGGAGGAGCATTACCGCAAGTACTGCGGCACACCGCCGGTGCATCTGCTGTTCGCGCTCAGGAAATCCATGGATATGCTGTTCGCCGAAGGCCTCAACAATGTGATCGAACGCCATGCGCTGCTATGTGGGGCGACGCACGCAGCGGTGACCGTTTGGGCAAAGGGTGGTGCGTTTGATTTCAATGTCACCGATCCGGCGCAACGCTCAGCATCGGTGACCACGCTATTGATGAGCGAAGGCCATAAGCCGGAGCCCATACGGGCCTTCTGCTTTGACCAACTTGGCGTCACGCTGGGGCTCGGCATCGGCGATCTGTCGGGAAAGGCGTTCCGGATTGCCCACATGGGCCACGTCAATGCACCGATGTTGTTGGGCACCCTAGGCGCGCTCGAGATCGCCTTGGACGTGCTCGGTATGACGGACGCATCGTCCAAGGGCGGCAATGCCGCGGCGGCCGGATTTTTGGCAGACCATCTGAAATCGGAAACCGCGTCATGACTCTGCACTTAGATCAAGCCGATACGATTATCGCAGGCGCACTGAAACACGCCGCCGACGCCGGCTATGACCCGTTGACCGTTGCGGTATTGGATGCGGGTGGACACTTGATGGCATTTAAGCGGCAAGATGCGAGCGGCATTTTGCGACCGGAGATCGCCATCGGAAAAGCTTATGGCGCCCTTGGCTTCGGTCTCGACGGGCGTGACTTAAAAGAAAAGAACGCAACCTTCTTGGCTGCGGTCGCAGCTGCGTCGGGCGGGCGTATGGTGCCGGTGCCGGGCGGCGTCTTAGTGCGCGCAGCTGACACCGGCGCAATCATCGGGG
>JAFMCK010000107.1 GCA_017857825.1 Rhodospirillales bacterium
ATCGCCAGCGGCAATACATGGTGACTGACAACCTGCATGCGTGATGCACCAAGGCCCATCGCCGCTTCACGGATCGACGGCGGCACCGCTTTCAAGGCGGCGCGGCTGGCGATAATGATGGTCGGCAATGTCATCAGTGCCAACACCATACCACCCACCAACGGCGCCGAGCGCGGCAACCCAAAGAAGTTGATAAACACCGCCAATCCCAGCAAGCCGAACACAATGGACGGCACGGCGGCCAGATTGTTGATATTCACCTCGATAATTTGGGTGAGGCGATTTTTCGGGGCAAACTCTTCAAGATACACAGCCGCTGACACACCGATCGGAAACGACAGCATCAAGGTCACGAACATCGTCAGCAAGGAACCAACTGCAGCACCCCAGATGCCAGCAAGCTCAGGCTCGCGCGAGTCTGCATTGGTAAAAAACGTTGTGTTGAATGTCGTGAAGATCACGCCTTTGTCGCGCAACTCATCGAACCAGACCATTTGCTTATCAGAGACCGGCCGATCTGACTCAGGCACACTGCGGTCAAAAATGCCCTTACTGTACAAGTCCATCACCGAGGCGACAGGGAAATCAAAGGAAACCGTTTCGCCGATCAAACTCGGGTCAGCGATAACGGCTTGCTGTAATTGGTAACTCGCACCGCGGCTCAACATGCCCCTGAGGTCGCGCTTATCGGTTCGTCCGGTGACGTCCGGGAACAAATCCGTCATCGTATCCAATACGAGTTTACGATAATTCGCACGTGCCAGTGTTTCCGGATTACGTTCACCGCTCGGGTCAATGACCTGTTCGTCAAGATGAACGGTCAGTTGGATCTTTGTCTCGGTGAACGTCGGCAAACCACTGGAGATGATCGTCGTAAACAGCGTCAGAATCGCCGCCAATGCCAACCCGATTGCAATCATGCCATAGGCCTTAAAGCGTGCTTCGGCAGCATAGCGACGCTTCAGGCCGCGCCTGACGGCCTCAGAAGCTTTGACACCCCGTTGGCGCGAGGTCTGAGTAGGGATTAAATCATTCATGCCGATATCAGTCATACTGCTCGCGGTACTTATTGACCACCGTCAATGCGATTATGTTTAGGCACAAGGTAACGCAGAACAGCACGAGACCGAGCGCGAAGGCCGCCAAAGTCTTGGCGCTATCGAATTCCTGATCGCCGACCAACAAGGTCACGATCTGCACGGTAACGGTGGTTACCGCTTCAAACGGGTTTGCCGTCAGGTTTGCGCCAAGGCCTGCGGCCATCACCACGATCATGGTCTCGCCGATAGCGCGCGAAATCGCCAACATGAAGGCGCCGACGACTCCCGGGAGCGCTGCCGGCAAAATCACTTTCTTGATGGTTTCGGAGCGCGTCGCACCAAGGCCATAAGAGCCTTCGCGCAGGCTTTGCGGGACTGCATTGATGACGTCGTCAGACAGCGACGAAACGAACGGGATAATCATGATTCCCATTACGATGCCGGCCGCCATGGCGCTTTCTGACGATATATTCAGGCCCATCAGGCTGCCACTGTCGCGGAAAAAAGGGGCCACGGTCAGCGCTGCAAAGAAGCCGTAAACAACTGTCGGAATGCCTGCCAGAATTTCCAACAACGGCTTCACCGTGCCACGCACTTTCGGTGGCGCATATTCCGCCATGTAGATCGCCGACAGCAGGCCGATGGGCCCAGCAATGCACATCGCGATCAAGGAGATAAACAGAGTGCCGGCGAACAATGGAATTGCACCGAATGCACCGGAAGAGCCAACTTGATCTGAACGTAATGCCGTCTGTGGACTCCATTCAAGACCGAACAAAAAATCGATCGGTGAGACCATTTCAAAGAATCGATACGATTCGAATACCAGCGATAGGACGATTCCAATGGTCGTCAAAATAGCGATGCTTGAGCAGATGATTAAAAATACCATCACAGCCCGCTCGACCCGATTGCGGGCGCGCATATTCGGCGATATCCGCTGACGTGCATACGCCAGCGCGGCAATACCCAAAGAGAGCACCACAACCATCTGCGCCAACTGACTGATATTCATCAAACTTACATAATGATCAGCGGCTGCCTGAACGTCGGCAGTGATGTCGCCCGACGTAATATTACCGGACGCCAAATTCCGGATATCGTTCATCACCAACGACATCCGCGATGCGTCATCGATGAGCAACGACTGCGCAAGGTCCGCCTGAACCACCATCTCAACAATCGAGGTTTGAAACACCAGCCATGCGCCCATCACCAACAATGCCGGCACACCGCACCAAAGTGCGACGAAATAGCCGTAGTAGTGTGGGCGAGAATGGAGCTTATTGGCATGACCACCTACGGTGGCCAATGATCGTGAGCGGCCCAGATAAAAACCAAAAACCGTCAGGCCGATGAGCGCGATCAGGATGAAATAAAACGACATCTTAAATTTTTTTCCTCAGGTCTTTCCAAAGTGCTCGGGTGGTTATGTCGGCCTAAAGCCATATAGAAAAGACATGATCGCAGGATAAAAGTAATAAAAAGAGCCTTTAAAAAAAGCACCCCCCGGGACCGAAGCCCCGGGGTTATGCCGTCTTTAGTTTACATCGAGATGTTGGACGTCATCATCTCGCCATCTTTGCGAAACTGCTCACGCTCTGCGTCGGGCATCGGGATCAACCCACGGTCGGACAGGTAGCCGCCTTCACCGAAAGCTTTCTCAGACGTGAACTCGGCAACAAACTCTTTGATACCAGGTACGGTACCGACATGGGCACCTTTCACGTAGAAAAACAACGGACGCGATACAGGGTACGAGCTGTCAGCGATGGTTTCGAACGTCGGCGAAACACCTTCAATAACAGAGCCCTGAACCTTGTCAGCGTTCTGCTCTAAGAAGGAATAACCGAACACGCCGAAGGCGTTGCTGTTGGCTTCCAGCTTACGGATAATCAGCACATCGTTCTCGCCGGCTTCAACGTACTTGCCGTCTTCCCGAACGCCATGACACACAGCTTTGTACTTATTCTTGTCCGATTTCTTCATGGCTTTGATGAAATCAAACGTCTTGCAGCCACCTTCGAGGGCCAGTTCCGCGAACGCATCGCGGGTACCAGAGGTCGGCGGCGGACCGAGAACTTCGATGGTCTTGTTCGGCAACGACGGGTCAACATCAGACCACTTCATGTTGTCGTTTTCCTTCAAGCCGCCTTTGCCGTCAGGGATCGTCTTCGCGAGTGCCAAGAAAATCTGCTTCTTGGTAATCGTCATTTGCTCAGCATCTTTCGAGTTAGCCATCACGATGCCGTCGTAACCGATCTTAATTTCGGTCACGGCGCCAACGCCATTCTTGGCGCAATTCTCGACTTCGGACTTTTTAATGCGACGCGAAGCGTTGGTGATGTCCGGGTACTCGACACCGACACCTGAGCAGAACAATTTCAGGCCACCGCCCGAACCGGTGGATTCGATCACCGGGGTTTTGAATTTCGTGGTTTTACCGAATTCTTCAGCGACGACGGTCGCGAACGGGTAAACGGTCGAGGATCCGACGATGCGGATTTGGTCGCGGGCCTCTGCGGCCGAACCGGCGGCGATAACACCGGCGGCAACTGCGATCCCGAGAAACTTACGATACATGGGTTACTCCTGCCTTTTGCAAAATGGAGACTTTTCCAACATCCCTCACGAGACCCAACACGGTGCCTCATGTGATGCAGGCGGACCCTATGCCGCTAGTCGCGTCACAATTATTTCCTTTTTGTTACAGATTTAAGTCAATCGGTCAAAATTTTGTGGATAACTCTAAATATGCCCGGCATACCGACATTAATGGGTCGGCAAATAAACCGTAAACACACTGCCCTGCCCAACCCCGCTATCGACCGCGAGATGTCCGCGGTGCCGGCTAACAATATGCTTTACGATGGCGAGACCGAGGCCTGTGCTGCCGATGCCGGTTTCAGCCGTACTCGAACGCGCCTTGTCGACGCGGAAAAACCGTTCTGTAAGACGCGGCAGCAATTCCTTTGGGATGCCGGGCCCTTTATCTGCGACGCTGACGGCGATACCGGCAAGCGCGCTACCGGGTATCCTGTCAACAGACTTCGCGTTGATCGTCACCGGGTTTCCCTGTCCACCATACTTCAGCGCATTTTCAATTAAGTTGCGGAACACCTGATTGAGCTGATCGGCATCTCCAAGCGCTTGCGGCAATCCAGTCTCAACCTGCAAATCCAGCGCCATGCCACGCTGTTCGGCCTGCTGTTCCAGCACTTCGATTACATTTTTGATGACCTGTTCGACGTCGACTTTATGGCGAGGGCGAACGTGTTCATTAATTTCGACCCGTGACAAGGACAACAAATCTTCGATCAATCGCGACATACGCTGCGATTCGCGATGCATGATATCAAGGAAACGAATCCGCGCTTCCGTATCGTCACTCGCGGGTCCGCGGAGTGTCTCGATAAAACCAATCAAAGCCGTCAATGGCGAGCGCAGTTCATGGGACACGTTAGCGACAAAATCAGCCCGCATTTCTTCGGTTTTTCGCGCCGATGTGACGTCGTTGAGCACGATTGTCGCCACAGAGTTATCCTCAAGTGGTGCGCCCGCCAATGCTTCGACCCGAAACGATAATGTTCTCGACACGGGCACCGGCATCGTAATTTCGCCGGATTTTTCGGGTACACCGCGTAAAACTGCATCCAGACCATCAAGCACCATGGGATGGCGCAGACTGAGCGCTATATCTCGCCCCATCGCCGCACTGCCGAGTAAATCTAAAGCAGCCCGATTGGCATGTACGACGCGGCGGCGCTGGTCCACGACGATGACCGCTGTCGGCACACTGTCGAAGACCGCATGAGGAACAGGCGTCATCGGCATTGTAAGCTACGCACTGAAAGATAATGTCGACGTCGCGAGGTCATCTTCTGAGCAAACACAATCGCGCCCGCTGCGTTTAGCATGGTATAGGGCTTGGTCCGCGCGTTTGATGAAACCCCCAATGGGCTCACCAAAAGCAAAAAGACTGACCCCGATGGAAATTGTTATTTTTCCCAAATCTTCACCCGAACGGCGGTCACGAACACTTTTAGAACTGATCGCCTTTCGGATGTTATCGGCAAGCACGACGGCATCCTTTAATCCGGTCCGCGGCAACACGATGGAGAATTCTTCGCCTCCATATCGAGCGGCTGTGTCCTGACCTTTAATGTTTTCATTGAGCGTCTCTGCCAAAAGCCGCAAGACCTTATCGCCCACTTGGTGACCATGCGTATCATTGAATTTTTTAAAGTGATCGATATCAATCATCAGCAGGCACAGCGGCTCACCGCTCTCCATTGCCGCGATGGCACCTAAACGCAGCGATTGGTCAAATTTCTTGCGATTGCCAATGCCGGTCAGACCATCTGTGTATGCCTCTTGGCGTAAAGATTCCATATCTTCACGCAAACGTTCAATCTCTGCTGTTGAACTTTGCAACTGTGCTTCCAAGACGTGGTTTTTCTTAACCATTTCGTGCGTCGACTCGACCATGTCAGCGATGGTGGATTTGGCGGCTTCGTTCCCATCAAGCCCATCCAACAAAGACGCTGCTTCGACCAACGCGTCTGTGTAGGCATCCGCATCGCCCTGTGCGGACGAAATATTGCCCAGCATCATATTCACTTGGTCAGTCAGTTTTCCCGTAACGTCCGCAACCGCCGCCTCCTCGTCTGCAGTTGAGAAAAAGCGCACAAAAAGTTCCGCATTCCGAGTTTCAGTAAAGTCCTGGTGATTGCTGTCGAGAATATCAATCGCTTTGTTCAAGTCAGGCATCTGACCCGACGCGTACACGTACCAGACCATAAAGTTATTCGGCGTCGGCTTTATGGTGCGACGCTTAAGTTGTTCCATTGCTGCTGCAGCAAATTCTGCCGCCTGGGCCGGGCTATCCGCAAACTCCACAAACCTCTCCTTGATATGCCGACGCGCTAAAAAACGACAAAACCCAACCAAATAGCCTGCATTTTACGATGCTGGCACCTTATATTGATTGTCTCAAACCAATCATGGCACGCCAAGCGCCATGAGTCCCGATCATCTCAGCCTATTTGCGACGAATACTGATCTGCCGACCAGCCGCATCAGGCATCGCCAAACCTGCCTGCTGCTTGGCTATTGCCGCGATGCGTTCTCGCACATCCTCATGAAACGGGCCGACGCGGCGATCATTCAAATTCACCTGCAAGATCATCAATTCATTGGTCGCTGCCAATGCATCATCTGTGGCGCGATGCATGCGATGAAAAATATGTAGACGCTTTTCATCGTACGCCAACAATTGTGTGGTGATGTATACCTGCTCACCTTCCATCACCTCTTGATCGTAGGTAATATGTGCTTCGGCGACGAAAACTGAACTGCCGGTAGTTTCGCGCAACGTCGCATCCATTCCGACCTGATTCAGAAAGACATCCGTCGCATGATCGAAGACCAGCACGTAATATGCGACGTTCATGTGTCCGTTGTAGTCGACCCAATCCGGCTGCACCGTTTCGGTATGCAGGCGAAGCAGCGCACTATCAGTCATCAAAATACTCCGGCGTTTGGCATCATAGAATTTCTTTACATTTCGTAGCCGATGCCAACACGCTTGTCGACGCGTCTACGTTGGGTCACGATTGTATATGCTTCATATTCATGGCCTGTCCCGACCTGGATTGCAGCGCGTCGATCTGGATGTCGACGCCGGCACGTGCATTGCCATACGCGGCAGTTCCGGTGCGGGAAAGTCCCTGCTGCTCCGCGCCATCGCCGACTTGGACCCTGCGGACGGCGAGGTTTCGCTTAAAGGGATGAGCCGCACTCTCATGTCCGCGCCCACATGGCGCAAGCGTGTCATATACGTTGCGGCGGAAAGCGGATGGTGGGATGTCACCGTCGGCGATCACTTTTCAAATCCGGATATCGCCGCGGGCTATTTGGTGCGGCTGGGCTTCACCGATGATGCGATGTCATGGCCGGTGAGCCGCCTCTCCACAGGGGAACGGCAACGTCTGGCATTGTTACGAGCCATCGTATTGACGCCAGAGGTCATGTTATTGGACGAACCCACCTCGGCGCTGGATCCGGAAGCCACTGCCAAAGTCGAGAGCATCTTGCACGAAAAGCGCGCCGCAGGTACCGCCATCATCATGGTCACCCACGACAAGGCGCAAGCCGCCCGCATGGCCGAGCATCGGTTCGTCATGACAGCCGGCGCGCTCAGCGCTGAGGCTGCATCATGAACAGCTATATCGAACTCAGCTATATGGATATTGCCCTTGCCGGTATGTTGCTCGGCATCAATGCAATGCTGTCGGTGTATTATAAGCTTGGCACTGAAAAGCGCTTGGTGATCGCTGCGGTCCGAATGGTCGTGCAGCTAACTTTGGTCGGCTTGATTTTAAAGGCATTGTTTGCGGCCGTCTCGCCCTGGCTGACACTCCTCGCTGCCATCGTCATGGTCGGCTTCGCCGGGCGCGAGGCGATGGCCCGGCAGGAACGCCACTTTAAAGGGTTTTGGGGCTACGGGCTTGGCACGGGGTCGATGTTCGCCGCCGCCGGCACGGTGACATTTTTTGCGCTGGCAACACAGTTTCACGCCGACCCCTGGTATGACCCCCGCTATGCGATCCCGATTTTAGGCATGATTCTCGGCAATACCATGACCGGCGTCAGCCTGGCGCTGGATCGGCTATTGGCCGACGCCGATGACGGCCGTGCGCGCATCGAAGCCCGTTTGGCACTTGGTCACACTTTTCGCGAAGCCCTGCAAATGCCGCTCAGAAACGCCATGCGCGCCGGCTTGATCCCCACCGTCAACGGGATGGCGGCAGCGGGGCTGGTATCTTTACCAGGTATGATGACTGGACAGATTCTGGCCGGTGTTGAACCGGTGCAAGCGGTCAAATATCAGCTTTTGGTGATGTTTTTGATCGCCGGCGGCACCGCGCTTGGGGTTTTCGCCGCCGTGATGCTTGCCTTGAAGCGGCTAACAGATCCGCGCCAACGCCTACGCCTCGACCGTCTGCAAGGTAAATAAGGCGCACATGCGTGCCCAGAAACCCTAAAAATACAGCATTTAAACCCGTTTTTGTTGGCCCCAGGCGGATCAGCGTTGTAAAAGCCATCGACATTAAAGCTGAGAGTCCAAGGAGACCGCGCCGTAATGGCTGACGCCGGTCGAGATAACCCGCTGGCTGCCCTTTCCGTTGTCGTCCCCGTAAAAGACGAGGCCGAGAACGTACTGCCGTTGGTGCGCGAAATCGCCACCGCATTGGAAGGGCGTGTGGCTTTTGAAATCGTCTATGTCGACGACGGCAGCAGCGACGGCACACAAGCGCGCCTGCAAGCCGTCAAGGCTGAATTTCCGATGCTCAGGGTCGTCTGCCATGCCGAATGCTACGGTCAATCTGCGGCCATCCACACGGGCGTGCGCCATGCGTCGGCGCCGTTGATCGCAACCCTTGATGGGGACGGTCAAAACGACCCTGCGGACATTCTCGCGTTGCTGGAACGGTTTCAATCCGAAGGCGGGTCCGCAGACGCACGCCTGATGATCGCCGGCTGGCGTGCCAAACGCAAAGATACCTGGCTGAAGCGGATGTCCTCGAAGGTCGCCAACCGGGTGCGCGGCAGCTTGCTCAGCGATCAAACGCCCGACACCGGATGCGGCTTGAAGGTGTTCCCGCGTGACATGTTTATGGGCTTTCCAGCCTTCAATCATATGCATCGGTTTTTGCCTGCATTAACGATCCGCGCCGGTGGCCGTGTTGTCTCCGTTGCCGTCAACCATCGGTCCCGCGAGCGCGGTCAATCCAAGTACGGGCTCTTTAATCGGCTTTGGGTCGGCATTGTCGATATCTTCGGTGTGATGTGGCTGAACAGCCGCCCGATCCGGATACGTGTGCAAATCACAGAGCCAAATACGACAGAAGAACCCACAATAGCACCCCAACAGGGGCCGCGATGACGCCACGAATCGTCATCCGCAGCATTTTGCTTTTTGCTTTATTGATCGCCGTTGGTATCGCCATCAAGACCACGCCGCTTGGTGAAATGCTGGACAAAGACTGGATCGATGCGTCTATCCGCGGCCAAGGATTCCGCGGCGAAGCCATGTTCTTGGCCGTCGGTGCGTTGTTCACCGCCGTTGGCCTGCCCCGCCAAGCGGTCGCTTTTTTGGCCGGCTACGCATTCGGTCTTGGATTTGGCACGTTAATCAGCATCATCGCAGCGCTCGGCGGCTGCATCTTGGCGTTCACCGTTGCACGGTTCTTAGCGCGTGACATGGTGACCCACAAGTTTCCGGATCGCCTGCAACGATTGGACCGGTTTTTAAGCGAGAATACATTCACGACGACCCTGCTGATCCGTTTCTTACCCGTTGGCTCAAACGTGCTGACAAACCTTTTGGCCGGCGTGTCCAGAGTTCGCGCGTTGCCGTTTTTCGCCGGCTCAACGGTCGGTTACGCGCCGCAAATGCTGATCTTTGCCATCGCCGGCTCCGGCTTCGCCGTTGAGCCAAACATTCGTTTGGCAATTAGCATTTTGCTCTTTGCGTCCTCCGGCGCGCTCAGCCTTTGGCTCTATCGACGCTATCGAGACAACCACAAACTCCGCAATGCCGGCGTGATTGATGCCGATGATGTTGGCGCGAGCGATCAGGCTAAGGAGTCCTGAGGAATATGCCCGGCGTTCTATCACGCGTGCCTGTTTGGTTGCTATGCTGGTTTGTCGCGGTCGCAGCCGCCCTGCTTTGCCGACCACCGCTGCCAGTTGACGAGACCCGCTACCTCGCTGTCGCATGGGAAATGTGGCAACGCGGCGACTTCTTGGTGCCGCACCTAAACGGCGAAGCGTACCATCACAAACCCCCATTGCTGTTCTGGCTGATGAACGCCGGATGGTCGGTATTCGGCGTCAATGACTGGTGGCCGCGTTTGGTGGCACCGCTATTTGCCTTGGTTTCGCTTTGGTGGACTGCACGCCTAGCGCGCGCGGTATGGCCCGACGACAATACGACACGCTCATTGGCACCGGTAATTTTGGTTGGCGCAGCGTTTTGGTCGGTATTCCAGACCCTGACCATGTTCGACATGATGCTGGCCGCCTGCGCGCTGGCCGGCATTCATGGGACGGTCGTGGCGTGGCGAACCGGATCATGGCTGCCCTGGCTCGGTGTCGCCCTCGCCATCGGCGTGGGCGTGCTCGCCAAAGGCCCGGCGATCTTGCTGCATATCCTGCCAGTCGCGTTGCTA
>JAFMCK010000108.1 GCA_017857825.1 Rhodospirillales bacterium
CCTGGATCAAACCCTTGCTGTCCAAGTGAATACTGTTTGCAGACGGCACCCGGGGTAGGCCTGGCATTGTCATGATCTCGCCGGTGATGGCGACAATAAATTCTGCGCCCGCCGATAAACGCACTTCACGCACCGCAACTTCGTGATTGCTAGGGGCGCCCTTCGCGTTCGGGTCGGTCGAGAATGAATACTGCGTCTTTGCGATACAAATCGGCAGGTGGCCGTAACCAGCCGATTCCCATTCTTTCAACTGATTGAGAACTTTTTGATCTGCCGTCGCTTTGCCGCCGTAGATTTCTTTCACCACGGTTTCAATTTTTTCGAACAATGGCATTTTGTCGGCATACAACGGCTTGAACTTGGCTTTGCCGGAGTCCACCAACTTGACCACGTGATGCGCCAACTCTTCGGTGCCTTTGGAGCCGTCGGCCCAGTGGCTACACTGGATCGCTTTGACGCCAAGCTTTTTGCAGGTGGCTTCGACCGCTGCCAATTCCTTTGGCGTGTCGGTGATGAACTGATTGATTGCGACAACCGGCGGGACACCAAACTTTTTGATGTTCTTAATATGGCGTTCAAGGTTGCTGCAGCCGCTGATCACGGCTTTGACATTTTCTTTACCGAGATCTCCTTTGGCGACGCCGCCATGCATTTTCAAAGCCCGCACCGTAGCGACGACAACAGCCGCCGCTGGCTTCAGACCCGCCTTACGGCATTTGATGTCGAAGAATTTTTCAGCGCCTAAGTCGGCGCCGAAGCCGGCCTCAGTGACCACATAGTCGGCGAGCTTAAGCGCTGTCTGCGTCGCCATCACCGAGTTGCAACCGTGCGCAATGTTGGCAAACGGACCGCCGTGAATGAACGCCGGATTGTTCTCTAAGGTCTGCACAAGGTTCGGCATCAATGCATCTTTGAGCAGCACAGCCATCGCGCCGGATGCTTTTAGCTGTTTCGCACGCACCGGTTTGCGATCCCGTGTATAGCCGACGACGATGTTATCAATCCGGCGCTGCAAGTCTTTCAGATCCGTTGCGAGACAAAAGATCGCCATGATCTCGGACGCGACCGTGATGTCGAAGCCGGCTTCACGCGGAAAACCGTTGGCAACCCCGCCGAGCGACGCGGTGATCTGCCGCAGCGCACGATCATTCATATCCAAGACACGGCGCCACACGATGCGTCGAACATCAAGGTCGGGCTTAAGCCCCCAGTAAACATGATTGTCGACCATCGCCGACAACAAGTTGTGCGCGGCGCCGATAGCGTGAAAGTCGCCGGTAAAATGCAAATTGATATTTTCCATCGGCACGACTTGTGCGTAACCGCCACCGGCAGCCCCGCCTTTCATACCGAAACACGGCCCCAGCGACGGCTCGCGAATACAGATCGCCGTTTTCTTACCGATGGCGTTCAGTCCGTCGCCCAAGCCGACAGTGGTCGTGGTCTTGCCCTCGCCTGCCGGTGTCGGCGTGATTGCGGTAACCAAAATCAGTTTACCGTCACGCTTTTTAGCCAAGCCGCGAATGAAGCCATAATCGACTTTTGCCATGTGGTGACCGTGACGTAGCAACGCGCTCTCGGGAATGTCGAGCTTGGCGCCGATGTCGGCAATCGGCTCCATGGTGGCTGCGCGGGCAATTTCGATATCAGACTTTGGCATGTCATCTCCTTAAAGCGTTGGCAGTGCGCGCCCCACAATCGGCGCGCCGTCCCGGCAACATCGTTGAACGGTAATCAGGCGGCAGCGGGTGGGCTAATACAATCGCGCCTCGAAATTCCCCAAAACCGACACCAAGACCGCTACCGACAGCATAACAGATCAATGCAACGGATGAGCGTCATTCTCGACGACGGTTGGGATCAAGTTGGTCGGACACGGGCTCGCGTGATGCAGTGCCATTTTCCACACACCGCGTTCCTGGACAAAGCCGTTGGTCGCCACCAGCCCGGAACTGCCCAGGACTTCGTAGCAATTGACCACCGCCATGGTGCCGCTGGTTAGCACGCGTGGCGCCACGACGGTCATTGTCGACACGCCCTCGTCACTGAGGATTTGTCGCCAGCTTTCCATGATCGCCCCCCGCTCGAATAGTGGGGGCGCACCTGGATGCAAACAGGCCAGTTTCGCCTCGACTGCCCAGACCGCATCCATAATCGCCACGTCGCCGGACGCGAAAGCGGCATAGAACGACTCATTGGCAAAAAAGTTGAGGTCTTCGAATGCTGACATTAGTTGCCTTTGATGCTCGTCATCGTGCGACCGGGTGCAACGATTTCAGGGTCGACCCGCAGTTCGATCAACGACATCGTGTCTGCGGCCATAGCGGCATCCAGGGCGGCTTCAAACTGCGACGTTTCTGTCACCACAAAACCTTTGCCACCATAAGCCTCGCACAATTTAGCGAAGTCCGGGTTGACCAAGTCGGTCCCTGAAATACGGTCCGGATAGCGACGTTCTTGATGCATGCGGATGGTGCCGTAGATGCCGTTGTTAACGACGATAAAGATGACGTTGGCCCCGTACTGCGCGGCGGTACCGATTTCCTGGCCGTTCATCTGAAAACAACCGTCGCCCGCAAACGACACCACGACCCGCTCCGGGTGGCGGAGCTTGGCGGCAACCGCAGCCGGCACCCCATAGCCCATGGCACCTGACGTCGGCGCCAATTGCGTGCCCGGCCCACGAAAGCGGAAATAGCGATGCACCCAAATTGAATAATTGCCGGCGCCGTTGGCAATAATGGCGTCAGCGGGCAGCTTGTCGCGGACAGTACACATCACAGCGCCCATATCGACGGCGGTGTCCAACGCAGCGGGTTCACTAAATGCCATGTAACTGGCATGCGCGGCGTTGGCGTCTTCGGCCCATACCGGGTTCAAAATTGGTTCGAATGCAGCGCAGGCCTGCAAAAACGCGGTCACATCGGCCTGAATCGGCATGTCAGCAGCGAACACCCGGTTTAATTCTTCACCCGACGGATGCACGTGCACCAACGGCTGTGGAATGTACGGCGGCTTGAGAACTTCATAGCCACCCGTGGTTATCTCGCCCAAACGGGGGCCGATCACGATCAACGGATCGGCGGCCTTCACGCGCTCAAGCAACGCAGGGTCAGCGCCGATCCCCACATGCCCCGCATACAGCGGGTGCAAATTATCGAAACAGTCTTGGCGACGAAATGCGCAGGAGACGGGTAAATTATTGGCCTCGGCAAAGGTCGTCAGCGCGGCCGTCGCAGCCGGTGTCCAGCCGCCGCCGCCAACCAAAAGCAACGGCCGGGTCGCGGTCGCCAAGCGATCGCGAAATGCGGCGACGTCGGCAGCCGATACGCCCGGCCGAGACAAATGTACGGCACGGGTTTCAGGTGCTTCGGCACTGCCCGACAGCATGTCTTCCGGCAATGCCAGGACGACGGGGCCAGGTCGCCCTGCGGTCGCGGTCTGAAATGCGCGACTCATGTATTCAGGTACCCGCGAGGTGTCATCGATTTGCGCCACCCACTTCGCCATCTCGCCATACATGCGGCGATAATCAATTTCCTGGAACGCTTCGCGGTCCACTTGATCGCGTGCGACTTGGCCGATCAGAACAATCATAGGTGTCGAGTCTTGAAAGCCCGTATGCACGCCAATTGAGGCATTGGTGGCACCCGGCCCGCGGGTCACCAAAACGACGCCGGGTTTTCCGGTTAACTTACCATACGCTTCAGCCATGTTCGCCGCGCCGCCTTCTTGGCGACAAACCGTCACGTGGATGCGGTTCGAGACATCGTACAACGCATCCAAAACCGCCAAATAACTCTCGCCAGGCACACAGAACACACGGTCGATCCCGTTTTCGACCAAAGCCTCGACCACCATTTGTCCACCCGTGCGCATGTCTAACGTTCCTTATGTGATTTGTTATTAGGCTTGCATCTTCGGCAACTGATCGGGGCTTTGCAATGCCATTGGCCACAAGAAATTACCCACGACCGGAAATTTGAAAAAAACTAGCGAATGATGCGCACAGACGTCTAAGGTACGATGCAGATACCGCAAAACGCGAAGGGATAAACAGATGAAGATGATTATTGCTGTCATCAAGCCGTTCAAACTTGATGCCGCGCGTCAAGCGCTGACGGAAATCGGCGTCGAAGGCTTGACGGTCTCTGAAGTCAAAGGCTTTGGTCGGCAAAAAGGCCAGACGGAGGTTTACCGGGGCGCTGAATACAGCATCGAATTCGTACCGAAGGTTCGTCTTGAGATCGTCGTTACCGATGACCGGGTCGAGGGTATCGTCGAAGCGATTCAAAATGCCGCGCACACCGGCAAAATTGGCGACGGCAAGATTTTTGTCACAGATGTCGGTCAAGCGATCCGCATTCGCACCGGCGAGAGCGGCGAGTCAGCCGTCTGAGCGACCGTGTTTTCGCCTTCCGTACATCGACAGGCGACGTACGCAAAAGACAAAGTAGGCCGTGGATCGCCTGATCCCGTTTACGCCCGATGTTTATGTCGGCATGTTTGCAGACTTTAACACGGCGTTCTGGCCCGGACACCTCATCGCTTTCGGACTGATTTGGGCGATGATTGTCTGCGCCAGGCGCGGCGGTCGCGTCAACACGGGCGTCATGCTTGCGCTTATCGCCGGTTTTTGGATTTGGGTTGGCTATGAATTCCACATTGAGCACTATGCCCAGTTGAACTGGGCGGCCATTGCGTTTGGCTGGATATTTATCGCCCAAGGCTTATTGATCCTCGTATGAGGGACCATCTCTAAAACGGTCGAGGTGCGCTTGAGTCTCGATAAATTTACCGGGCTTGGATTGCTGTTGATATTGGCCTGCGTCGGTCTACATCCGACTTTTGCCTATGCGGCGGGATGGCCGATCGCCGCGGGGCAGACTGCCGGCATGCTGCCGCTTAGCCTGATATTGCTGAGTTTCGGTGGGTTCGCCTTTTTGCTGCGTCGTCCGCCACTCTGGGTCATCGCAGTACCCCTTTTGTGGTGTGTATGGGAAGCCGCGTGGTCTTGGACACTCGGATTATGGCCAGATTATACGTCGGCTTTTGTTGCGATGGTCAGCGGACTCCTTTGCGCCCTGCCGCGTCCAACAAAAAATTGAGTCCGATGGATAATTTCACGAACATATACTGGACTTTGAATATATAATGGCCAATTAAATGCGCATTCGTTATGATTAACCGAATCGCGTGGAGACGAGGGACATTAAATTGAGGTCTTTAAATGGTTGAGGAGGCAATGCTCGACGGGGCATCGCAAGCGGCTGATTTTTTGAAGTCGATGGCGAATGAGAACCGCCTGTTAATTTTGTGTCATCTGAGCGAGGGGGAAGTTTCGGTTTCTGACCTGGAAATCATGCTTGGCCTTCGTCAGCCGACCCTATCGCAACAACTTGCGCGCCTGCGCAACGACGGCTTGGTTGCCACCCGCCGTGAAGGCAAAACTATTTATTACTCGATCGCCAGCGAGGACGTCGGCAAAATGCTGGAGTTTATGTATAATCTGTTCTGCTCGGACGAAGCCAAAGCGGCGCGGGAAAAAATGATGGCAGGGCGCAAGACCAACGCGGCATAACGCCACTGCCATCCTCAGGTCGTTCAGGGCTTGGTGGCTTCTTTCAGATACGCGATTAAATCCAAGATATCTTTTTCACTACGAATACCCGCAAAGGCCATGCGCGTGTTGGCCCGGCTTTTAGCGAGTTGCTCACCCAGATACCCCTTGGGGTCGGCGACAAACGCGGCGATCGTCTCGTCCGTCCATACCAAGCCTTTGTCACCTGCCGCCATCATATCTTTGGAATATTTATAGTCTTCGTGGGTTCCGGCGGCGCGGCCAAACAGGTCTTTGAGGCCAGGGCCGACACGATTCTTGGCGCTGTCGACCAAATGACAGGCTTTGCACTTATTAAAGACCGAACGGCCAGCCTTGGCGTCCCCGCTGGGAACGGCGGCAACTTGCGTTTCGGTGGGCGCGGACGATGCCGCACTAACATCCACCGCATCGCCGCCGGTCTCTGGTGTCACATCAAGCTTACGAGCACTGCCGACGACCTTGATCGGGCCGCCACAGTCTTTCATGCACAATTCGCCTTTCGGCTGCGCATCCGGGCGTGGGTCATCGAAGAAGTTGACCCTGTTCGGCATCTCGATGGTGCCGATGTTCTCCGCCGAAACCACGGTATCGTCGGTAATGATGTCGTTCATGAACAACAGGTACGCGGTCAGCCCATAAACTTCATCGTTGTTGAGGCTTTGCGCATTCCCGAACGGCATCGCACGTTTAATATAATCAAAAATTGTCGACGCATACGGCCAATAGCTGCCGATAGTTTTTTCCGGGCGCTGATGCTTCAGCGTGCCGAAGCCACCGATCAACACCGGATAGCGCCCGCCACCCTCACCGAATTCACCATGGCAGGACGCGCACTTCACCAAGTACACGCGTTCGCCCTGCACGGCCGTCCCGTGACCCGGCGGCGCGCCCTTCCCGTCCGGTCGAACATCGATGTCCCAACTTTGGATTTCGGCCGGCGTGGCTTCACGCCCGACACCAGGGTACTGTCGCTCAGCCGCCGAGGCCGAGCCAACGGTGACAACAACTGCCAGCACAGTCAACGCGATACGCTTAACCAAGACGGACATTTTCCACCTCGCCGGACTTCAACACGTGCCAGGTTTGGATGGCGTTGTTGTGATAGATGGAATTGACCCCACGGACTTTTTGCAATTCAACCATTTGCGGCTGCACATAGCCGGTATCGTCCATCGCGCGGCTTTGCAAATAGACCTCACTGCCATCCCATTCCCAACCGTCCAGATAGAACCGGGTCAGACATTTTGGCATCACCGGCCCTTCGAGCCTGGCCTCGAGCCAATTACGCCCCCCGTCCATCGATACATCGACACGGGTCACCGTGCCGCGCCCCGACCATGCAAGACCGGTCAGCACATTGGCGCCCTTGCCAGGGATCGGGTTTTCCGGACACGGGTTGGTGATCACGGACTTGCAGTCCATTTCCCATGTGAAGCGGCGCGCACGCCCGTCCGGCATCAGATCGGTATACTTCGAGGTTTCTTCGCGCGCCTGCCAGGCGCCGTCGCCGACTTCGATGCGGCGCAGCCATTTGACCCACATGTTGCCTTCAAAGCCCGGCACGACAAGGCGCACCGGATAGCCTTGCTCGACCCGCAAGCGTTCGCCGTTCATGAACAAGGCGACGATGCAGTCGTCCAGCGCCTTCGCCATCGGGATCGAACGATTCATGCCGGCGCTGTCACCACCTTCAACCATGATCCAATCTGCTTTTGGCTTCACGCCGGCTTCTTCAAGCAATAGCTTCAGCGGCACACCGGTGTATTGAACGCAGTGGACCATGCCGTGTGTGTACTGCACGCCGTTGAGCTGCGCATTACGCCATTCCATGCCGCCATTGGCCGCGCATTCCAGGAAAAAGAACCGTGATACACGGGGTAGACGCAAAAGGTCTTCGACGGAAAACAACAAGGGCCGGTCAACCATGCCGTTGATCATGAGATGATGTTGCGCGGGATCGACCTCGGCGGCACCACCGTGATGGCGCTCAAAACAGATACCATTCGGCGTCACGAAACCGTCCAACGCATAAAGCGGCGTAAAGTTAATCGAGGATTCGCGGGTTGCCGTCAGCCAATCAACACTTCGACGAACAACGCCACTTTCGTAAACCGATGGCTTGCCGTAGGGCAACGCATCAACATCGATGCCTAACTGCTGGCTCCAGATCGGGATATCGAGGCCAGCGGCCTTGGCTCCACTCGCACCTGCAAGCCCGCCTGCTGCGAGCGCTGTTGACCCGGCCAGCCCGGCGCGCAGAAAACTGCGGCGGTCCAACCCCTCGTTTTCAGGCACATTTATGTCTGAATTTGAACTTTTTTTGCGCATCAGCGCTGCCCTCCCAAAGGTCATGATGACCCGTCGTTTTTTATAACATATTCACAAATGTCATTATATAAAAAGTGAATATGTTGTCCAGCCCTGATCTAAAAATACCGTGTTCAGGACTGCTGGCGCACGTACTCGTGGAATTTCTGGGTTTTGTAGGCTTCTTCGCGGACGAACTTGAACATCGCGATAAAATGCTCCGGCTTGAAATAACCCGGGATGCGCGCAACTTCGTTTTGTTTGCAGGTCTGGCCTTTCGCGGCATCGACATCATCGGTAAAGAACTGAATAGTCGGCGTAAACTTTACCTGCCACTTTTGCGCCAGCGCGCGCTCGGACAACTCTTCCCCATCAAAATCGGTGACGATACGCGACCCAATGACGTTCAGTTGTAAGACGCTGAAATTGGTTTTGACGTAGTCTAAAATCGCCGGTTGAGCCAAATTGACGCGATGCGTTTCTTTGCAGTACGGGCAGCCCTTGAGTTCCCAAAACACAGCGAAGCGTTTGCCGTTGCTGTGTGCGTCAGCAAGATCCTCATTCATAATCAAGAAGGAGTCCAAAAACCAAGGCTGATAGATCAGGCCGTCATCGGTGTAGGTCAACGCTTCCGCAGCGGTGGAGGCCGGCCACACGGCGCTACCGGCGATAGCCGCAAGTGCGGTTGCAAGTGCGCCTTGATGAAAGCGGCGGCGTGTGATCATCGTTGTCTCCGAAGGCTGTTTCGTATTCTAATATGTGAATATAATATCAGGGCGGGCCCGTGCCCGGCAATGACCATTCATCAGAGGAACGATCTTGTGTCCCAGATACTCAAAGTGCTCGCGATTTTTTGTATGATGGCTCTAACGTCGTTGCCACTCGCCGCCGACCCGCTTTCGGACTTTAACGCTAAGGTCTCTGAAGCCTACAGCGGATATCGCGCGGCGATGAACTACCTTCGCACCGGCAATCCGGGTTTGGCGTCGCTGGAACTCAGCGCTGCGGTGGATGGTTGGCAGACTGTGGAGCGCACGTATATGTCTGACCCGCCTGCCGAATTCGTGAAAGATGATACCTTCGCAGCGACATTATCCAACGTCGGCAAAGCGCTGAATAGTGGTCTGGACAAGTCCGCCGACGGCGATATGGAAACAGCACAAGAAGTACTCTTACCGGTCCGCGGCATGTTGTTTGCGTTGCGGCAACGCAACGGTGTCCGCGTTTATGCCGACTGCATCACGGATATGAATACGGTAATGGATCGGCTCTATGTGTTTCGCCGACCCGCGCCCGAGCTTGGCAATACCGATGTCCAGTCCGCCATCGCAACCGATACCCGCGCCTATCAAAAGTTGCTGCCTACCTGTCGCGCCATGGCGCCCACTGCCATCCATAGCGATATTGAATTTGTGCGATTGTTCGATGGGGCGGAAAGCTCGGTGGCGTCGTTGATGCCGGCCCTAGACGCGCGCGACAGCCAAGCCGTTGTCAATGTGCTGCGCGAGTTACGCTCGTTCGATCGGATATTGTTCTTCCGCTTCGGCGGTTAGCCGACTTTTCCCAGCGCCGGAAACGTTTCCAGCAGCCAATAAGCAATATCCGCGACCCGGCCTGTCAAAAACAGCACGCCGGTGATGATCAGCAAAACGCCGATCCCCTTTTCAATGGCGCCCATGTATTTACGGATACCGGGCATCAGCCGCAAGAACGGACCGATGGTCACAGCGGCAATCAGGAACGGCAAACCGATTCCTGTAGCATAGGTTGCCAACAGCAATATGCCGCGTGTGACGGAGTCTTCGCTGCCGGCGACCATCAGGATTGCCGCTAATACCGGACCGACGCAGGGCGTCCAGCCGAACGCAAACGCCAAGCCCATCAAGAAGGCACCGAACAAGCCGATCGGCTTGGCGGGTCCGTGGAACCGCGCCTCGCGATACAACAGGGGGATTTTGACGATCCCTAAGAAGTGCACGCCCATGATGATGATCAGCACGCCGGCAACGCGCCCGATCCAAAGCATGTTGTCAGCCAACAATTGCCCGAGAAACGAGGCTGTAGCACCAAACAGCACGAACACCATCGTAAAGCCCAAGACAAAGGCTAAAGCTGAGATAAACACACGTCGATTGGCTCCCGGTGGCGGCCCTGCTTTATCGGTCATCTCAGAAAGGCTAACGCCACCAATAAAGCACAGATACGGCGGCACCAACGGCAGCACGCAAGGCGACATAAAACTCAGCAAGCCGGCGATGAACGCCCCCCAGAGTCCGACATCAAATCCGGCCATGCGGGCATGTCCTCAAATCAATGT
>JAFMCK010000109.1 GCA_017857825.1 Rhodospirillales bacterium
GGTCATCGACGTTACCGGTTGGTTCGTCCGCCAGTAAAAGCTTCGGTCGTGCAATCACGGCACGTGCAATCGAGACCCGCTGCTGCTGTCCACCGGACAGCGTTGGCGGGCGCGCCTTCATATGATCTTGCAAGCCGACCCATTCCAACAACTCGCTGACATGGCGATTGATATCCGCTTCCTTGACGCCGGCAACACGCAGCGGCAACGCGACATTATCGAATGTGCTTAAGTGGCTCAAAAGCTTAAACTCTTGAAAAACAACGCCAATCTGACGCCGAAGGGCTGGAAGATCGGCACGCGGCATGGTCGCAATATCGCGCCCAAACAATGAAATCAATCCACGTGACGGTGTCAGCGCCAGATACAACAGCTTCAGCAATGACGATTTACCGGCACCGCTTTCACCAACCAGAAAATGAAACGCGCCGGGTGCCAGTTGGAACGTAATGTCCTGGAGCACCTCAGGGCCAAGCCCATAGCGAAGGCCGACATTTTCAAATCGCGCGATGGTTCCGTCTGACAAGTGAATACCCGCGTTCAGTCTTAAGGTGGGTTCATCGGCGCTCGGGACTCCGATGACTGCCCTTCAAGAACCGACAATGCCACGGTCCGCCCATATGCGTCCAGCGTCGCCGTGAAAATGCTAGATCAGGATACTTCGAAATCCCTGCGCGGCTTGCTTGCGCGCGAAATCACGAACGCCTATAAACGAGGTAGTCCTAATTGGCCGGTTATAGATGTTTATTTCGTGCCCAAATTGCGCAACGCGCTACAATGTGTCTCCCGCACAATTAGGGACCGAGGGCAAATCGGTCAGATGTTCCAATTGCGGGAACAATTGGCATCAAAACTCCGTTGCCAATCCACCGCCCATGCAGCCCCACGGCACGGCGCCGCAACAGTCGGCAATGCCGCAAGGCTATCCTTATCCACCGCAGGGCTATCCGCCTTACCCACCGTATCCGCCGCCGCCCGGCTACCCGCCACCACCGGGCTATCCGCCTCAAGGCTATCCGGTTCCAGGTGCGCAGATGGCTGAGCAAGCTGCACCATCGATGCCCGCACCAGCTCAGCCAGCACAGCCTGAGCCTGAGCCAGAGCCAGAGCCAGAGCCAGACAATGTCGAGGAAGATGAAGATTTTCCGGATATGGATAGTCTTATCGCCGGCGTCGAAGATGAGGCCGAAGATGAGGCTGACGAAACGGGTGACGATGAGAACACACTGTCCGACGACGATATCGAAGCCATGTTCGGCGACGATGAAGAACCGGAGCCTCTGGGCTCTCTCGTTGATGATGAAACCGATGATGATGGCGAGGGCCTAGCCCCGGACGACCTGGAAGAGCCCGAACCAATCCCGCAAGTCTTCACTGCCGATGATACTGGCGATGATGACTTTGATGATGATGATGATGATGATGATGAAGACGAGGGAGAAGACGAAAGTCGTGGCTCGATCATCAAAATCATTGCGGCGGTCGTTGTCGCGGTCGTAATCGGTCTCGGCGGCGGCGCTCTGTTCTTGCGCGATACCGTCATCAGCATGATACCCGCGACCGAGGGCATTTATAGCGCAATCGGCTTGGCCGATGATTCGCTTGGCGCCGGCCTATCGATCAAAGACGTCAAAAGCACGCGCGAGAACATTGCCGGCAATGATGCGTTGGTGGTGCGGGGCGTCGTTGCCAATATCTCGGATCGCGAACGCCCGGTACCGGCACTGGAACTGCAGTTGACCGATCTCGAAGGCAATATCGTGCAGACAGCAACCACAGTGCCATTGAAAACGTCGCTTACAACCGGTGATCAGATTGGCTTCAAATTCCAAGTTGATAAGCCGAACAGCTTTGCGCGGCGGATCAAGGTAACATTTCAAGAAGCCAAAGAAGGCGCCGCGCAGTAACGCGTCGCTGCGTTAATGCGATCAAAAAATATCTAGCAATCGATCAATGTAATCGCGTTCCACCGGCGGGCGGGCCCGATCGCCTGATCGACGCCGAAGCTCATCGAGGATTTCGCGCGAGCGACGCAATTCCATACGATCCGGCAGCGTGACGTCGGCTTCTTCAACCGCCGTACCTTGGCCGTTTTCATTTCTGTTCTGACGACCGAACGGATCGAAGCCGCCTTGACCGCCGGGCATTGGCTGATTACCGCGGGCAATCCCCATCTGCGCGCCAAACTGGCGCGCCATGGCCTCGGCCATGCCGTTGGTCGCTTGGCGAAGTTCTTCGAGCGCTTGCGTCTGGTTGCCGGTCGCATCCCGCAGCTCGCCCTTACCCATATTCTTTCCGGCTTGCTCCATCTGTTGATCAGCGCGGCCCAAGTTCTCGGGGATTTGCCCCAAAGCCTCGTCCATCTGCATCATCAATTCGCCTAAACGTTGACGCAGTGCTTGCTGATCAGCAGCAGAAGGTTGGCCCCGCTGCCCTTCCTGCTGCCCTGGCTCCCCTTGCTGGCCCTGCCGTTGGCCTGGTTGCTGGCCCGGCTGTTGACCTTGCTGTTGCTGACCCGGTTGTTGGCCGCCCAATTGCGGGCGTTGCATCGCACCTTGGCGGCGGCTTTCTTGGAATGTTCGGTCGAGCAAGTTTTGCTGGTCTTCGGTCAACGAACGCAGCTGATCCATCATCTTTTTCGCCTGCGCCATGGCCGGATTGCTTTGCTGCATCTTCATGCCCTGACGAAGCTGTTCGAGCATCTGCTGCATCTGCGCCAACATTTGTTCGGCGGCATCGCGGTTGCCGGTATCGGCAAGCTCTTTAATGCGGTCCAGCATTTCCTGGATATCTTGGCTCTGCATCTGCTGCTGACCTGCCATCGGCGGCAGCTGATCCATACCCATTTCTTCGAGCCGTTCGGCCATTGCCTGCATATAGCGGTCCATCGCTTTCTGCAGTTCTTGCATCACCCGATCAAGTTCTTCACCGATGCGGCCTTCGCGGAGTGCCTGCATCGCTTCGTCTTGAAGGCGCATCAAGTCCGCTTCGGCAAGCGCAAATTCACCGTCCTCGATCCTGAGTGCGGTTTCCCACAACAACTGCTGGACGCTCGGAATGTCGGCTTTATCTTCGCTGTAAAACAGCCGCGCATAGGCGATCCGCAGGCTGAGAAACGCCACTGTGTCATCGAAAAACCGCATCGGATACAACGACACCTGGCGCACATCTTCGGTGACCTTCTGGATCACGTCCGGGTCCGGGTCGTTCAATGCCTTCCGCGCTTCGGCCAATTGGCGCGCGACCGGGTGATTAAAGATACGTTCCGGTAACACGACCTCTACGGCGTCCGTCTCGGCTAACTGTCCCGCTGAGTCGGTTGCGACCAAGCGCACCTGAACTGGCAACCCGGCCCACGGATGCGCCGAAAAGTCGCGCGCCGACGACGCTTGCAGCGCTCGACGATCGCCGCTCAAAGGTAAGGTGACAGTAATTTCAGCCTCACCGCCGGGCACCGGACGGCCGTTGGCGCGGCGGATGGTAAGGTCGATATTTTTGATGCCATAGTCATCACCGGCGGTATAGGTGACTTCGAGTTGCGTATCACGGCGCTTTGACGGTGCGCGTTCAAATTCGATGCTGGGGGGCAAATCGGGTGCGATACGAACCGGCCAACCGGCGAATTCAGTGGCGCCAACCATCAGGCTCAGGCGCTCGGCCCCCACGGCATTATTACCAATTTCAGTGGCGATCTTGAACGATTGACTGTAAGTGTCCCCAAGTTGCTGCATCGGTGTGCGCACAGCGCCGATGCGCAGCGACGGCTGACCCGGCATATCTTGCGCATGAACCAAAATTTCCGAGCCGACCGGCAGAATCAGCGTGCGCGCAACCTCTGCGGCCAAATTGTCTGCGGCGGACGCAGGCACGCCGGACGTTGCGCCAAGCCCACTAAATACACTCGGCGCCAGCCCTGTATAGGCGGGTGGCGTGATCCAGACATCCATGCGCGCTTGCACGTTCAACTGAGAATTTCCGACCGGATTGAGTGCGGCAAAGATACGCTGCGTCGGATTGTTCCAGCCCATCAGCACACCAACGAACAAGACCAATACCGGGATAAACCGCAGCCCGCGCGGGTCCAATGCGGCGACACCCGGCGCCGGGGTCGGCATTTGCAGATGTTCGACCGTCGCGGCCGCGCGTGCCACGTGCGCTTGCCACAAAGACTGAGACGCCTGCGTCAGCTTATCTTGGGCCGGATGGTCCAACAACGCGGTCAGTGGGCGGTGCTTTAGACCGGAGCTGGTTTCAACCCGACGCGCAGCTTCTTCACCGCTGATCGGACGTAGCACACCGGCTAAGCCCGGCAGCGTGAAACCGAAAAGCACGGCTAACAGCGCCAACAGCGCGCCATGCAAAAGATCTGGCAACAGCGGCAAAACACCGGTTAACGCGACACCAATAAACAACACCAAAACCGCGACCGGCGCCCAAAGTGCCCGCCAAAGCCGCTCCCATCGGATCGCCAGTCTGGCGGCGCCGAGTGCCGTTGTCAGGCGAGGCGGGGTTTCGATTTCGGGCGTTGATGTCACCCAGTGGCCTCCTTCGGTGTCGCGTTGTCGAGCCAATCGGGAATGCGTTGTCTTTTTATCATATCGTCAATCGTATAGCGTTCTGCAACCACTGCATAAGCAGCGCCATTCACAAGAATTTCCGGCACCAGATCGCGCCCGTTGTATGTCGACGACATGACGGCGCCGTAAGCGCCGGCAGAGCGAAACGCCACCAGATCACCAGCTTGAAGCGCCGGCATATCGCGTTGACGGGCAAAGGTATCGCCGGATTCACACACCGGGCCGACAATATCGACCGGTGCGCGCACATCGCTTTTGGGCTCATCGACCGCGACCACCGCATGATAGGCATCATACATTGCAGGCCGAATTAGATCGTTCATTGCCGCGTCTAAAATCAAAAACGTGCGGTCGAGGCCCTTTTTGACGTACACAACCCGGGTCACCAGAACGCCTGCATTGCCGACGATCATCCGCCCAGGCTCGAACGCCAAAGAACAGCCGATGTCTCCCATAACCTCTTTGACCATAGCACCGTATTCAGCCGGGCTCGGCGGGTTTTCAGCTTCATAGGGAATACCGAGACCTCCGCCCAGGTCGACGACACGAATATCGAACCCTTGTGTGCGCAAGCGCGCGACCAAATCCCGCACCTTGGTATATGCCGCCCGGTAAGGTGCTAAATCCGTCAACTGCGAGCCGATGTGCACAGCGACACCGACCACATCAATGCCGGGCATACTGCGGGCTTTATCGAACACATCTTCGGCCTGCGCCCAGGCGATGCCGAACTTGTTTTCGCTCAAACCTGTGGTGATTTTTTTGTGCGTTTTTGCATCAACATCCGGATTCACGCGGATCGCGACCGGTGCTATCACGCCCATACCGCTGGCAACCTCAGACAACACCGCCAGTTCTTCGAGGGACTCCACATTCAACTGGTGAATGCCGGCTTCGAGCGCACCGCGCATTTCATCTGCGGTCTTGCCGACACCCGAAAATACGGTCTTTGAAGCCGGGATGCCGGCAGCCAAAGTCAGCTTCAACTCGCCCAACGAGACGATATCTGCGCCGGCACCAAGGGATGCCAATGTCGACAACACAGCGATGTTGGCATTCGCTTTGACAGCATAATGGATCTGCGTATCCAGCCCTGCCAAGGCGTCGGCAAACACGGTGTAATGGCGCACCAGCGTTGCTGTCGAATAGCAATAAAACGGCGTCCCGTAGGCTTCCGCCAACGCCTTTAGCGGCACATCCTCAGCCGAGAGTTGGCCGTCGATATAGGTAAAATGATCCAAAATATCTCCTTAGGCAAAGGCGCACCTTTACCGATTCGGTCGTTATTTCGCCAAAATCTCGGTCGCCGGTGGCGGCGGATTGTAATATTCGGAATCCGACGACGGACGCGGTGACGCGCCTTGCACACGAGGCCGTAGCGGAGATGACGTCGCACTGTCCGGTAACGGCTGGGTCGCAGCATTCGATGCCGGATACACCAGCGGATAGCTTGAGCCTTCCGGATGCGATGGCGTGGATTTCACACCGCATCCGCTGAGCGCGAGCGCGCCGACCAACACACCTGCCATCAAAAAGGCAGCGGATATTGGGCGGTATCTATATGCGTATACGTTGTTCATAGGCCTATCCTAACGTCGAACGAGGCTCAGAGCCAACGGGCTTTGGCATCACGAATGCGTGCACGCACACCTTCAGGCGCCGTGCCACCATAACTGACCCGGCTGGCGACCGAATTATCAACACCGAGTACCGCAAACACATCATCGGTGATGTCTTGGTCCACCCCTTGCATCTCCGCCAAACTCAAGTCTTCCAGCCCACAGCCATTGGTCTCGGCAAGTTTGACCAAGGCACCGGTGACGTGATGCGCATCGCGGAACGGCATGCCGAGCGCACGAACCAGCCAATCGGCAAGATCGGTGGCGGTCGAAAAACCTTTGCCTGCATCGGCGCGCATCCGCGCTTTATCGAACGTCGCACTTTCGATCATCCCGGTCATCGCGGCCAACGACAGCGCCAACGTATTCGCAACTTCAAACACCGGCTCTTTATCGTCCTGCATGTCTTTACCGTAGGTCATCGGCAAGCCTTTCATGACGATCATCAGCGAATTCATCGCACCGATGACACGTCCGGCTTTGGCCCGGATCAATTCTGCGGCGTCTGGATTGCGCTTTTGCGGCATGATCGACGAGCCTGTCGAATAGGCATCAGACAGCCTCATGTAGCCAAATTGCGATGAACACCAAAGCACGATTTCTTCGGCCAATCTGGAGAGATGCACGGCAAGGATCGCCGCCACGCTCATGTATTCCATGGCGAAATCCCGATCAGACACCGCATCCAGCGAGTTCGCTGCCGGCCGATCAAAACCGAGGGCTTCGGCCGTGGCGTGTCGGTCAATGGGGAACGAAGTGCCGGCCAGGGCAACAGCACCGAGCGGGCTTTCGTTCATACGCACCCGAGCATCGGCGGCCCGCGAGCGGTCGCGCCCGAGCATTTCCGCATACGCCATGAGGTGATGACCCAGCGTCACCGGCTGCGCCGTCTGAAGATGGGTGAACCCCGGCATAACGCTGTCAGCATGCGTTTCCGCCTGGGTGATGAGAGCTGCCTGCAAGGCTTGCAGGTCCCGATCTAAACCGTCCAACGCATCGCGCACCCACAGCTTGAGGTCCGTCGCAACTTGATCGTTTCTCGATCGCGCCGTATGCAGCCGGCCTGCGGCATCACCGATCAGATCGCGGAGCCGCGCCTCGATATTCATATGAATATCTTCGAGGGCCGCTTTAAATTCGAAACCGCAGTCTTCGATCTCGGCAGCAATTTTTTGCAGACCGGTGCAGATCGCATCCGCATCGACATCGGAAATGATCCCCTGTTTCGCCAACATCCGCGCATGCGCCGTGGAACCGGCAATATCTTGCGCATACAATGCCTTATCGAAGCTGATCGACGCATTGATCGCCTCCATCACGGCCGATGGCCCCGCCTCAAATCGACCGCCCCACATCGCGCTTGTGTCAGCTGCAATGCTTTTATCTTTCTTATCGGTCATGGCAATCGTGCCTTCTCGGTCCTAAATTATCGATACAGTCAATCGAAGTGAGCTTAACATGTACGTGACGTCAATTCTGCAACGGTCTTTTATCACTTGGATGGGCGCCGCCATCGTCAGCGGCGTGATTTTCCTGATATCGCCCGCGCATGCAAGCGGCGATAAAGCTTTATGCACTCCAGAGGGCGAAGCATTGAGCGCCATCAAGCCACTAGACGCGCCTGCGGCCTTGCCGGCTTTGACCTTAACCACCGCCGATGGGCGCGAAGTAACGCTGGCCGATTACGCAGGACGCGGCGTCGTGCTGAACTTTTGGGCCACTTGGTGTGCGCCTTGCGTAAGGGAAATGCCCGAACTAGATCGGCTCAACGCCGCCTTAGCACCCGTCGGTATTGATGTTTTGGCGGCGTCGATGGATCGGGCCGGACATTCGGCTATTGCGGCTTTTTACGAAAAAATTGGCATTACCAACTTGGCTGCGCTGCATGACCCCAAAGGCACAGCAGCCCGCGCGTTAGGCATACGCGGACTGCCAACGACCCTCATCATCCGCCCGGATGGCCAAGAGGTCGCGCGGATTGAAGGCATCCATCATTATGATACGGATGTCACCAAGGCGTACCTCAAACGCTGCATCGGACCGAAATAAGAACATGTTACAACATCGCTTAGCATTGATTTTGTTCTCTGCGCTGGGAGTCATCGCGCTCAGTGCCTGCGCAAAGGCGCCGGCTCGCCAAGTTTGGCAAAATCCGGACGTGCCGCAGGAACAATGGAGCTCGGATATCGGCGAATGCCGCCGTCTTGCACGCCGGGAGGTGGAGCGGGAAGCCGGGCTGCAACCTATGATATCAAGCGATAATCTGAGCGGCGGCCTTGGTGCGTATCAGCAAAATATGACCACCTACGATCTGCAACGCCTGCAAGCGCAGGTATTCGAGCGCTGCATGCGTGCCAACGGCTACGGACCTGCCTCAGAGAAAATAAAATAAAAACGGCGGCGCCGAGTTTCCCCGAACGCCGCCGTTTGATCTTTTAAGCTTTTGCTGTCTGCAGGCCGTTAAGCGGCGAGCGGCAATTCCGACTGACCGTCGACTTTACCTTGCGGCGCGATGCCGAGGACCACAGCGCTGGTGGCAGCCGCTTTGGTCGTTGCCACATCCATGCCACGTGCTGCGCGGCGTGCGATCGCTGGGATTTGATCCCGCTCAATGCCGATGTCGCGCAACATGTGATCGCTCAGTGAGCTCAGGGTGCGTTGCGTGGTATACGCGCGATACTTGCGACGCACTGCGTCAATGGCACCTTGAATATGCGCCGCAATTGCGACCGAGCGCATTCTGTGGGCGCGATCAACGATCAACGCCATTTCGGTATCCGTAATCTTTTGACCTTCGCCGAACAAGCTAAGCTGGCGGACCATCGCGGGATCGTAAGACATAATCTATATCCTTCATTCATCAAATCTTGGATCGGGTTCAAATGAATCTTTGAAAACCGATGTCATTAATATTGAGGTTGGTATAACCCATCATGCTGCAGTGCAATAACGCCCATTGTGCAAAGCAGATACTGCATTTTTGCATGGCTAACGGTCACAAAAGTGCAACAGCTATGCAAAATAAGTTCTGCCTTGCGTCTCAGCGCATCGGGTCCTAGCTTTCATGCGCTATGACTGATCGCCGTAAACTTGATCGCGACTTAGATGACCTTCTGCGCACGCAGGGGGCGCGGGTCGATTTGGTTGGTGCCCGGGAAATTTTCCGCGGCATTTTAGCGACGCCCGCCAGCGATGATGAATCCGCATGGCAACAATTGATCGCCCCCGACGCCGACGAACACCTGATGGCCGCGCTGCGAGAATTGCGCCAACGTATCTTTGAGAGCTTCAACGATGACGGCTTAGGCAGACGCACGACAGACCCGGCGCGCATTCAGGCCTTACGCAAAGAACTCAAAAGCCGTGATCTGGACGGCTTTATCGTTCCGAAAGCCGATGCGCACCAAGGCGAGTTTGTCGCGCCACATGCAGAACGTCTGCAGTGGCTGACCGGATTTAGCGGCTCCGCCGGTGCCGCTGTTGTCATGACGGGCCGCAAAGCCGCCGTCTTCGTCGATGGACGCTATACGCTGCAAGTCAAAAAACAGGTCGACCGCAAACTGTTTGAAGCCCACCACACCGCCGACAAGACACTGATCGAATGGTTGAGCGAAACGCTCAGCGCCGGCATGCGCCTAGGATTCGATCCTTGGCTGCACACGGAAGCTGAACGAAAACGCCTGGACGCCGTATGCCAACGGTTTGGTGCCTACTTAACCGCGCAACCCGACAACGCCGTTGATGCAGTTTGGCTGGGCCAACCGCCGGCGCCGGTCTCGCCAATTTTGGCGCACCCCAAAAAGTTCGCGGGGCAGGAGTCGGCTAAAAAGCGCAAAAAGATTTCTGATTATCTGAAAACCAAAGGTTTGGATGCGGTCGTCCTGACGGCGCCGGACTCTATTGCGTGGTTGTTGAATATTCGTGGTCGTG
>JAFMCK010000110.1 GCA_017857825.1 Rhodospirillales bacterium
ATTCCCTATGCGCTGAAAGCCGTAGATGCGGGCTATGTGATGGTCGCTGGCACCGGGGCGTCTGCGACGATGCCGCCGTTTGGGGGGGCAGCAGCGCGGATCGGTAACAATCCGCTTTGTATTGCAGCCCCCTGCCCGGATGCGCCGCACTTCATGTTGGATATGGCAATGAGCGTCGCAGCACGCGGTAAAATTCGCATGGCACGCGACGCTGGCCAAGCGATCCCCGAAGGTTGGGCGGTCGATGCGGATGGTCAGCCGACCACCGATCCCGCCAAGGCGTTGGAGGGCTTATTGGTCGCCGTCGGCGGCCATAAGGGTTCCGGCTTATCCATGGGAATCGATATTCTGGCCAACGTGATGACCGGGGCTGCGTCGTTGGACAAAGTCGGCTCTTGGAGCGACGCCATCGATCAGCCACAGCACGTGGGACACTTCTTTCTGTTTATTGATGCCGGACGCCTGATCGGCACCGACGCATTCTTGGCGGCGATGCGCCAGTTTCGGAATACCATTCACGCGACACCTGCGGCAGACCCCGATCATCCGGTGATCATGGCCGGTGAGCGGGAACAAATGTTGCGCGCACAGGCATTGACCGACGGGGTGCCGGTAAAGGCCGATGTGTTGCGCGATGTACGCCGTTTAGCGGACGTATAAAAGTCGACTAATTAAACTGAATATCTTTGATCTTACCGAAGCACATGCTGGCAATGTCATCGGCGTCACCCGAGATGCCGACATACGAAATGGGCGGCGGCGCTTCGCCGAAGGCGCGTTTGAAATCTGCCGCCAGATCGACATTTTCTTGAAACCATGTGTCGTTCGGCGCCGCAGCCGTGCGGCGGATGATCATAAAACCGTTTTCCGGCAGATGCGGATGCGGAAACGATGCTTCCTGGGCACCGCCCCACACATAGGTCAGTACGCGGCCCTTTGCGAAGGGCGACATCGCACCCTTTAGCCGTGATAAAAAGCTATCGTCGGCAAATCCGATGTGCAACGCCAATACGCGGTCATCCCCGTCAGTTTTGCTGAGGTCAGTTGCCGGAAGTGCATCGATGACCTGCCACGACCACGAGAGTTTACCCGGCATGCTTGGGCCGTCGTCGACGACGCGATACAGCACGCTGGAACTGCGATCTGCCCGCACTTCCAGGGTGCCGTCAGCAGTGCCGGTAAACTGCGTTGCCGGAATGCCGTCAAAAGCCAGTACTTTCCAACCGTTGGCGGTCAGGTCAGGTGTAATCGGCACGACGCGGGGTGCCGCGATCACCGATGTGGCAACGATCAAGTATATGGATAGGGCGGCAATCAGGACGTTTTGACGCATAATCATTATATGGCCCTGTAACGCTTGCGGATCAATCGTTGGCGGTGCGGATCGCTTCCAGCACAGCATCGGTGACTTCTTTCGTACCCGCTTTGCCGCCGAGGTCGCGTGGCAGATGTTTGCCTTCGCCGGTGACCCGTTCAATGGCTTGCATCAAGCGCGCTGCGGCTGCCAGTTCGCCCTGGTTTTCCAGCAGCATCGCGCCCGACCAAAACGCACCTAGTGGATTGGCGATGCCTTTGCCCATGATATCGAACGCGGAGCCGTGGATCGGCTCGAACATCGACGGTGCGTCGCCTTCAGGGCGAATGTTGCCGGTCGGTGCAATGCCGAGCGAGCCGGTCAACGCGGCGGCCAAATCTGATAGCACGTCGGCATGCAGATTGGTGGCGACCACGGTGTCGATGCTTTCCGGCTGCAAAACCATGCGGGTCGTCATGGCATCAACCAGCATCTTGTCGGTCTCGACATCGGGGTAGTCCGCTTTGACGCGCTCAAACACCGAATCCCAAAACACCATGCCATGGCGTTGAGCATTCGACTTGGTCACCAAGGTCAGCTTTTTGCGAGGACGCGATTTTGCAAGCTCGAACGCGAAGCGTTGAATCCGTTCGACCCCGTTGCGGGTGAACACGGAAATATCCAAGCCGACCTCTTCGGGCAGACCTTGGTGGACGCGGCCACCGGCGCCGGCGTATTCACCTTCGGAATTTTCCCGCACGATCACCCAATCCAGTTGCTTGGCAGTGACGTCACGGAGCGGGCCTTTGATGCCGGGCAGCAGCCGTGCCGGACGTACGTTGGCGTATTGATCCAGACTCTGGCAGATTTTCAGGCGAAGTCCCCATAGTGTGACGTGGTCGGGAATGCGTGGATCGCCGGCGGAGCCAAAGAAAATCGCATCGAAGGCACGCAGCGTGTCTAACGCATTGTCCGGCAGAAAATCACCCTTCTTCAGATAGCGATCCGAACCCCAGTCGAACCGCTCAGACTTGATCTGAAAGCCGCCGTCGCGCTTAGCGACAGCCTTTAACACCTCCATGCCGGCATCGATGACTTCGGGTCCGATACCGTCACCTGGGATGGCGGCAATGCTCAGCGTGCGTTTTGACATGGATGATCTCCTGGTTTGTCTTGGCTTAGTCTGTCACGGGTTGTCATAGCCAGCGGGTTTTCCCGGGCGTATCCTTTGCGGATTACAATTTCGCGCTCTATTCAATATTCGGGTCCGGTGCGGATGAAAAGCACCATGTGTCGGAGATCAACTCTTGGCGGCCGTGACCAAACAAAAAAGTTGGCAAGATTTTATTGAATGGTGCGCGCACCACGGCCTCAGCTATGCGCCTGCGCATGCGTGGACACTGGCCGCTTATACCTTGTACCTCGAACAGCAGATGCGTCCGGACAAAATCCGCCGCGCTGTGCAGCACATCGGTCAAATGCATTTCGAAAAAGTCAGAAAGCGTCCGGACCTGCATCCGATTGTCACGCGCACGCTGGAAAGCATTCGCGCCCGTGATGATGCGGCGAAACGGCCAAAGCCGCCGCCGCTGTTCAGGCCGGACGATTTTTTGGCTGACGCCCCGAAAGCGGCGAAGCCTACAAAAGCAGGAACGTCCGAAGATGCGGCGAAGCGGGGGCTCCGTGTCACGCCGAAATTGGTGCGGCGGAAAAAGCGCCTGTAGTCTATCGGATTTCGGCGCGGGCGCGTTTTGTCACTGTGACTCCGTCTCGGGTGACGGCGATTTCCCCGGTGTACGTGCCGACCGGCCAGCCGTCGGTGGGCTTTTTGCGCCCGACAAAGCGAAAATAACGCGCCAGGGTTTTCTCAATTTGTATGCGGTTATCGCTGACGGCATTGCCGTCGGGGCCGCGCAAGGTCAGGCGGACATCATCCCCGGCCAGCAGCGAATAGCTCTCCGCCCAAAATACGAACGCAGCGGCGTCCAATGAAAATGTGTTTTCGTTCAACAACCCTGCGCGAACGTTTTCGACTTTCGGCACGCTATCGTCGAAGCCAATGTTAAATGGTTGCGGGCCGGGGTAGGCGAGATTTTTGCGCGCGGAGTCAGACCATAAGCCGTCCATTTTCGACGTTTTATCACAGGCGGATATTTGCGACTCTCCGGTAAAGGGGTCGATCACGGTGTTACCTTTGCGGACGGTGATGTGGATGTGTGGAAATTCAGTGCGACCCGAAAGGCCAACCTCGCCAATCCCCTGGCCGCGTCTCACGTTACTACCTTCTACCACGGCCAACGAACCCGCTTTCATATGGCAGTATTGTGTGCTCCAGCCGTCTTCGTGCTCAATCATGATGCCGTTGCCGCAATCGCGGCCTTTCAGATCAGCAGATGATGTCGTCTTTGCGGTCTCTCCCATGCCGTCACGGATGCCCACGACGCGTCCGGGGGCTGCGGCGAGCACGGCAACACCGCGACGCATCTGTGCGATGTTGGCGAGTGCAATATCGGTGCCTTTGTGGGTGTTATAACTTAAATCGCCACAGCGAAAATCGATGCGCCCAGGGCCCGGATCCCGATCGACGAAGTTCACCAGCCAACAATCGTCGCCGATGCGGCAATCTATCGGTAGCTCCAGCGTCAGTTTAGGCTCGGCGGCGGCAGGACCCGCGATAAAGATCCCGCAAATCAGCAGCGCAGTTCGCCATTTGCCTATTTTCATGTGATTTCGCATATGCACCCTGATTTGCCGATATTTGCGCTTTATATTGCTCTGCAACTGCTAAAAAAGCGTTTCTTGCTGGGGAATGCCTAAACCTATATATTGCGCTGCACGCGTTTATTGCGAATGCGAACGCGCCCAAATTTGTAAACAAGGATACGCCGGATGGACCAGATGACCAATCCCATGGATAAACTCCATGGTTATTATTTTGAAGACCTCGAAGTCGGCATGCATGATGTCTACGCGAAGACCATCACCGACGCCGATATCGTTGTGTTTGCAGGCATCTCCGGCGATACCAACCCGGTGCACCTCAACCACGAGTTCGCCGCAGGGACCATGTTCGAAGGGCGGATCGCGCACGGCATGCTGTCTGCGGGCTTCATTTCCACTGTGATCGGCACCAAACTGCCGGGGCCCGGCTGCATCTACGTTGGTCAGACTTTAAAGTTCAAAGCGCCTGTGCGCGTCGGCGATACTGTCGCGGCACACTGCACGGTGACCGACCTGATGCCGGAAAAGAAATTCATCAAACTAAGCACGCAATGCATGGTCGGTGACAAAGTCGTCATCGATGGTGAAGCCACCATCATGGTACCGTCGCGCGTCAAGTAACGCGAAACGCATTTTGTTTAAAAGGGCGTCGGAGAAATCCGGCGCCTTTTTTCTGTCTGGCCGTTATAGACGACAGGGCGTTTGCTCACGGAATCTGATTTGTGTAATAATATATTATTTCATAAAAACGCCGATCATGTGGGGGGGCTTGCATTTGGCTGTTATGACCCATGAGGCTGTGTGCCAAAAGTTGGGCGAAGCCACGCGAAGCTTAAATGCTGGGCAGCTTCGCGTGGCAGAAAAATTGCTTGCCGGTATCCTCGGCGCGTATCCTAATCAAGCTGATGCGTTACATATGCTCAGCCATGTTTCTTTGCAGCGCGGTGAGGTGACGCAAGCGGTCGGTGTGCTGGAACGTGCGGTGACGGCACGTCCGGCGGACCCGGACATCCGAACCACGTTGGCCAATGCTTTAGGATCTCTCTCGCGCCTTCAAGATGCAATATCGGTATGCCGTGTCGGCTTAAAACATGTTCCTGAAAACCTATCGCTGCTTGTCATTTTAGGCCGTGCCCTCGGCGTGCTTGGTGATGATGACGCGGCCATAGAGGCACTTGAAAAAGCACGCAGTCTCAATGGAACGGATCTGGCCATATTATCTATGCTGGGCGCGTTGTATTTTCGACAGGGTGATTTGACGCGAACCGCGCAAATTTACGAAACTGCCTTAGAGATCGCCCCTGATGACATCGAAACGCGCTTCAATTTGGTATCGGTGCACATTCGTAATTTTGATTACGATGCCGCGATCATCGACCTGCAACGTATTGTTAAAATAGATGGTGATCATCTGCCGTCACTGCGGACCTTGGGCAACATTCTCGGCCGAACGGATCGTTATGGTGAAGCTATTCAACCGCTAAAACGGGCGATGTCGTTGGATCCGAAAGACAATTTGAGCGCAAACGAGTTAATTTACGCGCTCGCCATTGCAGGTGATCCACGCGAAGCCGTTCATCTCGGTGAGACGTATTTGCGTGATAATCCGCGCGCGACGTTTATGCATCGCCAATTGGCTTTTGCGCACCTGCGTGCGGCGCAGCCGAAGTTCGCCATCACGTGCTGCGATCATGCGCTTCAAACGGATCATCCGCCGACAACGGCGTTATCTTTGAAGGCGGCGGCTTTGAACGAGTTGGATGACCGTGCCGCGGCAGCGGAAATTCTTGGCTTGGCAAATTTTGTGCAGACGACGACGCCGCCCGCACCTGATGGTTATGAGACCCTTCGGCATTTCAACGAGGATCTTCAGGCACAGATTTTAAATCATCCGAGCCTAGATTATATGCCGTCGAACCGATCGATGAAAAAAGGGCGCGGCACCATCGAATTGTTTGATGGCGCCGAAAAGGGGACTTTGGCTGTTTTCGGGGACTTTGGCTGTTTTCAAGCAAGTGATCCTAGATACTGTTGATGCATATATTCGGGCGTTACCGAATGATTCAGCGCATCCTTTCCTGCGTCACAGGCCACCGCATCTGGACGTCAACGGGTGGGGGAATGTGTACGATGACGACGGCAAGCAAACGGTGCATTTTCACCCGCCGGCATGGCTGAGCGGTGTTTATTATCCGATCGTGCCGGAGCGCATAAAGATGTCTGCCCCTGATGACTTTGCCGGTGCCTTGGAATTGGGCCGGGCCTACTTTCGGCTCGAGAGCAAAGACAATCCGCCGGTTCGTGTTATCAAGCCCGAAGATGGGCTGATGGTGCTATTCCCTTCATATGTTGGCCATCAAACAATCCCATTGGGCAAAAGCAGCACGCCCCGGGTGAGTATCGCTTTTGATTTGGTGCCAGCGGCGTAAGTGTCGGCGGACGGCACCATGAAGCTTGACCGATTGGGGGCCTGCTGACACTTTCCGGGACCATGCGGATTTACAGACAAGCAGTTGGATCGGCGGGCGCGCTTGCGGCGTCTCACCGGGGTGCCGTGATCGCGGTCGGCAATTTTGACGGCGTGCACATGGGGCACCAAACCGTGATCGGCGAAGCCGGTAAGTTGGCGGAAGCGGGCGGTCATGCGTGGGGCGTTTTGACGTTTGAGCCGCACCCCCGATGTATTTTTCAGCCGGATGTTGCGCCGTTTCGCCTGACGCCATTTCGCGCCAAGGCCGAGGCGATTGAAGCGCTCGGCGTCGATTTCATGATCGCGCAACGCTTTGATGTGGCGTTTTCGCAGCAATCCGCACAGGCGTTTATCGAAGATTATTTGGTCAAAGGGCTCGGCGTGCGCCATATGGTCGCCGGCTATGACTTTAAGTTTGGCCATAAGCGTCAAGGCACGTGCGCGACGTTGCTCAGTGCCGGGCGCGAAATGGGCTTTGATTTTACCGTCGTCTCTGCTGCCTCCGATGACGGCGGCGGGCTTTATTCATCGAGTCGGGTGCGAGAATTGGTGCAGGCCGGTCAAATGCATGCAACGGCCGACGTGTTGGGCCGTCCATTCGCAATCTCAGGGCGGGTCATGGGCGGCGATAAATTGGGCCGTACCATCGGGTTTCCGACCGCAAATATCGCGCTCGGCGGCTATATTCATCCGGCATTTGGGGTTTATGCGGTGCGGGTTTTGCGTGCCGA
Organism: Rhodospirillales bacterium; assembly: GCA_017857825.1. Taxonomy (GTDB): domain Bacteria; phylum Pseudomonadota; class Alphaproteobacteria; order Rhodospirillales; family Casp-alpha2; genus UBA4479. The sequence goes on from JAFMCK010000110.1 coordinate 7,217, forward strand.
CGGCAGCCGCGTTGGCGGTGTTGCTAACCTCGGCAGCCGGCCTACGGTTAATGGCAATGCACCGCGCCTTGAGGTGCATTTGTTTGATTTTGACGCCGATATCTATGGTGAGCGCTTGAATGTGTCGTTGCTGGAAATGATCCGACCTGAAAAGAAATTTGACGGACTGGATGCTTTAAAGGCACAAATCGCCGACGATTGCGTGTCCGCGCGTACCCTATTGCAGCAAAAGTAAAGTTTGGACCGATGAGCGTAGATTATAAAGCCACGATCTTTTTGCCGAAAACCGACTTCCCAATGAAGGCCGGCCTGCCGCAACGCGAGCCCGAATTGCTGGCGTATTGGGCAGACTCCGACTTCGAAGGGGAACGTGCGCGAATTTCTAAGGGCCGCGAAAAGTTCATCCTGCACGACGGCCCGCCCTATGCGAACGGTGATCTGCACATTGGTCATGCGCTCAACAAAATTCTCAAAGACGTGATCAACCGCACCCAGCAGATGCTGGGCAAAGACGTGCGCTATGTGCCCGGCTGGGATTGCCACGGCTTACCCATCGAATGGAAAATCGAAGAACAATATCGCGCCAAGAAAATGGACAAAGACGCGGTGCCGATCGTCGAGTTCCGCAAAGAATGCCGCGAATTCGCCGATCACTGGATCGATGTGCAGCGCGAAGAATTCAAACGTTTGGGCGTGATGGGTGATTGGGACCATCCCTACACCACCATGACCTATGCCGCCGAGGCGACGATTGCCGGCGAGCTTGGCAAATTCCTAATGGACGGCTCGTTGTATCGCGGTTCCAAGCCGGTGATGTGGTCGCCGGTCGAAAAGACCGCGCTGGCCGAAGCCGAGGTCGAATACTATGACCACACGTCGACGACGATTTATGTGCGTTTTCCGGTGATCACGGCGTCCGTGCCGGCCCTCGAAGGCGCCGCTATCGTGATTTGGACGACGACGCCTTGGACCATGCCGGGCAACCGTGCCGTCGCTTACGGTGCGGCCATCGACTATGTGGTGATTGAGGTGACCGGTGCCGCTGAAAATTCCATGGCCAAAGTCGGCGAAAAGCTGCTCGTCGCGCAGGCGCTGTTGGACGCGTTTACCGCTGCCTGCGGGATCATGTCACATGACGTTAAAGCGACGCTTAAAGGTGCCGAAATCGACGGCACCATCTGCGCGCATCCGTTGCGGGGTCAAGGCTATGACTTTGACGTGCCCGCATTGGCGGCCGGTTTTGCCACCACCGACGAAGGCACCGGCATCGTGCACATTGCGCCGGGCCATGGTGCGGACGACTGGGTGCTTGGCATGCAGAACGGTGTCGAAGTGCCGCAGACGGTCAGCGAAGACGGCACCTATTTTGAACATGTGCCGCTGTTCGCGGGTCAGCACGTTTATAAATGTAATGATCACGTGGCCGAGGTTTTGAACGAAGCCGGCGGGCTGCTTGGCAAAGGTAAGCTACAGCACCGCTATCCGCATTCGTGGCGCTCGAAAAAGCCGCTGATCTTTCGCAACACGGCGCAGTGGTTTATCTCGATGGAGACCAATGGTCTCCGCGAAACAGCGCTCAAAGCGATTGACGACACACGGTTTGTGCCGGCGTCCGGCCAAAAGCGCTTGCGCGGTATGATCGCGGACCGCCCGGATTGGGTGGTGTCGCGTCAGCGCGCCTGGGGCGTGCCGATCACGGTGTTCGTCGATAAAAACACCGGCGAGCCGTTGCGCGACCAAGCTGTGCTGGATCGCATTATCGCCGCCTTCAAAGAAGAAGGTGCCGATGCCTGGTTCGCCTCCGACCCGTCCAGATTCTTAGGTCCGGATCGTAATCCCGACGATTACGAGCAGGTCACGGATATTTTGGACGTCTGGTTCGACAGCGGCTCGACACACGCTTTCGTGCTTGAAGACGGCCCTTGGGAAGACCTGTCTTGGCCGGCCTCGCTGTACCTTGAAGGTTCTGACCAGCATCGCGGCTGGTTCCATTCGTCGTTGCTGGAAAGTTGTGGCACACGCGGGCGTGCGCCCTATGACGCGGTGCTGACGCATGGCTTCGTGATGGCTGAAGACGGCCAGAAGATGTCGAAATCCATCGGCAACGTGGTCGCACCACAAGATGTGATCAGCCAGTATGGTGCCGATATTCTGCGCATTTGGGTGGTCAACTCGGACTACTCCGAAGACCTGCGCATCGGGCCTGAAATCGTCAAACAACAGGCCGATATCTATCGTCGGCTGCGCAATACGCTGCGCTATATTTTGGGCAACGTCGCCGAATTTGACGAGGCCGAGCGCATCAGCGATGTCGCCGACTTGCCTGAGCTTGAGCGTTGGGTGTTGGGCCGACTGCATGGCCTGGACGCGTCGCTCCGCAAAGCGTGCGCGGATTTTGACTTTCAGCCGTTCTTTGCCGAACTGCACACATTCTGCGCCGTCGATTTGTCAGCGTTCTATTTTGATATCCGCAAAGATTCCTTGTACTGCGACCGTGCCGATTCGCTTGAGCGCCGGGCTGTACGGACCGTATTGGATATCTTGTTCGATCATCTCACTGCGTGGTTGGCACCGGTGCTTTGCTTCACCGCTGAAGAAGCCTGGCTTGCCCGCCACCCGAATCGTGGCCCCGGCAATTCAGTGCATCTGCGTACGTATCCGGACGTGCCGGCGACGTGGGCAGATAATGCGCTGAACGCTAAATGGTCGAAAGTGCGGAGCGTCCGGCGGGTGATTACCGGCGCCCTTGAAGTGGCGCGCGCCAACAAAGAAATTGGTGCCAGCCTTCAGGCGCACCCGGTCGTCTATGCCGATGCGGACTTGCGTGATGCAGTGGCGGATATGGATATGGCGACGCTTTGCATTACATCTGGCATCACATTTGCCGATAGTGATGC
>JAFMCK010000111.1 GCA_017857825.1 Rhodospirillales bacterium
TACCGGCGCTGCGGTAGGCGCGGCAACCGGTGGCGGCGGTGGTGCGGCAGCGGCTGGTGGTGGCGGCGGTGCAGCCGGAGCTGCCTCAGGCGCAGCAGCCGGCTTTTCTGCGGCTGGCGGCGGCGATGCGGCAGCGCCTTCGGCCCCCTCATCCAAGGTGGCCAGCAAAGCGCCAACGCCCACGTCCGACCCTTCGGCAGCAATGATTTCCTTGAGCGCGCCGGCAGTCGGCGCATTGACCTCAATCGTGACTTTGTCGGTTTCAAGCTCGCAAACCGCTTCATCTTTGGCAACCGCGTCGCCGGGTTGCTTGAACCACTTCGCGATCGTCGCCTCGGTCACAGATTCGCCCAGGGTCGGGACTTTAATTTCAACCGTCATATTTTACTTCCTCGATCTTTATCCAAGGATCAAATCATTCAAAATCGCATTATGCCTTGCGACCGCTATTTGCCTTACTTTTCGGCGCCGCTTTCTTCGCAGGTGCCTTTTTAGCAGGCGCTTTTTTAGCAGGTGCCGCCTTTTTCGTCGGTTTTTTCGGCGCCGGTTTTTTCGTTGCCGCTATCGGGCGCGGCGCAGGACCGGGTACGGTAATTGCTTCGTCGACCAAAGCGGCTTGTTCGGCAACGTGCTTACGTGCAAGACCCGTCGCAGGGGCCGCAGCGGCAGCACGACCAGCATACAAAACACGCCCTTTGAAGCCGAGTCTTTCAACATGATCTTCCAGCGGTTCGCGAATGTATGTCCAACTGCCCATGTTCTTTGGCTCTTCTTGGCACCAAACGATGTCCGCATTTGGGAACCGCTTGAGTTCGATTTCTAAAGCTTTTTCCGGGTACGGGTACAACTGCTCACAACGCAGGATGTACACATCCTTAATGCCCCGTTTATCGCGCTCTTCGGCAAGATCATAGTAGACCTTGCCCGAGCAAAGTACGACGCGGCGAATTTTGCTATCGGCGACGAAATCACCCTCGTCCCACAGCACGCGGTGGAAGCTGGTGCCGTCGCCCATTTCCGATAACTTAGAAACCGCGCGCTTATGCCGCAGCAACGATTTTGGTGTCATCAACACCAAAGGTTTACGGAATTCACGATGCATTTGCCGGCGCAACACATGGAAGTAATTGGCCGGCGTGGTGCAGTTGCAAACCTGCATGTTATCTTGCGCACAAAGCTGCAAATACCGCTCAAGCCGTGCCGACGAATGCTCCGGCCCCTGGCCTTCGTAGCCGTGCGGTAACAGCATCACCAAGCCAGACATCCGTAGCCACTTCGCCTCCCCCGAAGAAATGAACTGATCAATGATCACCTGCGCACCGTTGGCAAAATCGCCAAATTGCGCTTCCCAAAGCACCAGCATGTTCGGCTCAGCCAACGAATAACCATACTCGAAACCGAGCACGCCGGCCTCAGAGAGCGGGCTGTTCAAGACCTCATACGGTGCCTGACCGAACCGCAAGTTATTGAGCGGGGTGTAGCGATCTTCGTTCATCTGGTCGATCAGCACAGAGTGGCGCTGCGAAAATGTCCCGCGCTCGGAATCCTGACCAGACAACCGCACAGGGTGGCCTTCCATCAGCAATGTGCCGAATGCCAATGCCTCACCGGTTGCCCAGTCGATACCCTCGCCGGTATCAATCATTTCCCGCTTTGCTTCAAGCTGGCGTACGATTTTTGCATTGAGGTTGAAGTTGTCCGGCACAGTGGTCAACGCCTTACCGACTTCACGTAGGCGGTCTTCAGAAACACCGGTGACACCGCGACGATCATCGCCGGTTGCGACCGACATGCCTGCCCACACGCCGTCTAACCAGTCAGCTTTGTTGGATTTGTAGCCCGATGCTGCTTCGAACGCTTGCTCCAAGTGGTTTTGAAAACCGCTCAGCTCGTCGTCCAACTCACTTTGCGACAGCACACCCTCGTGGATCAGTTTTTGCGAGTAGATTTCGCGAGTCCGTGGGTGGGCAGCTATTTTTTTGTACATCAACGGCTGCGTGAACATCGGCTCGTCACCCTCGTTATGACCATGACGGCGATAACAAATCATATCGATGACAGCGTCTTTCTTGAAGCGCTGACGATATTCGATAGCGATCCGCGAAACATGCACGACGGCTTCCACATCATCTGCGTTGACGTGGAAAATCGGCGCAGCAACGACCTTGGCCACGTCCGAGCAATACGGCGACGAGCGCGAGTGCTTCGGGTTAGTCGTAAAGCCGATCTGGTTGTTAATGACGATATGAATCGTACCACCCGTCTTGTAGCCACGCAGATTTGAGAGATCGAAAGTTTCCGGCACCAGGCCTTGGCCGGCAAATGCTGCATCCCCATGCAGCAACAAGCCCATGACCTTTTCGCGTTGACTATCGTTTTTCTGACGCTGCTTGGCGCGCACTTTGCCCAAGCAAACCGTGTTAACGCATTCCAAGTGCGACGGGTTCGCGGTCAGCGACAAATGCACTGAGCGCCCGTCAAACACACGATCCGAAGACGAGCCCAAGTGATACTTCACATCGCCCGATCCGCCGACGTCTTCCGGACTAGATGACCCGCCTTGGAATTCGTGGAAAATTGCCTGGAACGGCTTCGACATCACATTGGCGAGCACGTTCAAGCGCCCACGGTGTGCCATGCCCAGCACGATTTCTTCGACGCCCAACTGCGAGCCCCGCTTAAAAATCTGCTCCATCGCAGGCACCAAGCTCTCACCGCCATCAAGGCCGAAGCGCTTGGTGCCGGTGAATTTCTTATCCAGAAATTTCTCGAATCCTTCGGTTTCAATCAACCGATTGAGGATCGCTTTTTTACCCATCACGGTAAATTCAGGCTGGTTGCGAATGCGTTCGATACGTTCCTGAATCCAGGTTTTTTCGTCTGGATCCTGAATGTGCATGAACTCCACGCCGATCGAGCCGCAATAGGTCTGATCAAGAATCGTCATGATCTCACGCATGGTGGCCTGTTCGAGGCCCAGCACGTAGTTGATGAAGATCGGTCGATCCATGTCTTTTTGCTTGAAGCCGTAGGCTTCCGGATCAAGTTCCGGATGTTCGTTACACGCTTGCAAGCCGAGCGGATCCAACTTCGCCTTCAAATGCCCGCGCACGCGGTACGCACGGATCAACATCAACGCACGAATACTATCCAGCGTTGCTTCGCGTACTTGGCGACCGCTTTGACCGGCGCTTGCCGGCTGCTGTGCAGGGCTTGAAGCGTGCTGACCAGCGGACATCTGTTCGGACAAGGTTTCCAGGGCGCCTTGATCGAGCACGCCGGCATCCGATGGTGCCCACGTTGCACCGCGCCGCTCCGAAATCATGTCTTGCGCATCATCTTGCAATTCGGCGAAGAAATCCTGCCAGCGGTGATCCACGGAGTGTGGGTCATCAAGATAACGCTCGTACAATTCGGCAACGTACACCTGGTTGCCCGAATAAAGGAACTGCGTCGGATCCATACCGTCCATATGTCAAACGCCCGCTGGGCGCCTCCCTAGAAAAAAGCCGCAGCCCGGTGTGTCAGGCTGCGGCATCTCGCTCACCCCTTAAGGGCTTTCAACATTGTTTCACCGATACCCGCCGGACTGTCCGTGACATAGATGCCCGCAGACTTCATGGCTTCAATCTTATCCCCAGCGCCACCTTTGCCGCCGGAGATAATCGCGCCGGCGTGGCCCATACGACGGCCTGGCGGTGCGGTAAGGCCAGCAATAAAGCCGACAACTGGCTTCTTATTCTTACGGTCGATCAACAACTGCGCACCATCTTCTTCGGCAGAACCGCCGATTTCACCGATCATTACAATGCTTTCGGTGGCATCGTCCGCCAGGAACATTTCCAAGCAATCAACGAAGTTGGTGCCGTTCACCGGATCGCCACCGATGCCGATACACGTCGTCTGACCCAGGCCGACAGCCGTGGTTTGGGCGACCGCTTCATAGGTCAGTGTGCCGGAACGCGATACGATGCCGACCGAGCCTTCGCGGTGAATATGCCCCGGCATGATGCCGATCTTGCACTGACCCGGCGTGATAACGCCTGGGCAGTTCGGGCCGATAAGGCGCGTCTTTGATGTCGACAAGGCGCGCTTTACTTTGACCATATCCATCACCGGAATACCCTCGGTGATGCAGACCACGAGCGGGATTTCCGCATCAATGGCTTCCAAAATGGCATCCGCAGCAAACGGCGGCGGCACATAAATCACAGATGCATTCGCTCCAGTCTTTTCGACCGCATCGGCAACGGTGTCGAACACCGGCAGATCAAGGTGTTTGGAGCCACCTTTACCAGGCGTTACACCACCGACCATTTGCGTGCCGTAAGCAATCGCTTGCTCAGAGTGAAAGGTGCCCTGCGCGCCGGTAAAGCCCTGACAGATGACCTTGGTGTTCTTATCGATGAGAACGGACATCAGCTGGCCTCCTTCACGGCTTTGACAATTTTTTCGGCGGCGTCGCTGAGGTTATTGGCAGACGTGATCGCAAGACCGCTGGCCGCCAAAATCTCTTTGCCCTTTTCAACGTTGGTGCCTTCAAGGCGAACCACCAACGGCACACTGATGTTGACCTCTTTGGCGGCAGCCACAACGCCTTCGGCAATCACGTCACAGCGCATGATGCCACCGAAGATATTGACCAGAATGCCTTCAACGTTCGGGTCACCCAAGATGATCTTAAACGCCTCGGTGACGCGCTCCTTTGTGGCACCGCCGCCAACGTCGAGGAAGTTCGCCGGGTCGCTGCCGTAAAGCTTGATGATATCCATGGTTGCCATCGCCAGACCGGCGCCGTTGACCATGCAGCCGATCTTACCGTCGAGCTTGATGTAGTTAAGCTCGTGCTTGGCAGCTTCGAGTTCTGCCGGGTCTTCTTCGTCCTCGTCGCGCATTTCTTCGACATCTGGATGGCGATACAGCGCGTTGTCGTCGAAGCCGACCTTGGCATCAAGCGCGATCACATCGCCGGCACCGGTGACCACCAGCGGATTGATCTCAACCATCGAGCAATCCAAATCGGTAAACGCTTTATACAGCGCCATGATAAATTTCGACGCCGACTTGATCTGCGCGCCTTCGAGGCCGAGGCCAAAGGCGATTTTGCGGGCATGGAACGGCATAATGCCGGTCGCCGGATCAATCGCGACCTTAATGATTTTCTCAGGTGTCGCATGTGCGACCTCTTCGATTTCCATGCCGCCTTCGGTCGATGCCATGAACGTCAACTGCGAGGTTTCGCGATCAAGCAACATGCCGAGGTAAAGCTCGCGGGCAATGTCGCAGCCTTCTTCGACATAGAGCCGTTTGACCTCTTTGCCGGCGGGTCCGGTCTGCTTGGTGATCAATATATGACCAAGCATCTCTTCGGCGTTTTCTTTGACTTCCGCCACAGATTTGGAAACCCGCACGCCGCCCTTACCTTCAGGCTTATCCTTAAAACGACCGGCACCGCGGCCACCAGCGTGGATTTGCGACTTCACGACACAAAGCCCACCGCCCAATGTCTCGGCAGCTTTAACCGCCTCGTCGACCGTGTACGCCACGTGGCCCTTCGGCACGGCAACGCCGTACTTAGCAAGCAACTGCTTGCCCTGATATTCGTGAATATTCATGCCCTATCCCCGGTTGTTCCCGCCGGGCGCCGCTTGCACGGCAAACCCGGCCGGGTGTTTGTCTCTCGGTCGGTCTATTTTTTAGCCGGTTTCTTGTTCGCTTCGGCTTTGACCTTTTTCACAACGGCGGCCAATTCCTGGACCGCTTTCACTGATTTCTTGAACATTGCGCGTTCCGACGCGTCGAGCTTGATCTCAACGATCCGCTCAACACCCTTGGCGCCGATGACTACTGGGACACCGACATAAATACCTTTGACGCCGTATTCACCGTTCAAATACGCCGCACATGGCAGCACGCGCTTTTTATCTTTCAGATAGCTTTCCGCCATCGCAATCGCCGAAGATGCCGGTGCATAGAAAGCCGAGCCGGTTTTCAGCAACGACACGATCTCGCCGCCGCCCATCCGGGTCCGCTGCACGATATCGTCCAACTGCTTTTGCGTCATCCATTTCATCTTCACCAAGTCCGGCAACGGAATACCGGCAACGGTGGAGTAACGCACCGACGGCACCATCGTGTCGCCGTGCCCGCCCAGCACGAATGCGGTGACGTCTTCAACCGAGACATCCATCGCTTCGGCCAAGAAGTACTGGAAGCGTGCGCTGTCCAACACGCCGGCCATGCCGACCACTTTGTTGTGCGGCAGGCCGCTCGCATCCCGCAACACGCTGACCATCACGTCGAGCGGGTTGGTGATGCAGATAACGAACGCTTTCGGCGCGTATTTTTTGATACCGGCGCCGACTTGTTCCATGACGCTGGTGTTGATGCCGATCAGGTCATCGCGGCTCATACCGGGTTTGCGGGCAACACCTGCGGTGACGATGATGACGTCGGCACCTTTGATACCGGCGTAGCTTTTCGTGCCGCTTAACTTGGAATCAAAGCCTTCGACCGGTGAACTTTGCGCGATGTCCAGGGCCTTGCCCTGCGGAATACCGTCTGCGATGTCGAATAAAACGACGTCGCCAAGATCTTTCAACCCAACCAAATGCGCGAGCGTGCCGCCGATGTTACCGGCGCCGATCAGCGCGATTTTGTTTCTTGCCATGAATAAGTCCTCGTTTATCTCTCTACCAGTTGGCTTATTGAACAGCCCCGCCCAAAAAGTCCTTCAAGAGTCGTACCCCCTTTCAAAAAGCAGAGCAAGGTTTCCCAGGGGTTTATCAGGGGATTCACAGGGGATTTAGGCCCAATAGTCGTCCTAATTGGGGATTTGCGCCCGCTTTTAACCAAGAATGCGAAAGTATGGTCGGATTGAGTGTTGGCTAGGCGCGACGTTGGTCGCCCAGCGCTTGCAGCATGAACGTGAATGCGGCTGCGATCAGAAGGAATCCAAACGCCACCATGAGGCAACCTTCGATCCCGCCCCACTGATAGGCCGCACCGGACAACAACGTGCCGAGCAAGCGTCCGACCGCATTCGCCGCATAATAAAAGCCGACATTGAGGGTGACGCCGTCGCGCTCCGAATACGCCAAAATCAAATACGAATGGATGGCGGAATTCACCGCGAACACGGCACCAAAGACCGCCAACCCGACAACCAATACATGCGTCGCCGATAGACTTGCGAACGCGTCAAAGCTCATTCCAAAGATCATCACCAACGGGGTTAGCGCCAGCAGCCCAATCCAAAGCGCGGCCGCGCGGATTTCAGCGGACCGACCATCGGGTGAACTTTTCGTGAGCTTCGGTGCGAACGCCTGCACGGCGCCATATCCGATGACCCAAAATGCCATGAACGCACCGACTTCGTTGAACGTCCAGCCGGCTTGGTCGTAAAGGTAAACCGGTACGCCGACCACGAACCATACGTCGCGGGCACCGAACAAAAACACGCGTGCAGCGGACAACAAGTTGATGGCCCGGGACTTGGAAAAAATGTCGATCAACTTTGCTTTTTGCGACGCCTTGCCCATCAAGACATCCACGAAAATCAAAGCCGCCACCAAAATCACTGCGAGAAAGCCGGCCATGGCGTATAGCCCGCCTGCAAAACCGAGCGTCGATAATAAAACCGCGCCCAGAAAAAACCCCAAACCTTTGATCGCATTCTTTGACCCGGTCAACAGCGCCACCCACTTGTATAGGGCGCCGTGCGCGCCGCCGGGCAGCACCAGTTTAATGGCGCTTTTGGAACTCATTTTCGTGAGGTCCTTGGCAACCCCGGAAATGCCCTGCACCAACAACACATAGGTGACGGAGGCTGCTGCCGACCAATCGGGCTGCAACGCCGACAGCGCCAATAGGGCTATCACTTGCATCCCCAAGCCCAACGTTAATGTCAGCTTGAGCCCGAACCGATTGGCGACCCAACCGCCACCGGCATTGGTAACGATCCCCATGAATTCATAAATCAAGAACAGCAGCGCCAACTGAAACGGTGTGTAACCAAGGGCATGAAAGTGCAACAGCACCAGCATCCGAAGCGCCCCATCGCTGAGCATAAAGCCCCAATAGGCAGCCGTGACGATGGCGTAGTTTCGGATGTCGAGCATCTTGCGCCTTAGGTCAATTCAGCGACGAATTGATTGAGCGGGCAACCTTCGCCGTCAATTCGTAAAGCCGTGTCGCGTAGCCCATTTCGTTATCGTACCATGCCAGAATTTTTACCTGCGTGCCCGCCGTGACCATGGTGGTTTGCGCGTCAATAATCGACGAATGCGGATCGCCACGATAGTCCGTTGAGACCAGCGGTCGCGTTTCAAAAGCCAGGATACCGTTGAGAGGCCCTTCGGCGGCGCTGCGCAAAAGATCGTTCACTTCGTCGACCGAGGTTTCCCGCACAACCTCAAACACGCAATCAGTGAGCGACGCATTCAATAGCGGCACCCGCACGGCGACCCCGTCGAGCTTGCCTTTAAGTTCCGGAAAAATCATCGTGATCGCAGTCGCAGACCCGGTCGACGTCGGGATTAAATTCAGCAGCGCCGAGCGCGCGCGGCGCATGTCCTTCATCGGTTTATCGAGCACAGTCTGTGTATTCGTTACATCGTGGATCGTCGTGATCATACCGTGCTTGATGCCGATGCCTTCATGCACAACTTTGACCACCGGGGCCAGACAGTTCGTGGTGCAAGACGCCGCCGTCACCAGGTCATGGACAGACGGGTCATATAGGTCATCGTTTACACCCATCACAATATTCAACGCATCATCTTTGACCGGTGCAGACACCACGACCTTTTTTACGCCAGCGGCATAGTACGGCGCCAGGGCTTCGCGGGTTTTGAATTTTCCCGAACACTCAATCACCAGATCGACACCCATTGCCGCCCAATCAATATCGGCTGGGTTCGGGATGCGTGAATAGCTGATCTGCTTGCCGGCGATATCTATTCGATCTTCAGCCGGCGCTTCGACGGCGACCGGCCAGCGTCCGTGCACGCTGTCGAAGGCCAGTAAATGCGCCGACATTTCGGCACTGCCGTTCGGCTCGTTGATGTGCACGATGTCCAGCACACCAGCCCCCCATGCCTCACCCGGCGCCGTCAACGCCTCGGCCCGCGCCGGATCAAAGCCCCACGCCGCACGCAGTGCCAGCCGGCCCATGCGGCCAAAACCATTAATGGCAACCTTAACCGTCATTTTGCCTAGGTCCTCTCAACATGGAGTTCATTTGTTTGCTGTAATGGCTGGCATCCGATTGACGTTCAAATGAAATTTCAGTGACAGCTACTAAAGAGGATAAAAAAAAGCCCTCGTCAAAATCACCAAACGCTACTTGTCTAAATATTCTTTTCGGTGCGCCTGCGCGATATAGTCCGCAGACTGCATTTCCATCAGACGCGAAACGGTGCGTTCAAATTCAAATGCGCCGTCGCCTTCGGTATACAGTTCAATCGGCGGCACGGCGGCCGTACAGATCAGATTGACCTTGGCCTCATACAACGCATCAATCAGCGTCACGAAGCGTTTTGCCTCGTTTCGGTTATGCGGGCCGAGCTTGGGAATGCCACTGATCATCAACGTATGGAAACGGCCCGCAATGGCAAGATAGTCGCCAGGGCCGAGCGGTTTTGCGCACAACTCGTCAAACTCGACGAACGCCACGCCTTCGGCCGTCTTGGCGATCTGCACCTCGCGCCCATTCACGGTAAGCGTAGTCGGATTTGCGGTGGCACCGACGGTCAAGCTGGCGAAATCTTCATCCAATTTTTGCCGCGCAGCCTCATCGTCAGGGCTCAAATATGCTTCCATACCTTTAAGCCGTTCCAAGCGATAATCACGCGCTGCCGGCACCTCGATCACCGCCATACGATCCATCAAGATATCGATGAACGGCAAGAAGCGTTCGCGCTGCAAACCGTCTTTATAAAGGTCTTTCGGATGACGATTTGAGGTCGCAACGACCACCGCACCGGCGGCAAACATCGCCTCGAATAAACGTCCTAAAATCATCGCATCAGCAATGTCTGTTACATGGAATTCGTCAAAGCATAGCAACCAC
>JAFMCK010000112.1 GCA_017857825.1 Rhodospirillales bacterium
TATGCCGCAGACCTATTGTTGTTTGATCCGGCGACCATTGGGCGCGGCCAAAAGAAACGAATCTTTGACCTGCCTGCCGGCGCACACCGCCTGACCACCGATGCCAAAGGCGTGCACGGGGTCTGGATCAATGGCGTGAAAGCGGCAGATGCAAAGGGTATGCTTGCAAATGTCGCAGGCAGCGGCGACATCATTACCACGTTCGCCGCCTAACAAAGGCGATCTACAGACCATAAGGATTTTGCGCGATGAGCAACGGCACCATCTGCATTCTGATGCCAGGCGACATGGGCCACGGGGTATCGCTGGCGCTGCGCGAGCACGGCTACGAGACCATCACCGCATTGGACAGTCGCTCTGACCGCACGCGCGGCCTGGCCGAGGCCGGCAAGTTAACCGATGTCGGCACACTTGATGCCGCCGTCAAAGCTGCAGATATGGTCCTCTCGATCCTGCCGCCGACCTTTGCCCCAGACCTTGCCACCGATGTGGCCGCCGCGATGGGCCGGACCGGCGCAACACCGGTGTATGTTGACTGCAATGCGATTTCGCCCGGCACTGCCGTCAAAATCGGCGACACCATCACCGAAGCTGGCGCGGCCTTTATTGACTGCGGCATTGTCGGCCTGGCGCCGAACAAAAGCGAAGACACCCGGTTTTATGTCTCGGGCAAAGATACTGCCCCAATGCAGGCGCTCGACGGCAAGGGTTTCAAAGTGATGTCGCTCGGCGATACGCCCGGCCAAGCGTCGGCCCTCAAAATGGCCTATGCAGGCTTGACCAAGGGCAGTTGGACGCTCTGGACCGCCGTGCTGCTGACCGCCGAGCGCAACGGCTTGCTGGAACCGCTGATCGATGAGCTTGAGCACTCGCAAGGCCCAACGTTGGAGCGTATGCGCAGCATGGTGCCGTTCCTGCCTGCCGACAGCGGACGCTGGGTCGGCGAGATGGAAGAGATCGCCAAGACCTTCCGCGAGGCCGACGTCAGCGGCAGCTTCCATGACGGCGCGGCGTGGATGTTCGCGCTGCTGACCGAAACCCCATTCGCCGACGAAACCCGCGAGACCTTGGATCGCTCACGCACCCTCGAAGACAGCGTGCGCGCTTATGGCGCCGCGCTCGATAAACGCACGTCACAGAAATGATCCACCACGGCGGCAATTTAAGCGCCGCCAAAGCGACCTTTGGCGAAGACGTGCCGGGCGGCTGGATTGATTTATCGACCGGGATCAACCCGGTGCCCTACCCTGCAACGGCGTTGTTGCCAGAAGCACTGAATCGCTTGCCGGAAGCGGCGGATGAAGAGGCATTGATCGCAGCGGCGCGCGGCTATTACGGCATTGCGTCTGACGCCGGCGTCATCGCGGCCCCCGGCACCCAGGCGCTGATCCAATGGCTCCCCTACGTCCGATCCATCGGTCGCGTCGATGTGGTCGCACCGACCTACGGCGAACATGCCCCGCGCTGGGCGGATGCCGGCCACACAGTGCGTGAAATTGCCTCCCTCGACGAGGCCGATGCCGATGTGGTCGTGATCGTCAATCCGAACAATCCGGACGGCCGCATCGCGTCACGGGATACCCTAATTCTGATGGCCCAGCGCCAAGCTGCCCGCGGCGGTTTGCTGGTGGTCGACGAAGCGTTCGCAGACGTGGCACCCGAAGTTTCACTGACAGATCACGCCATGGACGGCTTGGTGGTGCTGCGCTCATTCGGGAAATTTTTCGGCTTGGCCGGACTCAGGCTCGGCTTTGCGGTCGGCGACACAGCGCCAACCAAAGCGCTCACCGACAAGCTCGGGCCGTGGGCCGTCTCGACGCCGGCCCTGATGATCGGACGTGCAGCGCTCAGCGACACCGCATGGCAGGCGGCAACGCGGGCACGCCTAATCGCCGATGCTGCCAGGTTGGATGATATGCTCACCGGTGCCGGCTTGATTTTAAGGGGCGGTACGGATTTGTATCGCTTAGTTGAAACCGAAGATGCCGGGGCGCTCTATCATAAGCTCGGCAAAGCCGGCATCCTGATCCGCACTTTCCCCGCCCACCCGCGCTGGGCCCGCTTCGGGCTTCCGGCGACGGAACAACATTGGGGTCGGCTGGCGGCGGCTTTGGCATAACCCCCATACACGTCACCCCCGCGAAGGCGGGGGCCCATGGTAAATATGGATTCCCGCCTACGCGGGAATGACGGTTAGCGGTTTAGGACAATGATGCGGCACCGCGTAATCGACTTAACCGTCCAAAATCCCAATCAGCGCGGCTTCAAAAACCTCAGGCGTTTCGTACATCACCCAATGGCCGGCATCGTCGATGATGTGCAAGGGTGCGTCAGGCTGAAATTGGCGGAAGATATCGCGGCGCTTCATGATTTCCGCTTCGCCGCCAGCCGTCGCGTCGTGCACGCCCCAAATACCGGACATACGGGCTTGAATATCGGGGAGTGCATCGACCAAATGATTGCCCAACGACATCGGGCGCGAGCGCACCCGCGAGCGCGCCACGTTTTTACGGTGTGTATAAATCGCCAGCGGGTCGATTTTCGCCACATCCCATAGCATCAGGATTTCCAAATTCTTAGCGTGGATTGCATCCTTTTCGGCATCGCTCATGTCCGGCTTTGGGACGCGAATACCCAGGACACGCACGTGCAGGCCTTCGAAACCGCTGGCGCCCACGGCGACATACGTGCGCATGCGGTCCCCGGCCATTTTCGCGACCCGGGATCCAATCAGCCCGCCGAAGCTAAAACCTGCAAGATCAAACGTCGGCGCACCGTCCAACACGGCGTCCAAACCAGCGAAGATCGGGGCGGCGATGGTATCGGGGCTCAATTCGCCCGGCGCTTCCGCGCTGTCGCCGAGGCCCGGCATGTCACACGTCAGCACGGTGCGAGTACGCCGCAGGCGTTCGACGTTGGCAATCCAGTGGGTCCACGAACCAAAGCCGCCATGCAACAGAACCAACGGCGGCTTATCGCTGGGGCCCGCCCAGCGCTGCCAAACCATCTCTCCGGCACCGCAAGGTGTTTTAAGAATTTCCGCCGTCGCCAACAACGCGTCGACGCGCTCTTTCGGAACTGCTGAAGTCATGGTTCTGGGAATCCGATTAAGATAAGGTGGGACCAACTTTGTCCGATCCCTGCGCTGCTTTCAAGGCACGAGATGATCAACTTCGGCAAAGCTTTCCAGGATCGCAAACCGTGGCATAATGTACGGTGAAAAGATATGGAGTGCCCAATGTTCGGTATTTTCGGCAAAAGCGAAGACGACATTCAAAAACTGATCGATGAAGGCAAATACGACGAATTGCCGACCAAAGTCATCGACGACTTGGCCAAAGACCTGATCGTCACCACCGAAGCCAACATGCCCGAATACCGCGTCATGCGGCGGATCGAAGTGATCACGGCGGAGTGCGTGTTCGGCATGAATATGTTCAAGGACTTGTTCGCCGGAATCCGTGATATTTTCGGTGGACGGTCGTCGGCGGCACAGGGCGTGCTGCGCGATGCCCGGCGCACCTGCCTGACAGAACTACGCCGCGAAGCGTTGATGGTCGGCGCAAACGCGGTGATCGCCGTCGATCTGGACTACAACGAAATATCCGGCGACGGCAAAAGTATGCTGTTCGTCGTCGCCACCGGGACCGCCGTCACCATCGAGCCCAAATAAATTCTAATAGATATAAGCGAAGAAAACATCAGATCATGGAAAGCACCGCAAGCGACACCGTCGAACAACAATTGGAAGTGGTGACGAAGTACGCCGACATGCTGGTCGAGTTTGGGATCGAGTACGGGTTCCAGATTTTTGGCGCCCTGGTCTTTTTACTGATTGGCTTGAAGGTTGCCTCTTGGATCGGTGGCCGCGTCAGCCGCATACTCGAAGCCAAAAAGATCGACGTCACGCTATCTCGTTTTATTGGCAACGTTGTCAAGATTATCGCCATCGTATTTTTGGTGATCATCACACTCGGCAATTTCGGCGTATCGATTGCCCCGCTGATCGCGCTTGCCGGTGCCGGCGCATTCGGCGCCACGATCGCAATTCAGGGACCGCTGTCGAACTATGGGGCCGGCGTGTCGATCATCTTGTCGCGCCCATTTGTGGTCGGCAACACCATCACACTGAGCAAAGGTGCCAGTGGCGTGGTCGAAGAAATCACCCTCGCCCACACCATTCTGACCGGCGAAGACGGCGAAAAGATCACCGTGCCCAATAAGGAAATCGTTGGTCGCGTGATCGTCAATTCCGACGCGTCCCGCGTCGTTGAAACGAAAATCGCCATCAAGGCCGAACAAGACATGGCCACCGTCAAAGCTGCCTGCCGCAAAGCGTTGGCAACGGTGCCCGACATCCACGGCGGTACCGAGCCCGAAGTCGGACTGCACGACTTTACCTATGGTGGGCTGGTGATCGGCATTCGCTTCTGGGTGCCGTCCAGCCGCTATTTCGAATTACGCTACACCGTCAACGAAGCTTTGGTCAGCGCCCTTCAGGAAGCAGGTATCCAGATGATGGCGGCGGCCCCGATGTCGGTACAAACTGGCTCGCTGTCCGCCGACGATGTCGAAACCGCCGAAGACAAGATTATCTAGAGGCACCCATGGCTCCCCGGTCTCTCTCCTCCCGACAGCGCCCCGCATTGACGCGCCCCCCCATTCCGGCAATAGACTAGCCAAGGGAGAGTTGATGTGAGCGACGAAGACATCTATCGGGTCAAACTGATGCGTTGGGGCGACAGCAGTGCGGCTGGGCGGACGGTCACGTTGAAGCTGCCCGACGACACCGATGAGCATCCCTTCAAGAACATGCCGATCGGCGCTAAAAACGGGCAGTTGATGGAAATCTCCGTGCGCTTGCTGAACGAGGATGGCTCGCCGGTCACGGTGCGATAAAAGTCGACCAAAAAAGCAAATCAGAATGTAAAACCCGCAGCAGCGCCAACCTTAGAACCAGCAACATCAACGCCCGTCAAGGCGCTCGAAACAAAGCCCACGCCAAACAAACGCAGGGTCGTTCGCGTTGTGCCAAAGGTTGCAGATAAATCTGACGACACACCAGCACCCCCCGTTAAAAAGACCCGGACGGCGGTTCTCAAGAACGTGAGCCGCACAAAGGTTATTCATAAACCGACACCGCAATCACCGCCATCACAGGTTGCCCCGACGCCATTCGAAACAAAAGCCACGCCATCTGGCGCGCCGGTTGCAGCACCGATGACAGCGGCGCCGCAGCCATTCGAAACACACGCATCGCCGCCTAGCGCGGCGCCAACAACACCTTTAAGTTCTACGCCGCAGCCCAGCTATCCTCCGTCACCGCCACCACCCATGCCGTCACCGCCCATGCCGTCACCGCCGCCAATGCCTCAGCCTCCCCCCTCTGATGAGTTACGGCCGCAGGTGCCGGGTGGCGGTTTCAGCGGTGATCTGGATGCCTATACCGAGCAAATGAGTCAGGCGGCGGAAGCCCTCGCTGCCGTCGCTGATCTGATGGATAAAGAAGAAGAGGATGATCGTCCGAAAACCCCACCATCCGGCACGGGCGACGATGAAGGCATGAGCCCGGGCGAGCGTGCCGTTGTGCGGGCCACCGATCTTTGCAAAGCGGTCGAAAAACAGCGGGCTGGGTTTTTCTATTTTATGCGTGCGATGTATCCGAGCGTGCCGCCGATTGATCCGAACGACGGAACATGGAGCCGTGACGCCCGCGCAACCTTGGCGCGGCTGTGCCATCATTGTGACACAGATACATTGCCGAGCCTCGCAGAAGACGAGGAACTGCGCCGCAAATTTGAAGAACTAGAAACCGAGTTCGAGCGCCACGAACGCCTGCGCTAAACTCAGCGTTCACGCCTTCAGTCAGTCAGTCGGATGCGGCCCCTGCAACGGATGCTCTTGCTCAGGCTGCGGCTTTGCGTTCGACGTCATTGGCTTTCTCCCAAAAAGACATGTGACGATCATTCGACGTAATTGTTTATAATTTATGACTGATCTGCGACTAATCCGAAAACGGACGTTTAATAGTTTGATTGCGACGGCACTTGTTTCGCCGAGAAAAAGCTAGCGAGTGCGTTCCAGCACGGCGCAGAAGAATCCGTCGGTGCCGGTCGACGCCGGGCTGAGGCGCAACGCCGGCCCGCTGGAAGGCGGTGGGCCACCGACGGTTTCGGACCATACGGCGCCGACGTCTAAGACCTCAAAATTTTCATGCCGCTCGGCGAACCAAGCCAACTGCTGTTCGTTCTCTTCTTGCAGCAACGAACACGTCACATAGATCAAGCGACCGCCCGGCTTCACCAGCGTGGCGGCATTTTCGAAAATACTTTGTTGGTTGGCACGGATCGCGTCCAAGTCTTCGGGCGTGAACTGCCAGCGGGCATCGGGATTGCGGCGCCAACTGCCGGTCCCGGTACAGGGCGCATCGATCAACACCCGGTCCGCACGCCCGGCGTGCTCGCTCACCCACGGATCATTGCTGGCTGAGATCACCCGACGTTTTACCGCCATCGCGCCCGCGCGCTTAAGCCGTGCCACCATGCGGTCCATGCGGTACTTGGACACGTCGAGCGCATATAGTCGACCGGCGATACCGCCTTCGTGAGCCATACCTGCTGCTAACGCCAGGGTCTTGCCGCCTGCCCCAGCGCAGTAGTCGACAACCGTCATCCCGGGACGCACACCAACCATCAAAGCCGCCAATTGCGAGCCTTCGTCCTGCACATCGACCAGTCCGTCTTTGAATGCGCGGGTACCACCGAGCCGAACCTTACCGGTGACACGAATACCGATCGGCGACAATGCGGTCGGCGCGCCGTCGATAAAATCATCGGCGAGGCGCTGCAGCGCATCTTCCGGTGTCGTCTTCAGCAAGTTGACCCGCAGATCCATCGGCGCCGGTTGATTCAGCCCCGACATCTCATCATCTAACCGCGCCCCCCAAAGGGCACGAAACGAACGGTCCATCCACTCCGGATATTCAAGCCGCACATGGTCGGGCATATCACGGTTCAACAACGGGCGCCCATAGAGCGCGTCGCTCAACGCCGACTCCGGCTCGCTCAACGGGTCCGGGCAATGCCGAGCGCCAGAAAAATAGCCGCGAAGTTCTTCGGGTGATGAGCGTTCTTCGAGAATCGCGAAAGCCAATGTGCGCAATCTGGCATTTGGCGGCACCCCAAGACCGGTGCGCTCAATCCACCAATCCAACTTTGCGCGGCGACGCAGGATGTCATAGACCCGGCCCGTCACGTCACGACGATCCCCCGAGCCGGCAAATCGACGTTGGCGAAAATAGCCATCAATTACCTGATCAGGGGCCTGATCGGCGGCGTCAATCTCGTCCAGCAGCTCAATTGTCCCCGCCAAGCGGGCGCCGGGCGTCATCTGGCCGCCCCTTAACCGTCGGCGCGGTAGTTCGGCGCCTCGCGCGTGATGGTGATGTCGTGCACGTGGCTTTCACGAAGGCCGGCATTGGTGATCCGGCGGAATTTAACGTTGGCTTGCAGCTCGGCCAAGGTTGCCGCCCCGGTGTAGCCCATTGCGGCCCGCAACCCGCCGATCAACTGGTGGATCACGGTACCTATCGGCCCCTTGTAGGGCACGCGCCCTTCGACGCCTTCAGGCACCAGCTTCAGCTTGTCGGAGACTTCTTCTTGGAAGTAACGATCCGCCGAGCCCCGCGCCATCGCGCCCAATGAGCCCATGCCCCGATACGCTTTGTAAGACCGGCCCTGGAACAACAACACTTCGCCCGGGCTTTCGTCGGTGCCGGCAAACAACGAGCCGATCATCACCGCCGTCGCGCCCGCCGCCAACGCCTTTGCGATGTCACCGGAATACTTGATACCGCCGTCTGCGATGCACGGGATACCCGCTTTGCGGCAGACTTCGGACGCTTCCATCACTGCGGAAAATTGCGGCATGCCGACGCCCGCGACCATACGTGTGGTACAGATCGTGCCGGGCCCGATGCCGATTTTGATACAATCCGCACCGGCATCGATCAGCGCTTTCGCGCCATCGGGCGTCGCCACATTACCGGCGATCACCTGAGCATAGTTCGACAATTTTTTGATGTTCGACACCGTGCCCAGCACACCCTCGGAGTGGCCGTGCGCCGTATCGACGACAATCACGTCGCTGCCCGCGGCCAACAAGGCTTCGGCACGCTCAATACCGGCTGTGCCGACACCGACGGCAGCCGCCACGCGAAGCCGGCCGTGGGCGTCTTTGCAGGCGTTCGGGAAGCGCTCTTCCTTTTCCATATCTTTGACGGTGATCAGGCCGACGCAGGAATAGTTATCATCCACCACCAACAGGCGCTCGATCCGATATTGGTGCAGCAGCCGGCGCGCTTCGGTGCCGTCGACGCCTTCTTTGACGGTGATCAACGGCATTTCAGGCGTGTTTTTGGTCATCAACTCGCTGACCAGCTGATCGGGTTTATCGGCAAACCGCACGTCGCGGTTGGTCAGGATACCGACCAATTTTTTCGAGCCGCGCTCGACCACCGGCATCCCGGAAAATCCGGTTTCGGCTTTTAATCGCAACGCATCGGCGAGGGTTTGATCGGGGTGGATAGTCAATGGATCGGAGACCATGCCGCTCTCGAATTTTTTAACGCGGCGCACTTCGGCGGCCTGCTCTTCGATGGTCATGTTCTTGTGCAGAACACCGATGCCACCATTCTGCGCGACGGCAATCGCGAGCTGATGCTCGGTCACCGTATCCATGGCTGAGGACAGCAGCGGAATGTTGAGATCAATGCTTTTCGTCAGCTTGGTCCGGGTGTCGGTATCGACTGGCAATACCCTCGATGCCGCAGGCACCATGAGAACATCGTCAAACGTGAGCGCTTCTTCGATTTTGGGCAGTGCCATGACGCCTCCTGATCCCTGTGGCGATGGCGCGTCATCATACACACGGCGAAGCCCTGTACAAGTACCGACAGCTTGCGCCCCGGTTTACCTCACTCCTGATCGGACTCCCTACCGCGAAACCCCATGGCAACGACATAGATTTCCGCCGAATCGCTGCGGCTGGCCGGTGGTTTCGCGTGTTTAACGACCTTGAATTGACGCTTCAGCGCCGCCAAAAGCTGATTTTCGGTGCCGCCCTGCAAGACTTTCCCGACGAACGCACCACCCGGGGCCAGCACTTCGGCGGCAAAATCCACGGCCGCTTCCAACAAAACCATGATGCGCAAATGATCGGTTTGCGTATGCCCGGTCGCCGATGCTGCCATGTCGGTCAACACCACGTCGGCTGGCCCATCAAGATGATGACGCAGGCGCTCGGGCGCATCGTCATCAAGAAAATCGCCTTGTAACAAATCGGCGCCGACGATGGCTTCAATCTCCAACAAATCGATTCCGACGACGCGGGCATCCTTGCCGGCGCGCTCCAGCGCGACCTGCGTCCAACCGCCGGGGGCTGCACCCAAATCCAAGATTTTGGCGCCTTTGGTCAAAAAGTGAAATTTGTCGTCCAACTCGATCAGCTTGAAGGCGGCACGCGAGCGATAGCCCATCCGCTTGGCCTTTTGCACATAGGGATCATTCAATTGGCGTTCGAGCCAACGGGTCGACGACACCTTACGCCCGCGCGCGGATTTAACACGGGTGCGTAGCGCGCGATCCGCGCCACCTTTTTCGCTGCGACCTTTGCCGCCGCTTTTTGTACTCATGAAGAAATCCTAGTATTCGTTTTCACGGGCGGCTGATCGCTGTCCGCCCCATTCGTGCGCTGCAGAGGCGGCCCAAAGGCGGTGTGGCCATCTGCTGCCATCAATTCCGCCAATATACCTTCACGGATACCCCTATCGGCAATACCCAGCTTGCCCACCGGCCAGCGCGCACAGACCGAACGCAGCACGGCGATCCCCATCAACATCAAATCACCCCGCCCTACGCCCAAGCACGGATGACGCTCGCGCTCGGCGCAAGACATACCGGCGAGCCTGGCACTGATCTGTCGAATGCTGTCGAAACGGATTTCCAACCCATCCACCCGGGCCCGATTGTAGCGCGGTAACTGCAGATACATCGCCCCCATCG
>JAFMCK010000113.1 GCA_017857825.1 Rhodospirillales bacterium
AGCCGCAGATCCTGGCCCGTGATGCGCCGATCCAATCGGTCGATTTCCTGTTCGACCCGCTCCGCCGACGCGCGCATTTCCTCGCCCGCGATGGTCAGGGCATAGCCGTTTGCCAAGCGCTCGAACAGCCGCACGCCCAGCTGTTCTTCGAACGTATTCAAGCGCCGAAACACGGTCGAATGATTGACCCCCAACGCCCGCGCTGCCCCGGCCAAAGACCCAGCCCGCGCCACCGCCAACACCACCCGAAGGTCATCCCACGCCAGGCTCATCGCCAGATTCCGATACGTTTGCAAAATTGCAAATAGATAGTGCAATAATTGGTAATTTAATTGCAAACATGAAAATCATATTCTCTGCCTCAACCCTGGGCGCACATGGCTCTCGGGCATCACATTTTTGATATTGAAGAGGACAGAACAATGAACACGCAAACCGCACCTTATGGCGCATTTCTTCTCCGGGTTTCTTTGGGCGTGATGTTTGTCGCGCACGGGCTGATCTTGAAATACTTCACCTTCACCTTGGGCGGCACGGCGCAGTTTTTTGAAAGCATCGGCTATCCGGGATTTTTGGCCTATGTGGTTTTTGCCGCCGAAACCTTGGGCGGTCTGGCGTTGATCGCCGGCATTCAGACGCGGCTGGTGTCGTTTGCGCTGGTGCCGATTTTGATTGGCGCTGCGATGGTGCACGTGCCGAATGGTTGGGTGTTCTCGGCGCAAGGGGGCGGATGGGAATATCCGCTGTTTTTGATCGTCGCATCGATTGCGCAGGGCTTGTTGGGTGGGGGTGCGTTTGCACTCACCCGTGATATCAATCTGCCGGTGCTGCCGAATGCGGATACGCAGACCGCCCATTAAATGAAGCGGCGGTGTCCGGTCACGTATCGACCTTGCACCGCCCTCATTGTGTATACTCAACCTTTAACATCTTGGAGTTCTCCGATGGTTCAGGCCGCTCCGCACATGCCCAGTCTATTCGTCTCGCACGGCGCGCCGACCATCGCGCTCGACATCTCCGACGCGCATCGGTTTTTGGAAAAAATGGCAGAAAGTGTGCCCACACCGCGTGCTATCTTGGTTGTCTCGGCACATTGGGAGACCGAGACGCCGCACGTCAGCATCACCGACGCCCCGGAAACCATCCATGATTTTTACGGCTTTCCGAAACCTTTGTATGAACTCCGTTATCCGGCCCCAGGCGCGCCGGACTTGGCGGCAACGACGGCGGCGCTGCTGAACGATGCGGACCTAGGCCCGGTGGTCAGCGAGGATCGCGGCCTCGATCACGGAGCGTGGGTGCCGTTGTTATTGGGGTATCCCGCAGCTGACATTCCGGTGACGCAGTTGTCGGTCCAGCCGCACCAAGACGCGGCCTATCACTTCCGTCTGGGCGAGGCGTTGCAGCCGTTGCGTCGCCAGGGCGTGTTGATCTTGGCGTCCGGCAACCTGACCCATAATCTGAGCGAATTTCGCGGCCAGACTTTGGATGCCACCCCACCCGATTGGGTGCGCGCGTTCGACGCATGGGCCAGTTGGGCGATTGCTGAGGGCAGGGTGCAAGACCTGCTGGATTATCGCGACAAGGCGCCGCACGCCGTTCGCAATCATCCGACCGACGAGCATTTGCTGCCGTTGTTTGTCGCCCTGGGCGCGGGCAGCGGGACAGAGCCTGGGCGCCACTTGCACAAAAGCTATAGCTACGGCGTGCTCGCGATGGATGCATATGCGTTTGGTTAAGCTTCCAACCTGGAGCCTGACGACGATTTAACTTGTAACAAGACCACCGTTTCCCCATCTAACCGGTGAAACGCGGCGGACCGGCTTCCTCAAATGGTCAGCGTGCTGCGTGCATACGGAAAGAGGCCGACTGATGGAACTTGATACCCTGATTCTGTCGCGGCTGCAGTTTGCGGCCAACATTTCCTTCCACATCATCTTCCCGACCATCACCATCGCGCTCGGCTGGATTTTATTGTTTTTCAAGCTGCGCTTTCAGGCGACCGGTGATGAAAAATGGATGGATGCGTATCGGTTCTACGTTAAAGTTTTTGCGCTATCGTTTGCCATGGGCGTGGTATCCGGCATCACCATGAGCTTCCAGTTCGGTACCAACTGGCCGGGCTTTATGGAAAAAGTCGGCAACATCGCAGGTCCGCTGCTGGCGTATGAAGTGATGACGGCGTTTTTCTTGGAAGCAGTATTCCTCGGCATCATGTTGTTCGGCGCCCGGCGCGTGCCGCCGTGGCTGCACACTTTGGCGACGTTCCTGGTTGCGTTCGGCACCACGATGAGCGCGTTTTGGATTTTGGTCCTGAACTCCTGGATGCAGACGCCGGTGGGCTTTGAGCTGCGCGACGGTGTCGTGCACGCGACCGATTGGTTTGCCATCGTGTTTAACCCGTCGATGCCGTATCGGCTCGTACACATGCTGTTGGCAAGCGGCCTGACGGCGTCGTTTTTGATCGCCGGTCTCTCGGGCTTACGCTGGCTGCTTGGCGACCGGGGCGCAGACGTTCGCGCGACCATGAAAACCGGCGTCATGATCGCCGCCCTTTTGATCCCGCTGCAAATCTTCGCCGGCGATCTGCATGGGTTAAATACGCTCGAGCATCAGCCGCAAAAGGTGGCGGCTATGGAAGGCAACTGGGAAACCCGGGGCAATGTGCCGTTGCTTTTGTTCGCCATCCCAGACGAAAGCCAACGCAAAAACCATTTTGAGCTTAAGATCCCGTCGCTCGCCAGTATTATCCTCAAGCACGATCCTGCGGGCGTGGTCCCGGGCCTCAATGATTTTGTCGCCGAAGACGGCACGGTCATGCATCCGCCAGTCTTTAAGGTGTTTTGGTCATTCCGCGTGATGGTCGGCATTGGCATGCTGATGTTGGCGGTGTCGTGGGTCGCCGCGTTCGCGCTGTGGCGCCAAGGCTTTGACCGTTTGACGCCGTGGGTGCCCCGTGCCCTTGTGGTGATGACGTTCTCCGGCTGGTTTGCGACGCTGGCCGGTTGGTACACCACTGAAATCGGACGCCAGCCTTGGTTGGTGTCGGGTGTGCTGCGTACCGCAGAAGCGGTTGGGCTGGTGGCCCCGGTGATGGTGTTCTCGACACTGGTGATGTATCTCACGATCTATGGGTTGCTGACGCTGTCTTATATGTTCGTGCTGACATATCTCGCCAAAAAAGCTGCGTCCGGCGAAATGGCACCAGATGATGTGGCCCGCGCGCCAATCCAGCGCGCCATCGGCGTGCAACCGGCGGAATAGGAATACGTCATGGACTTCTTCGGTGATCCGACAGTCTGGCTGCCTTTCACCTTTGCCGCCCTAATGGGCGTCGCGATCTTGGTTTACGTCGTCTTGGACGGCTTTGATCTGGGCATCGGCGTCTTGTTTCCGTTCGTCGGTGACGACGAGAAGGATCAAATGATTTCGGTCATCGGGCCGTTCTGGGATGCCAATGAAACTTGGTTGGTATTGGCGATCGGCTTGTTGCTGGTCGCATTCCCAACGGCGCACGGCTATATCCTGACAGCCCTTTATCTGCCCGTCGCGATCATGTTGGCCGGGTTGATTTTACGGGGCGTGGCGTTCGAGCTCCGCGCCAAGGCGCCTAAGGGCCAAAAAGAGCAATGGAATCGCTCGTTCTATGTCGGCTCATTGCTGACCTCATTGTCGCAAGGCTTCATGCTGGGGATGTATATCGTCGGCCTGGATTACACGCTGAATCATGTTGCATTTGCGTGTCTGACGGCGGTGTGTCTGACCGCGGGATATGCCTTCATTGGTGCAACGTGGCTGATCTATAAGACCGAACACGACCTGCAACGCCGTGCGGTGCGGTTCGCAAAATTTGGCCTGCTGGGTGTGATCGTCGGTTTCGCGGCGAACTCCTTGGCGAGCCCGCTTGTGAGCCCGCGTATCTTTGCCAAGTGGTTTACCATGCCGGAAATCTTTTACTTGGCGCCGCTGCCGATTCTATCCGGAGCGCTTGTGGTGTTGATCGGTATCACGCTGCGCCAAATGCCGCACCCGGCGGACCGGCTGTCGTGGTTGCCGTTTGCTGCGGCGTCCAGCTTGTTTTGTTTGGCGTTCGCGGGGCTTGCCTATTCCTTCTATCCCTATGTGGTGCCCGATAAGATCAGTATCTATGAGGCCGCAAGCGCACCGGAAAGCTTGTTCATTATTCTGCTGGGAGCGATGGTCGTGATGCCGGCGATTGCTGCGTACACGGTGCTGTCGTATGTCGTGTTTCGCGGCAAGGCGCGGGCGCTTACTTACGATTAAATCGCCAACGGGCAAAATCAGCCCCGTCGTCGATATCGGACAGCACATCGATTTCCGCAATGCGTGCGCCCGGGAGGTTGCGTTTGGTGTCTGACAGCGCATGCGGGCCGGACCATCGGACGTCAGCAAACATCTGGCGGATACGTGGTCGCCGGCGTTGCCCGACCAACCAATAGCCGCCGTCATCCGCCGGCCCGAACACGGCATCATGATCGCCCAGTGCCCGAAACGCGGCGGCTATATGACGAGGGCGAATGCCTGGAATATCGGCACCGATAATGACGACGGGGCCGGGTGCTCTCATATCAAACGCGCGCTGCATCCGCTGTCCAAGGTCCCCCGTGCCTTGCGCAAACCGGGGCAAATGTGCGGGCCACGTGGAATCGTTGACGGCTGTATCCGGCGCGATGCCGATGACCAACTGCCAGCGCGGATCGTCGAGCCGTCGCAAAAGCGATATCAGCGCGTGGCGGTAAAATCCCCAGGCCTGCACGCCGCCGATATCGCGGGCGAGTCGCGTTTTGACCCGACCCATGCGCGGCGCTTTTGCAAACACCACCAAATGGCGAGTTTCATTCATCCGTAGAGCTTGCGGATCACGCTGATCGGCATCCCCAATAAATACATCGATAAGCAGGTGATATTTTTGATCGGCCGTCCCCACCAACCATCCCGCCGATAGCGCACGGCAGAGGTGATGGCGGCCGTATCCAATGTGGTCAACCGTCGACGCCCGATCCGCCTTACGATGTCGACGTCTTCCATAAGCGGCAGCGGCTTAAAACCGCCGACGTGTTCATAATACTCGTCCGAGATCAGCAAACCCTGATCACCATAGGGCAGGCCAAGTGTTTCGGTCCGCCAGTTCGCCAAGCGCTCAACACGTCGGGCCTGTGGCGCGGCATCATTTAAAACCAACCTGCAATAGCCGGCACGGAACCGGTTTTCCGGGTTGCGTAAAAAGCGTTCCATAATCGGCACCCAGCCAGGTTGCGGCTGGGTGTCGGCGTGCCAAAACAAAAACCATACGCCGGCTGCCGCATCGGCGCCCGCTGCCAACTGCCGCCCGCGCCCGGCGGGACCTACTAAGGTGCGCGCGCCGGCAAGTTCGGCGGCTTCAAGCGTACCGTCGCTGGAACCACCGTCCGAGACGATGATTTCCCATTCTGGCGGGCGCAGCGCGAACGCATCCAGTGTGCGCACCAATTCGTCGCGGCAGTTCAGGGTGGGAATGATAATGCTCAGCAAGGTGGTCCGGCCCTTCTATTTTAAGACCCTGACTTTCTCGCAAAAAAAAGACGGGCACAACGGCCCGTCTTGATCGCTGCCGGCGGGATGGCGGTTGCCGGCAGGTTATTTGGTGTTGGTGTCGCGGTTTAGTGGCGTGCCACCAAGCGTTCAATGCCGACGACCATGCGGTATGCGCCGCTCGAAATCAGGTCGGCTATGCTCAGGCCTTGCTGAGCGGGCAGGTTGAATGCATTCACGGCATTCGGGGTTTTGTTTTGGGTCGCTTTTTGTGCTGCGAAGCGGGCCATGATGTATCTCCTTAGAAAGAATTGAAAATGTCGCGTTCTGTTGAGCCTATGAGTACGCGGATTCCTCAAAATCAACAAACGACGAAATTTCATAGATATGTTAGAAAAACTAAACTATAAGAAGCTATGAGAAAGCTCCCGCCCCTGAATGGATTGCGTGCTTTTGAGGCTGCTGCCCGGCATCTGAATTTCTCCAGAGCCGCCGAAGAACTGTATGTGACGCCCGCTGCAATTAGCCATCAAATCAAAGGCTTAGAAGATTATCTTGGCATAACTCTTTTTCGACGTTTGCCGCGCTCGGTGATTTTGACAGACGAAGCGCAGGCGGTGTTGCCAATGGTCGCCGAAGGCTTTGATAAGCTTGCCCAAGCGATGGATGCGTTAAAAGAAACGGGGGGCAGTGGGGTGCTGACCGTGAGCTCGGCGCCGACATTCGCCGGTAAATGGCTGTTGCAGCACCTTGACGATTTTAGCGCGCAGTATCCCGACATCAACGTGCGCCTGGATGCGCGCTTGGACACCGTCGACTTCCAGCGGGACGGTGTCGATGTCGCAGTACGTTTGGGGGTTGGCGTCTATCCGGGCATGCGCGTCGATCAGTTGTTTGATGAGCAAGTGGTGCCGGTTTGCCATCCGAAGTTTTTAAAAAAGCCGCATCCGTTGAAACGACCGTCCGACTTGAAGCACCACACATTGTTGCATATCGATTGGGGCAATATCCAAGCACCGTTTCCGGATTGGAACATGTGGCTGGCGTCTGCGGGGGTGGACGATGTGGATCCGACGCGGGGACCGGTGTTTACGGTCGAAAGCATGGCGATTGCGGCTGCGGTGCGGGGTACAGGGATTGCGCTGGCATCAACCTACGCGGTGGCTGAGGAACTTGACGACGGACAGTTGGTGGCGCCGTTTACACAAACCATTCAATCCGAGATTTCATATTGGGTGGTGGCCCCGGAACGCACCGCCGGCCAGCCCAAAGTCCGCGCCTTTCGTGAATGGATATTAAAGCGCGCACGGGAAACAGGCCTCACGCGCGGTGCGGCGTAACGCTGCTTGCATCTGTTGGCTCGCTGCATACTCTGAGAGAAATTGAGGAGCAAAACATGCAAGAACAACAGATTGATATCGAAACTGAAGACGGCATCATGCCGACGTTTACCTGTTGCCCGGACGGCGATGGGCCGTATCCGGCGATCGTCTTTTATATGGACGCGCCGGCGATTCGCGAAGAGTTGTATGATATGGCACGACGCATGGCGTCTGACGGCTATTTCGTGATTTTACCTGATCTGTTTTACCGCTTCGGCACGATCCGATTTCCGTTTCGCAACGATAAGACACGTATTATTTGGTATGCTGCGTTGAGCAATCTGTCGAACGACGAAGTGATGGTCGATACCAAAGCCATGCTGGACTATATGGACGGCCAAGCGGTTGTCAAAAAGGGCGCCCAGGCGACCATCGGCTACTGCATGAGCGGTCGTTTCGTCACCGCCGCCGCCGGCACGTTCCCGGATGTGTTCGCCGCCAACGCGTCGTTGTACGGGGTCGGCATTGTGACCAGCCAAGAAGATTCTTCGCACTTCTTGGTTAAGAATATCAAAGGCGAGATGTATTACGGCTTTGCGGAGGTGGATTCGACCGTACCAGCCTATGTCATCCCAACCTTGAAATCTGAATTGGATGCCCACGGCATTGATTACGTGATCGAGGTGCATCCCGACACACGGCACGGATTCTGCTTCCCGTCCCGTGATATATATAACGAAGCGGCAGCCGAAAAGGTGCACGCGCACTTTATGGATATGTGTAAGCGCAAACTCTGATGCTTCGCGAGATGTTCTTTATTTGTTCTTAAGGCTGTGCCATGATTTGGGATGGTCGATGTCATTCCAGATCAGGCTCGGAAAGGGCGGGGCGCGGTCTCTAATCGGAGTGGCCGGTTCGAAGCCGTGACGCACAGTCGTATTGATGACGGCTGGGGCACGGCAGAGGCGCTCGGCAACGAACGTCCCCGCACCACCGTGACCGACGAACATCCGAAATCAATCATGGCGCGGAACACGTCGCCGGATATTCCGTTTGACCGCTCGATCAATCCGTATCGGGGCTGTGAGCATGGTTGTGTGTATTGTTTCGCGCGCCCGACCCATGCCTATCACGGCCTCTCTCCTGGTCTTGATTTTGAAACCAAGCTTTTTGCCAAGCCGAATGCGGCGGCGTTGTTAGATGCGACGTTGCGGAAATCCGGCTATGTGCCGGCGACGGTGCAACTGGGTGCGAATACGGACCCTTACCAACCGATCGAGCGTACCCGACGCATCACCCGTGATGTTCTCGACGTTTTGCAGCGGTTCAACCACCCCGTCGGCATCACCACCAAATCTGATTTGGTGTGCCGTGACATAGATATACTGGCGCCGATGGCGGCCAAGGGTCTGGCCGGGGTGGCGATCTCGATCACGACGTTGGACGGCAAGCTCGCCCGCACCTTGGAGCCCCGGTGCCCGCGTCCGGACAAACGCTTGGCCGCGATCAAAGCGCTCAGCGACGTAGGCATTCCCTGTGCGGTC
This sequence comes from Rhodospirillales bacterium, assembly GCA_017857825.1. Classification (GTDB taxonomy): domain Bacteria; phylum Pseudomonadota; class Alphaproteobacteria; order Rhodospirillales; family Casp-alpha2; genus UBA4479. The sequence continues at coordinate 8,399 of JAFMCK010000113.1, forward strand.
ATGGCAGCCCCGATCATTCCCGGCCTAAACGATCACGAAATCGAAGATATTTTAGCGCACGCGCGTGAAGCTGGCGCTGTCTCTGCGGATTATGTGATGCTGCGACTGCCCCTCGAAATCCATGGTTTGTTTGAAGAATGGTTGCAGGCGCATGCCCCGACACGGCCGCGTAAAGTCATGAACCTGATCCGCGAAACCCGCGGCGGCAAAGTCTATGACAGCGATTTCAGTCAGCGCATGCAGGGCACCGGCGTCTATGCGGACCTAGTGAAAACGCGGTTCAAGGCGGCTTTGAAGCGTAACGGGTTTCATAACAATGCGGCGAGCGGCTTTCGTCAGCGCACAGATTTATTTGTTCGCCCGCTGGGCACCCTGGATCAGGCCAGCCTATTTGACTGAATGCATAACGATGCCGCATTCACGCGACGTTGATGTTTTTTCATGTATCATTCGCAGATGATTCGCACTTTTATCATGATCAGTTTGTTGCTGCCATCTGCCGCTTTTGCGCAGGCGACGTCTATCGACAACGTGCCGATTGCCTGGGGCGAGGCCGACGAGCGTTATACAACGGTCTGCGCCAAACGCTGGCATGCGATTAAAATTCGTGACATCCGCACCGACGCGGTGGACCGGGGCCTTGGCGCAGAAAAGCAAATCGAGTTGGAGAGCAAAGCCGTATTCTCCGGCGAGGCCGACTGCATTACGGCGCGAGTGGTGTATCGACCTGTTGTGCACGCCGATGTGATTTTAGGCGCGCGTACGTGGGTGCAGACGATTGAACGCAACGGCCCAGTCGCCTGCTTTGACGGCAAGCATTGCCGCTGGGCTCTTCAAGATCAAAGCTTCGTCGAGGCGCACATTGAAATTGACGAGACCCACGCGGGCGTTGCCTATGTGGCGACACCGCGATTGGTGCAACCCGCTCGGATAGGCGAGCCGGCGCCGCCCGCCACGATGCCTAATTCGTCGGATTCTGGCGCGGCAGCCGCATCGCATTAAACAACCCTAAGACCGACGCAACGGCGGCAAATTCCAACGCCACGCGATAATCGCTCGTCATATCGAAGCTGTAGCCGCCGATAAACGGCCCGGCTAAGCCGGCGGCCCCCCAAGCGGTCAGCAAAATCCCGAAATTGCGGCCACAAGATGCACGCCCCATAAAGATCGATACTGCCGACGGATAGACACTGGCCGTCATCCCATATGCGATGCCCGCCATGACTAAGGTGACGACCGCCCCTTCGCCGCTGGGATTGCCGAGCACGACGACCAAGCCGATGGCGCTGGTCAAATGCGCGAGCCCGGCAACCGAGCGGACCGAGATGAGGTCGCTGAGCCAGCCCGAGAATAGCCGGCCCGCGGCATTGCCGATCCCGAGTACGGCAACGCCGGTTACGGCCAGCGTTGCTGGTCCGCCGAAGTGTAAAACGATGGCAGCCGCGTGTCCGATTGCCATGGTGCCCGCGAACGCGCCCAGAAAAAAACCAACCCAAGAAATGCCGAGTACCCGGCGGTTTTCGGATGGCCCGCCCGTACGATCTTGGCGCGGCAATTTGATGCCGCTGAGCGCCACCAAGACGACCGAGACCAATCCAACGCCGAATACACTGAGCGCCAACACCCAAAATGTCGCCCGCACGCCTGTTACGGCAATGCT
>JAFMCK010000114.1 GCA_017857825.1 Rhodospirillales bacterium
ATGCTGTATTCGCTGCCGTCTCGTGAACTGATCGCGGACTCGGTCGAATATATGGTCAACGCACACTGCGCCGATGCGCTGGTGTGTATTTCTAACTGCGACAAAATCACGCCGGGTATGCTGATGGCGGCAATGCGTCTGAACATTCCGGTCGTGTTCGTTTCCGGTGGCCCGATGGAAGCCGGCAAGATGGACGTCGACGGCAAGGAACAAAAAGCCGATCTGATTGACGCCATGATCCATGGCGCCGCCCCTGAAACATCCGACGAAGATGCGCTGAAGTATGAGCGTTCGGCCTGCCCGACGTTTGGATCCTGCTCGGGCATGTTCACGGCGAACTCGATGAACTGTCTGGCCGAAGCCATCGGCCTGGCGCTGCCGGGCAACGGCAGCGTGCTGGCGACGCATGCGGACCGCAAAGAACTGTTCCTGCAGGCCGGTCGCACGATTGTCGAGATCACCAAGCGTTACTACGAACAAGACGACGAGAGCGTGCTGCCGCGCAACATCGCGTCGAAAAAAGGCTTCGAGAACGCGATGACCGTCGACATCGCCATGGGCGGCTCGACCAATACGATTTTACACCTGATGGCAATGGCGCAAGAAGGTCAGATCGATTTTGATATTAAAGCCATCGATGGCTTGTCGCGGCATGTGCCGCATCTATCGAAGCTGTCGCCGTCAACCAACCTGTACCACATGGAAGATTTCCACCGCGCCGGGGGCATTCTGGCCATCATGGGCGAATTGGATCGTGCCGGCCTGTTGCACATGGACCTGCCGACCGTGCACACCCCGACCATCGGTGAAGCGATCAACAAATACGACATCATGCGCAACGTTGGTGAGGACATTCAGAAGTTCTACATGGCGGCGCCTGGCAACGTGCGCACCACCGAAGCGTTCAGCCAATCGAAGCGCTATAACTCGCTCGACACCGACCGCGAAGGCGGCTGTATCCGCGACGTCGAACATGCATATTCGAAAGACGGCGGGCTCGGCATTCTTTACGGCAACATTGCCGAAGAAGGCTGCGTCGTGAAAACCGCCGGCGTACCGGTGGAATGCCTGACCTTCAAAGGCCCGGCGCGCATCTGTCACAGCCAGGAAGAAGCGTGTAACAAGATCCTCGGTGGTGACATCAAAAAGGGTGACGTCGTGGTGGTGGTCTATGAAGGGCCTAAAGGCGGGCCGGGCATGCAGGAAATGCTGTATCCGACCAGCTACATCAAATCCATGGGTCTCGGCAAAGACTGCGCTTTGATCACCGACGGTCGCTTCTCGGGCGGCTCGTCCGGCTTGGCGGTCGGCCATGTGAGCCCCGAAGCTGCCGAGGGCGGTGCCATCGGCCTGATCGAAGAGGGCGATATCGTCGAATTCGATATTCCGTCCCGTAGTGTCAGCCTGTTGGTCGACGCCGCCGAGTTGCACCGCCGCCGCGATGCCATGAACGCCAAAGGCGCTGATGGCTGGAAGCCGGTGCGTAAACGCATCGTCACGCAGGCTTTGCAAGCGTATGGCTTGCTCGCCACTTCTGCATCGCGTGGCGCCGTCCGCGACATCACGCAAATCACCGGCCGCAAGCTCGCTGCCGAATAAGGCAGATGCGCCCCGACCTTCTTCGGAGGCGGGGGTGCGTTCAACCCGTGCCGCTGCGTCGGAGGTGATGATCTTCCAAGCCCTCTTTTGCGAGATAACGAATTATTGTTATACTTCTCGAAAATAATGGAGGGACATCATGATTCAGGTTACGCCAGTCAAAGACCAGTCTTTCGGTGCAGTGATCGAGGGCGTGTCGTCTGGGACGCCACTCAGCGATGCAGATATACAAACGTTGAAGCAGGCCTTGGCGGATCACACCGCCATCGTCATCAATGATTTGGATGAAGACCCCGAATGGTTGCTCCGGCTCGGGCGCGGCTTTGGGCCGTTACAGCCGCATATCCTAGATCAGTTCCATCATCCGATCTCGAGCGACATGTCGATCATCACCGCGAACATGGGCAACAACGAGAGTCGGGCGACGAAAAAGCCGGCGGGGGCATTTTGGCATTCTGATTTGTCGTACACGGCAACGCCGTCTGATGCGATTTTCTTGTATGCGACGCATGTGCCAACCGACGGCGGCGATACCATGGTGGCCAGCACGCAAATGGCCTACGACGCGCTATCTGACGAGATGAAAGCGCGCATTGACGGTTTGGTGGCGATCCATCGCTACGGTTGGAACGGCGGTGGGGCGATCACGACGCTGAGCGAAGAGCAGCGACGCAAGACACCGGATGTCGAACACCCTGTGGTCCGCCATCATCCTTGGACAGGGCGGAAAATACTTTTCGTCAATCCGGGCTTCACGATGTGCATCAAGGATATGGATCAAGACGAAAGCGATACGCTGTTGGCGGAACTTTATGAGCACCAGCAAAATCCGGCGTTTCACTATCGCCATAGATGGCAGCCCCGACAGTTGGTCGCGCTGGATAACCGCGCGTCCATGCATTGCGCCGTTGCCGGTTATTCTGAGCCAATGCGGAAACTTCGGATGATTGTTGGCTGCACGGATGCGGAAATGTTGGCGGCTTAGGAAAAGCTCAGCCCGTAAAGATGCCCCGGAAACGCCGCAGGCGTTATCCGGGCATGCGAAGTGAGGTCTTGGAAATTAAAGCTGTTCGCGCTTGGAGTTCAACCAGGCGCGGCGGCTTTCCAGGTCTGCGAGTTCCCGGTCTAGCCAATCGATCAAATGGCCACCTTCGTCGGCGTGGTCAGCACGCAACTCTTCAAGCCGCGCCAATTCGTTATCTACGGCATGCACCAGAAGGTCGATCTGAGCGTGACGGTCTACGGCGTCAAGATCATCCATAAAGCGGAACTTGAGCGCGATCACGAGCTTGTTGAGGTCGTTTTCAGCGGTCTTGATATTCGCTGTCAGCAAGGTCTTGAATTCGGCCCGGCCTTCCGCGGTGATCGACAGCATCGACTCGTCGCCGCTACCGGCAACGGTCGAGACGAGACCTTCGTGTTTCAGAAGTTCAATCGAGGTGCCCATGACTTCGAGCGACGGGCCCATCACATGGGTGACGAAGTAACGCACCCCCGCAGCCAGTGCCGCATAGGTCATATCGCCACCGGCAAGCATGCCGAGCGCGCATAAACGGGTCGCTTCTTTCGGTGTCAGGGTATTATCGGCGTACATTGCCATCTCCCAATCTGCCTATCGTATAGGCTTAAACCTGCCCTCTGTCTAGTTCTACGCTGTATTTCGTCGTATGGATCACTGCCGACATTGCCACTTTTGCACTCAAAGGTGCTGCGATCCCAGATAACATAAACGCCCGACGGTGACAGGACCGCCGGGCGTTTAAATCTTAGCGTTACGACGCTGGACGTTAGGCGGCGCGCAGCCCGTTGTCGTTAACCCAGGCCTCGGCCTCGTCCAAAGACTTTTCGGCTATGTCAAAAATTTCGTCCAGCTCGGCGCTGTTAGTGATCAACGGCGGACAGAAAGCGAGGTTGTCGCCGATGGCCCGCACGATCAGGCCATTTTCCAGGCAGCGTGCCTCGGCAGCGGGACCGACTTTCTGCGATGCGTCGAACGGAACCTTACCGTCTTTGTCTTTCATCAACTCAAGGGCACCCATCAGGCCGCACGACCGCGCGTTGCCAACCAGAGGGTGCTCCCCAAGTTTCTGCATGCGGTCGCTGAACTGCCCCATGACGGAGCGGACATGGCCGATGATATCTCGTTCTTCATAGATTTTCAGCGTCTCAAGCGCGACGGCGGCGGCGACCGGATGCCCGCCATAGGTCGAGCCGTGACCGAAAACGCCGAGCTTTTCACTTTCCGATACCATCGCTTGATAGATTTTATCGGAAATCATCAAAGCCGAGATCGGCAGATACGCCGATGACAGCTGCTTGGCGCACGAGAGGAAATCCGGGTCCAGATCAAAGGTTTCTGAGCCCCACATATTGCCGGTGCGACCAAAGCCGTTGATGACTTCGTCGGCGACCAACAGCACGTCATATTTTTTCAGCACCGCTTGGATTTTCGGATAGTAGGTTTTCGGCGGAATGATCACGCCGCCCGCACCCATCACCGGTTCGCAGAACATGGCGGCGACCGTGTCTGGGCCTTCGTCTAAGATCATTTTTTCCAGGTCGTCGGCGCAGCGAGTCGCGAATTCCTCTTCACTCTCGCCCGGGTGACCTTCGCGGTAATAGTGCGGCGACGTGGTGTGCATGATGCGGTCAATCGGCAGATCGAAATCACCGTGCAGGTGCGGCAGACCCGTTAGACTGGCCGATGCCACCGTGACGCCGTGATAGCCGCGAATCCGCGAGATGATTTTCTTTTTTTCAGGTTTCCCGATCGCGTTGTGATAATACCAGATCAGTTTCACTGCCAGATCGGTGGCTTCCGAGCCGGAATTCGCAAACAACACTTTTGACAGACGCCCGGGCGCAATCGATACCAGCTTTTCCGCCAAGTCGATGACCACGTCGGCAGACCGGTGGTTGAAGCCATGATAATATGCGAGTTTGCTCATCGCCGTGGTTGCGGCATCAATCAGGCGCTGCTCTCCAAAGCCCAAGCTTACGCACCAAAGACCCGACAAGCCTTCGATATAGCTTTTGCCGGTGTCGTCAAAAACGCGAATTCCGGCGCCTTTGGTGATCACCAACGGTCCCTTATCTTCGTGCGCCTTGAGGTTGGTATAGCCGTGTACGTGATAGGCGATGTCGCGAGCTTGCGCGGAATTTCCGAGCGGGGTCATGGGTGTCCTCCGATTCATAAAGGCGACGCGATGCCGCCTCAGCGTATGAAATCGCTTTCCAGCCACAGAGTCCAGGGCGCTTGTCGTGATTGATCCGGCTGTGAATCTGGATTGACCTATATCAAGGCGCGCCGACGCACCGAAGTCTTTAATCATCGTATTCAATAACGGCTCTCGGAGGGCATACAGATGGCGATCAAAGATATCCTGGTTCACCTTAGCGGCAATAAATACGGCAACGCGGTTGTCGATGCCGCCGTCACTTTGGCCGAGCGCCATGATGCGCGTTTAATCGGGCTGTTTGCGGGTGTGCCCTATGACATGCCGACCTATGTCGTCGCACAACTCCCGGCTGAGGTTATTCAACAGCATCAGCAAAATGTCGAAGAGACCGAGGCTGCAGCCAAGAACGCTTTCGAAGAAACCTGCAAGAAAAACGGTATTTCTTGTGAGACCCGGTCTGGTGATTGGCGTGATCAGGTTGAAGACGTGATCTGTGCGCATGCACGTTACGCCGATATCGTGCTGATGGGGCAGCCGGATGATGATGTTGACGCCCAACGGACCCGCGCGATTGCCGATCATGTGATCTTGGGCTCGGGCACGCCGGTGATCGTCATACCGCGCACACCGGCCCTCAAAGGTATGGGGACGAAAGTGCTGATCGGTTGGGACGGCAGCGATCACGCGGCGCGCGCGGTCCGCAATGCGCTGCCAATCTTAGAGAGTGCTGATAGCGTGAAGGTGCTTTGCGTCGACCCGAAACCGGGTGTGCGGGGGCTGGGCGATCTGCCGGGCGCCGACCTGGCGCATTATTTGGCGTCCCATGGCGTGAAGGCCGAGGCCGATCATTATAAGTCTGAAGGCAAAGGCGTCGGCGTGGTGCTGCTAAATGAAGCCGCCAACATTGGCGCGGACATGATCGTCGTCGGCGGCTATGGGCATTCAAGATTGGGTGAATTGATCTTGGGCGGGGCCACCAACACGCTGCTGGATAGCATGACGGTGCCGGTGCTGTTCGCACATTAAGTTAATTAAACGCGTTCACTTTGCCGGTTGCGGGCGCGTGGGTCGAGCGCGTCCTGCAGCCCGTCACCGACGAAGTTAAACGCAACGACGGTCACGAAAATCAGCATCCCCGGATAAAACGCCAACCCCGGCGCTTGCCAGATGGTCTCTTGGGCGCCGGTCAAAAGGTTGCCCCAACTTGGGATTGGCGGCTGGATGCCGAGCCCTAGAAAGCTCAACACGGATTCCAACAAAATTACATTACCCACCGCCAACGTCGTCGCGACGATGATCGGTGATGCCAAGTTCGGCAGGATATGTCGCGCCATAATTCTGATCGGGCCGGCCCCCTGTGCACGTGCGGCTTCGACAAACGGGCGTGCTTTCAGGGCCAGCGTGGTGGCCCGCACCAAGCGTGCGACCGTGGTCCATCCGACCAGCGCAACGATGGCAACGATCCGATACAAGCTCGCGTTTTCAGAGCCCACGATGCCCTCAGGCAGGCCCAGTTTATTCAAATCAATCGCGGCCAAAACGATCAGCAGCGGCAGCACCGGCAGCGCAATGACGCCATCGGTGATACGCATTATGACCGCATCCGTGCGTCCGCCGATGTAGCCGGACATTAAGCCGATGCAGGTGCCGATCAACGCCCCCGCGATGGTCGCCGTTAGGCCGACGAACAACGACACCTGGCCGCCGTACAGCAAGCGGATCAAGACATCGCGCCCCAACTCGTCGGTGCCGAGCGGGTGTGCGGCGCTGGGTGGCCCGTAGCGGTTAAAAAGGTCGACGGCATCCGCGTCGATGCCGAGTGCGGCTTCGATCAATGGTGCGGCCACTGCCGACGCGGCCAGACAGATGATGATCGCCGCACTGACCAGCGCTAAGCGATGCTGGGCAAATCGACGCAGCACCCAACGGGTGCCGGTCTTGGCGGGCAGGGCAGGGGTGAAAGTGCCGTTCATCCTGCGTCCTTCGTGTATGAAATGCGCGGATCTAACGCGGCATAGGCAACGTCGGCCAATAAGTTGCCGATCAGCGTCAACGCCGTTGCGAGCAGAAGCGTCACCAAGGCTAGGTTATAATCGTTGCCCATGATCGCGTCATAGATCAGCTTGCCCATGCCCGGATAGGCAAACACCGTTTCAGTGATCAGCGCACCGGAAAACAACACGCCAAGATCAAGTGCGATTACGGTGACGACCGGGATCATTGCGTTGCGGAGCGCATGCCTTAACACGACCCGGGGTTCAGATAGCCCCTTGGCCCGCGCCGTGCGGATATAATCTTGGCGCAAGGTTTCGATCATCGAAGCCCGCATATAGCGGGTGTGTCCGCCGATGCCGGCGATGGTCAGGCTGGCAATCGGTAAGATCAAAAATTTTACGTGGTTCCAAAAACCCTCGCTACCCGACGCCGCTGCCGTGCCGCCGGCCGGCAACCAGCCGAGCACGACGGAAAACAATAAGATCAGCAGAATGCCGAGCCAAAATGGCGGCATCGAAATGCCGGCAAACGCGGCAAGATTGATGCCATAGTCGCTCAACGAATAAGGTCGCGTTGCTGCGAAGACACCGGCCGGCAACGCGATCGCCAGCGCCAATGCGAGGCTTGAAATCAGCAAGATGAGTGTGTTTGAAAGCGCCGGTATGATGGCGTCCCAGACGGGCTGCGCGTACAGCCGCGAATACCCGAAGTCACCTGAAAGTGCCGACCCAAACCAATGCACATAGCGTGACCATAGCGGCTGATCGAGACCATAAAGTGTACGCAGCCGAGCTGCATCTTGCGAGGTGATATCAGGATCCGCCGAGATCATCAGATCCACCGGATCACCGGGCATCAACCCGATCAATCCATAGATCACAAACGACATCACCAACAATACGATCAGTGATTGAACGCTGCGCCGAATCAAAAACACAATCATCTAAAACCGTACCACCCCACCCGCGCGACTGGAAGGTAGAACACCTCTCCCCCGGTACGGTGGAGAGGGAGGGGCCCGCGCGAAGCGTGGGAGGGTGAGGGGGACTCCGAGCGTGCCCTCGGTGTGATGAAGCCCCCTCACCTAACCTCTCCCCCACACATGGGGGAGAGGGACGTTGTTACCTTACTTTTTCACCGTCCAGTCTTCGACCCAGAGCGTGGTCGGATATTGATGGCCGGTGGGTCTTATGCCCGCCAACCAAGGTGGCATGATGAAGGCGTTGGCGCGGAAGTAGAGCGGCAGGGCGGGGAGCTCGGTCGCATAGATGTGCTGCAACGCGCGCCACATCTCTTTGCGTTTGCTGCGGTCCAACTCAAGCTCAATGGTCTCCAAAATCTTGTCGAGGTCCGGGTTTTTGTAGCCGGTATAATTTTGGCCACTCCAATTGTTGGCCTCGGTCGGGATTTCGTCGCTGTGCAGCGTCGTACGGGGCACGCTTTCCGGTGCCGAAATCCACGCGAACATCGCCATGGCCTCGAACTTGCGCTTGGTTACGGTTTCGCCAAAGAACACGCGGGCGGGTTCGTTGTTGATGCGGACATCGATACCGGCGGCCTTCCACTGGCTCTGTAAAACCTGCTGCACCAATTCCCGGGTGCGGTTGCCGGCTGTGGTCATCAAGGTAAAGCGTAGGGGTGCGCCTGCCGCATTTGTGCGGACGTCTTTGCCGCGTCGGGTCCATCCGGCTGCGTCCAATAAATCGGCGGCTTTTTTTAAATCACGCGGATAGCGGGGCACATCGTCTGCATACACCCAATCCAACGGATTGACGCCGGTGTCGGCGACCGGCTGCTTGCCACCGAACAGGCGCTCGGAAATGACCTTGCGGTCAAGCGCATACATCAGCGCTTGGCGCACGCGGCGGTCGGCGAGGATCGGATTATCGAGCATCAAGTCGATATGTTCGTAAATCAGGCCCGGGTTAAACTGCACGTGAAAGCGGTCGCCGTGGCGCTGTTCAAACGCCAGCGCTTGGTCAACGTTGAGCCCTAGCTCGCCCGCGATCATATCGATGCTGCCCGATAACAAATTCGCTTCCAGCGTCGCCGTATTTTCAATCACCCGCACCGTGATTTTATCGAACGCTGGCGCCTTGCCCCACCAGCGGGGATTTTTTTCAAACACCATGAACGATCCGGTTTCGGCCTTGGTCATCACATAGGGCCCCATATAAAGCCCGGGCGTGGTCGGCGCGGTGTCGAAGGCTGTCTGCGTACGATACGTGGTCGGGTCTTTGAATTTGTCTCGCTCGATATGTGCGGGCAGTAGATTAAGGCTTGAGATATCGTTGTAGTCGAAGGTGCGTCGGTCAACATGCAGGGTGAAGGTTTTGTCGTCGATCCGGTCAATGTCGAGGATGCGCCGGTAGCCCTCCGCCGACGCGACGCCGGATTGCGGATGCTTGCCGACTTCCCACGTAAAGATCACATCGTCGACGCTGACCGGCACGCCGTCGCCCCATACGGCATCCGGATGTAGGGTGTACGTGACCGCAATGCCGTCCTTGCCGTCGGGGGTTTTCTCAAGAACCGGACCACCGTTTTCCAGGCTGGGCAACGAGGTGCAGAGCATGCACTGCAGCGTCCAATCCGCATCCGTTACGGTGATGGGGCGTCGGGTCAGGCCGTGCACGTAGGACTTGGCGAGCATGGAATCGATGTTCGGATGAAACGTCGACGGGTATTGCGTGATGCCGATCACCAGGTCTTTGGCCAGCGCGGGTGAAGCCGAAAGCATAAGTCCGAGCGTGCAAAGTGCGGCCATTTTTAAGCATCTTCTCAACGTGCGTGTCATGCGTCCTCCTTGCCTCGGCATGACGCAGAGATTATCACGTGAGGGTGGAGACGAAAGACTCATCATGACGAGCGTGCGGAGTATGACATGAGTAACGGTGTAAGCGTATTTGCCGAGACCGCTTGGCTGCCGTCCGGTTGGGCGAAGGATGTTAAGATCAGCATCGATGCGGCGGGCACAATCACCCGCGTTGATACCGACGCCGTTTTTGAGGCCGAGTACATGACCCGGGTACCGGGCCCGATGCTGCCCGGTATGCCCAATTTGCATTCACACGCGCATCAACGTGCGATGGCCGGGATGAGCGAGTTTCGCGCATCGGGCGCAGGCGCCAATGACAGCTTTTGGACCTGGCGCGACGTCATGCACCGCTTCGCCGAACAGGTCACGCCCGAGTTGTTGGAGATCGTTGCCGCGCAATTGTATGTGGAGATGGTCAAGGCCGGCTATACGGCAGTTTGTGA
>JAFMCK010000115.1 GCA_017857825.1 Rhodospirillales bacterium
CGGCCCACTTCGGAGCCGGTGCCTGACGTGGTGGGGACGGCGACAATCGGCGCGATGCCGTCCGGGTCCGCATCTTTCCAATTGCTGCCGATGTCTTCGAAATCCCAAAGCGGCCGGGATTGCCCGACCATCAGCGCGATCACTTTGGCGCAGTCCATGGCACTGCCGCCGCCCCATGCGATCACGCCGTCGCAGCCGTGCGATTTAAAGGCGTCCAGGCCCGCGGCCACATTGGCGCTGATCGGATTGCCTTTAACGTCAGCAAAGAGGGCGCCCGGGATACCGGCAGCGTTCAAGTTCTCAAGGGCGGCCGCGATCATCGGCAGCTTGGCCAGGCCGGGGTCGGTGACCAGCAGCGGCTTTTGTATGCCGCTCGCTTTGCACGCCTTACCCAGTTCCGAGATACGCCCGGCGCCAAAGCGGATTTGCGTCGGGTAGCTCCAATTGCCGGAAAGCTGGGTGATGGTGTCGGTCATAGGGAAACTCCGAGTACGGCTCTAAATAATTTCAAAATACCGCTCCATCTCCCAATCGGTGATGGCGCGGCGGAATTCGCGTTCTTCCCATTCGCGGGTGGCGGCGTAATGGTCGACGAAGGCATCGCCGAAAAGTGCGCGGGCGGGTTTTGACGCTTTAAATCGTCCAGCCGCTTCCATCAAGGTCGTCGGCAAGGCGAGGTGTTTTGGGAATGTTTTTTCGTAGGCATTACCCTCGATCTTGGGCTCAGGCGTCAGTTTGTCTATGATGCCTTGCAGGCCCGACCCGATGGCGGCGGCGAGCGCGAGGTATGGATTGCAATCGGCAGCTGAGACCCGATATTCGACGCGCTGCGCACTGGGGCCACCTGGCACGACGCGGAGCGCACAGGTCCGGTTATCAACGCCCCAGGTCGCATCCGTCGGTGCCCAAAAGCCGGGTATCAGGCGGGTGTAGCTGTTGACCGTCGGCGCGATCATCGCCAGCCAATCGGGCATATATTTCTGTTGTCCGGCGACGAACTGCAACATGGTTTTGCTCATCGCGTCGGGGCCTTTAGGATCGTGAAACACCGGCTTGCCGGCTTTACCCTTTTTGGTGAGCGAGATATGGATATGCCCCGACTGCCCTGGCCAGTCCGGTGACCACTTGGCCATAAACGTCGCCATCAGCCCGTGCTTTTGCGCGGCGATCTTTGCGAAGGTCTTGAACAATGCCGCTTTGTCGGCAGCACTAAGCGCATCGTCGACGCCGATGGCGGCTTCGAGCACGCCGGGCCCGGTTTCTTCGTGCAGGCCTTCTAAGGGAATATCCATTTGCTCGCAGCCGTCGAGCAGATCACGGTACAGGTCGCTGTCGACGGTATTGCGGATAACCGAATAGCCGAAGAAGCCAGGCTGCAGCGGCTTCATGTTGCGATAGTTTTTCTCGCGCACGCTATGCGGCGTTTCATCGAACACGAAAAACTCAAATTCGAAACCGGCTTTGACGGCGTAGCCCATTTTGTCGGCATCGGCGAGTACACGGCGCAACTGGGCGCGCGGGCACACAGCTTCATGCGGGCCGGAAAACTCGCCTAGGAAAAACAGCATGTCATCTTCCCACGCGATCTCGCGGCAGGAGTCAGGCAGCACCCGGACGCCAGCGTCAGGGTAGCCCGTATGCCATCCGGTCACCGAAACGTTGTCGTAAAGCTGATCGGCGGAATCCCATCCCAGCACCACGTCACAAAAACCAAAGCCTTTTTCCAAAGACGAAAAGAACTTTTCTTTGGCCATGTACTTGCCGCGCATGATGCCGTCGATATCAACGGCGCCGACTTTAACGTGACTAAGCCCACGTTTGTTGACGATGGCCTTGGCGTCGGCGATGGATTTGACTTTACGTGCATCCATGAGGTGGACCTCCTGTGGGGCAGGGTGTTTCACGTATCTTAAGGATGCGTGGGGCTTGGCGCCAAGAGGTTGTTTTCAGGGGTGTCTGGAAGGATGAGCTTCCGGTTTATCTGCGCTAAGCTAGCGGCATGGAAACATCGCGCGACCAAGAACTGCGTAAGGGCGTTGCCGCACATCAGGCTGGCGACCTGACGGCGGCTGCGGCCTGCTATGTGCGTGTTTTAGAGTCCGCGCCTGGGCATGCGGACGCGCAACACCTTTTGGGCTTGGTGTATGCACAGACCGGGCAGGGGCGGCGCGGCGCTGAATTGATTCGGGCCGCGATTGCAGCGGATGCAACGGTGCCACTGTATCACGCGAATTTAGGTCGGGTCCTAAAAGGGGATGGGGATTATCACGGTGCGGTGGATGCGTACCTGGCGGCGATTGCCCTGAGCCCTGAGGATGCGGTGCTGTGGAGTGACCTCGCCTCGGCGCGGCTTTCGAATGGCAATGTCGAGGGTGCGTTGAAAGCAGCCAAGCACGCCCTTTCTTTGGACGCAGGGATGGCCGCCGCGCACGTCAACTTGGGGCTCGCCCGACAAGACCTGGACGGCGCATCCGACACCGCCGCCATGGCGGCGTTGGCGCGCGCGGCGTTACTTGATCCGGGGCAAGCGGGCGCACATCTAGGCCTCGCACTCGGGTACCATGCGGCCGGAATGGTCGCGCAGGCACGAGACGCGTATATGCGGGCACTCGCCATTGATCCGTCGTTGGTCGTGGCGCATTGTAATCTTGGCAACTTGGCGCGGGATGCGTCCGATTTCGAAGCAGCGTCGACGCATTACCGACGTGCCCTTGCCTTGGATGACCAGCAGCCGACCGTGCATGGCAATCTGGGCGTCGCCTTGCAGGAATCCGGTAATCTCTCAGGTGCGCTGGGCTCTTATGAAAAAGCCATCGCGCTCGCGCCGGACGATCCGGAAATACGGCGCAATCGCGGCATGGCTTTGCTTGCAGCGGGACGCTATGCCGAAGGCTGGGCAGATTACGAATACCGTTGGCAGACGTCTCGGTTCCAAGCCTTGGGCCGATCGTTTTCTGTGCCGATATGGGATGGCCGTGTGGTGCCTGGCTTGAAGTTATGGGTGCATGCGGAGCAGGGCTTCGGTGACACACTGCAATTTTGTCGTTATGTGCCTTTGCTGAAGGCCCAAGGCATTCATGTGAGCTTCGAATGTGCGGACCCTTTGCGAGACCTGATGCAGTCGGCGGGCGCCGATACGGTGATAGCACCTGGCGAAGAGCCCGACGTTGATGCGCACGTGCCGATGATGAGCTTGCCTGGTCTTTTCGGAACGGCGGTCGAGACAATTCCAGCTTCGGTGCCGTATCTGTCGGCCCCAGCAGACCGGATGCAGGCGTGGCAAGAGACCATGGCGGCATGGCCTGACGGCAGGCGGATAGGGATCGCCTGGAAGGGTGCCGCATCACACCAACGCGATGCGCTACGCTCGCCGGGTCTGGCGCCGTTCCTTGCGTTGCTTGATGTCCCCGATGTGGTGCTGGTGTCGCTGCAAAAAGAGGACGGCGCCGCGGATATTCAAAACACGCCTGGTGCCGACGCGATCTTGGACCCGACCGCCGACATTAACGATTTCGCCGATACCGCAGCGATCATGCAGGGCTTGGACGCCGTGATTTCATGCGACAGTGCGCCGCTACATCTGGCCGGTTCGATGGGAATGCCGACCTATGCCGTGCTGCCGCATGTGGCCGAATGGCGCTGGGGTGCGGGTGGAGATCAGACGCCTTGGTATCCGACTATGACGCTCATCCGCCAGCCTGCGCCGGGCGATTGGGTCGGGTGCTTTGAAAAACTTCGAGAGATATTGTAACGCCGCCTGAATACGTTGGCAGCTCTCAAAGAGAATGACTGCACCAGATTATTCAATGGAGGCGCTCTGGAGAGCGTCGCTGACGTACCTGGTCAGTTTCATGCCGGCCTAACAAAAAACTATATTTTTAAACTTTTTGCCTCAGTGAGTGACAAGGTCACCGACAGTCTGTGTGCAACGCTTGTATCTTCCAACTGTACCTAATTCACAAAGGAGAATGATATGAGTTTGCTCATCGGTCAGACCGCACCTGACTTCCCTGCCGAAACTACCCAAGGGCCAATCAAGTTTCACGATTGGATTGATGGTCGCTGGGTCTTTTTCTTCAGTCATCCAGCGGATTTCACGCCGGTTTGCACGACAGAAATGGGCCGCACAGCTCAACTCGCAGCCGAGTTTTCAGCACGTAACGTCGCGCCGTTCGGTCTTTATCATCGATCCGAAGGCGAAGATCCGTCTGATGATGACCTACCCGATGAGCGTCGGGCGGAATTTCGACGAGATTCTTCGGGTGATTGATGCCCTGCAGACCTGTGATGCCAACAAAATCGCGACCCCCGCTGACTGGCGACCTGGAGACGAGGTTATCATCCCGCCTTCGGTTTCCGACGCTGCTGCGGCCGATTTGTTCCCTCAGGGTTGGACCACGCACCGGCCTTATCTGCGGACTGTCAAACTCTGAACGGCGCAGTTCAGTCGTTAGCCCGAAACTAAGGAAGACCCCATGCCTGAAGCCCTGACCGCAGAGACCTTGGCGCGACTGCAGTTCGCTTTCACTGTTTCGTTCCATATCATCTTTCCGGCATTTTCGATTGGGCTGGCCAGTTATCTGGCCGTCCTGAATGCCCTATGGCTCCGGACACAGGACAGCACCTATCTGACGCTGTTTGATTACTGGAAAAAGATTTTTGCAGTGGCCTTCGGTATGGGCGTCGTTTCGGGCATTGTTATGTCCTATCAATTTGGCACCAATTGGGCGGTATTCTCGGATAAGACCGGGCCTGTCGTAGGCCCTTTGATGGCGTATGAAGTGCTTTCGGCCTTTTTTCTTGAGGCCGGGTTTCTCGGAATCATGCTCTTTGGACGTGAACGGGTTGGTGATCGGCTTCACATGTTTGCAACCGCAATGGTTGCCGCTGGCACCTTAATGTCAGCTTTTTGGATTCTCAGCGTGAACAGCTGGATGCAGACTCCAGTAGGATACGCGATCAACGATGCCGGACAGTTCATCGCTGAAGACTGGTGGGAAATCGTCTTTAATCCTTCCTTTCCATACCGGCTTGTCCACATGGTTCTGGCGGCCTATCTGACGACTGCGTTCGTCGTTGGCGCCGTCGGTGCTTTACACCTTCTGCGTAACCATCGGGACGCGGCTGCCAAGCGCATGTTTTCGATGGCAATGTGGATGGCCATCATCGTGACGCCGATTCAGATTTTTGCCGGCGACCTTCACGGTTTAAATACACTTGAGCATCAGCCGGCAAAAGTTATGGCGATGGAAGGGCATTACCAAAGCCATCCGGAAGGGGCGCCGCTGATTCTGTTTGGCATCCCAAATGCCGAGCAGCGGCGGATTGATTATGTGCTCGAAATCCCGAAGCTTTCGAGTCTGATCCTGAAGCATGACCCGAATGCGCCGTTAGATGGCCTCGACACGATTCCTGATGATGAAGAGCCGCCTGTTGCCATCGTCTTCTGGAGCTTCCGGGTCATGATCGCAATTGGTTTTGCCATGCTTGGTATCGGGCTCTGGAGTTTGTGGAGTCGTTGGCGGGGGACTTTGTTCACGAATCGCGGCCTGAAGCGTGCGGCGTTGGTGATGGGTCCCAGTGGGTTCATCGCCGTGCTCGCCGGCTGGATCACGACAGAGGTCGGTCGCCAGCCCTATACGGTCTTCGGATTGTTGCGGACAGATCAGTCGCTTGCACCGGTGGACGCACCCGCTGTGGCCACATCGCTAGCTGCCTTTGCGATCGTCTATTTCTTCGTCTTTGGTGCGGGTATTTTCTATCTGCTGCGCATGATGAATAAGCCGCCGGCGACCAAGGAATTGGGCCTGCGTGATGGGCCTATGCGATCCGCTGGGATTACGCCAACACAACAATTCAAGCCCCAGACCATCGTTCTGAGCAAATAGGGAAACATTCCAATGGCATTCGACCTTGTATTTATTTGGGCCGGCCTGATCGCTTTCGCCGTGCTCACTTATGTGATCCTCGACGGGTTCGATTTGGGTGTTGGCGTTCTCTTTGCGACTTCCAAATCTGAGTATGAGCGCGACATGATGATGAACTCGGTCGCTCCTGTCTGGGATGGCAATGAGACTTGGCTGGTTCTTGGTGGCGGTGGTCTTTTTGCGGTTTTTCCGCTCGCCTATGCAATTGTGATGCCCGCCCTTTATATGCCGATTACGCTGATGCTGTTGGCGCTCGTCTTTAGGGGGGTCGCCTTTGAATATCGCTGGCGCACGCGCCGTTGGAAACCGGTTTGGGACTGGGCTTTTACTGTCGGCTCCACAATCGCTGCGTTCTGCCAAGGGATCGCACTCGGCGCATTGGTGCAGGGTATTGAGATTAAAGGGCGTGCCTATGCCGGGGGATGGTGGGACTGGCTCACACCATTCTCGATTGTCACCGGACTTGCCGTTGTCACCGGTTACGCCCTGCTCGGTGCGACATGGTTGAACCTTAAGACCGAGGGCGAACTGCAAATTCGGATGCGGCGATTTGCTTGGTGGCTCGGCATGGCGACCCTCGTGTTCATTGCCGTCGTCAGCATTCTGACACCCTTCCAGGACCCGGTTTACTTCCAGCGTTGGTTTGAGTTGCCGAGCGGCCTCTACAGCGCTGCGGTGCCAATTCTTGTCGCCCTTGCGGCGTGGCGTCTGTTTCTTGGGCTCAATGATCAAAAGGAGTTGCAGCCCTTCGTCGCCGCGCTTGCCTTGTTCGTGCTCAGCTTCGTCGGAATTGGAATCAGTTTTTATCCGATGATGGTGCCTCCGTCGCTAACCATATGGCAGGCAGCGGCGCCTGATAACAGTCTGGCATTTGCCTTGGTCGGGACGCTGGTGCTCGTGCCTCTCATTCTCGGCTACACCGCCTATGCCTATTGGGTCTTCCGCGGAAAGGTCGACCCAGCCGGAGGGTATCATTGATGCCAACCCCACTGCATCGGATCCTCTGGTTTGTTGGCCTTTGGGTGGCTGGTGTCGCCTTACTCGCACTGATCGCCTCGTTGATCAAACTCGCACTCTAACAATCAAGAAGGAGATAACATATGAAACGTATCATTCTCGCCATGTTGGTCGCATTTGCATTTGCATCGACCAGCCACGCTGATGAAACGCCAAGTCTCGTCACTGTACTCACCGCTGCAGACCCACAAACGCAGTTAATGAGTATGGTGCTCACAATGCAGGCTCTGAAGCAGGGCTCAAAAGCCCATGTTTTGCTTTGCGGACCGGCGGGCGACATCGCACTCAAAGACGCGCCGGCGTCTGCCACGGCACCGCAGAAACCAAAAGGCATGAGCCCGCAGGGCTTGATGAAAAATGTCATCGCCAACGGTGGTTCGGTGGAAGTGTGTGCCATCTACCTGCCCAACAAAGGCGTCGGTCCCGATGCGCTGATTGATGGCGTCACCCCGGCTAAACCACCAGCAATGGCTCAACGCTTGTTGGCACCTAACGCTCGGATCATGTCCTTTTAAGGAGACGATGATGTTAAAAATTCTCTGCGCAGCCGCTCTCATGTTGACGACAATATCGCCTGCCCTTGCGGCCCCCGAGCCGAAGGACCCAAAAAAGCAGACCCCCTGGGGCCTTTATCTTACGGCGGCCGAAGCTTTCGCGTTGAAACAGGCGAAAGGCCCCGATGTTTTGTTCGTTGACGTTCGTGAACCCATTGAAATCATGTTCACGGGCTTTACCGATGTTGTCGACATCAACATACCTTACCTTCTTGTCAATCCAGCGAAGTGGAACTCCAAGAAACCGGTCCTTGCGATGGAGCCGAATCCGGGTTTTGCCGTTGGTGTAAAAGCGGCGCTCACGGCGCGTGGGCTCGATAAGTCAGCGCCGGTGATCTTGATGTGCCGTTCGGGTGGCACGCGTGGAGCGCCCTCAGCTTTAGCACTCAAGGGGCTTGATCTGGAGCAGGTCTACGTTGTTGTCGATGGGTTTGAAGGCTCAGTTGCGAAAAACGATCCCAACGGGCCGTGGCGCCGGGTGAATGGCTGGAAGAACACTGGACTACCTTGGAGCTACAAATTGGACCCTAAAAAAATCTATCTTCGGTCTATTGAATAAATATTTACCTTAATCATCGGAGCTAAAAATGCATCTTTCTAAAAAGACTGCCGTATTTGCCCTCGTCATTGTGATGGGTCTTGTGACTTTTGTTGCCCAGAGCAGTTATTCTCAGAACGCTGATCTAAAATCTCGTGGTCTTTTCGTTAACTTAACAACGGATGATACATGGTCAGCGGCCATGGCCATTAGCTTTGCTCATACGAAAGCACTCAAGAATGGTCATTCGCCAGTGGCGATATGGTTGAATGTTCGTGGCGTCTATTTGGCGGACAAGAAGCGTCCTTCACATGTGCACGGATTGATGAGAGATAGAAATCAGTCGATCCAAGACATGCTTACGGCATTCATGGCTGATGGCGGTCAGGTGATTATGTGTCAAGCCTGCTCAACTGCAGCTGGCTTAACGCAAGACGACTACATAGATGGTGTAATTATGGGAACATGGCCACTCGTTGAGAGCTTGTTGTTCGATCCCTCCGTAGCGACGCTTGCATGGTGACCTGAGGCACAGTTTTTCCCGAGCTTAGAGTAGAGTGCTAGGCTTGTTTTTGTTTGCGCGGCTCATCACCTCGCTACAAACGGAGCCGTCGGTTCGCTGTGATACAGAGACCAACATATTGGTCAGAGAATCTCTGACCAATATGTTGGCGAACACCGGTAGGGAGAAACAGTATTTACTGCCACGGCAGGGAAAACGTTTTGACGTTGGTGTAGCTTTTCATCGCTTCGATCACACCTTCTTTGTAGCCGAGGCCGGAATCCTTGATGCCGCCGAAAGGCGACATTTCGATGCGGTAGCCCGGGACTTCCCAAATATTGACGGTGCCATGCTGCAGTTCGTTGATGCAGCGTGTGATGTCGTCCAAGCGGTTGGTGCAGACACCCGACGACAGCCCGAAGTTGGTGCCGTTGGCGACGTGGATCGCATCGTCGATATCTTTGATGCGCATGATTGGGATAGCCGGGCCGAAGGTTTCTTCGACGACCAATTCCATATCAGGTGTGACGTGATCGACGACGGTCGGGCTGTACACCGCGCCTTGGCGATCGTTGCCGTACAGCAGCGTTGCACCGGCGGCGACGGCATCGTTGACGCGGCGCTCAAAAGTCTTGGCGGCATCCTCGGTGATCACGGTGCCGATGTCTGTCTCGGCGTGCATGGGGTCGCCGTATTTCAGCGCCTGCGCATGTTTGACCACCAGTGCGGCAAACTCATCGCCAACGGCATCATGCACCAAGATACGCTTCACGGCGGTGCAGCGCTGGCCTGAGTTTTTGGTGGCGCCTGCGACGGCCATCTTGGCCGCGCGTTCAAGGTCCGCATCATCCATCACAATCAACGGAGCATTGCCGCCAAGCTCCAACACCGTGCGGCGATAGCCCGCACGTTCGGCAATCAATTTGCCGACCGGTACGCCGCCGGTAAACGTGATCAGATCGATGTTGGGGTCGTTGATCATGGCATCACCAATACTGGTGGGCAGACCGGTTACCACTTGGAACATCAGCGGCGGCAGGCCCGCTTCATAAAGCACCTCTGCCAACAGTAATGCCGTCAGCGGCGTTAACTCGGTCGGCTTGCAGACCATGCGGTTGTTGGTGGCGATCGACGGCGCGATCTTGTGTGCCACCATGTTGAGCGGATGGTTGAACGGCGTGATCGCACTGATCACACCCAGCAGCGGTTCTCGCTGCGTAAAGATTTTGCGGCGCTGCCCGTGCGGCGTCAGGTCGCAGGAAAAAATTTCGCCGTCGTCTTGAATGCACAACTGACCGGCCAGATGAAACACATCAAAGGCGCGCCCGACTTCATACAGGCTGTCTTTTTTCGACAGTCCGGACTCGGCGGTGATCAGGTTGGAAATCTCGTCCTTACGGGCAACCAAAAGCTCGGCGGTCTTGGTCAGAATTTGTTGGCGTTCATA
>JAFMCK010000116.1 GCA_017857825.1 Rhodospirillales bacterium
AACACTGAAATGACAGGTGCTGCACTTGGTCCCGTGCTTAAGAACGCATTTGGTTCCGATCGTGTCGCTTATCACCTGACCGCCGACTACACGTGGGGTTGGTCGCAGGAAGGTTCGATCAAGAAGTACACCGAAGCCATCGGTTGGAAGACGGCAGCTGCCGTTCGCACACCACTCGGCGCCGGCGACTTCTCGCAGTACATCACGCCGGTTCTGAACTCGGGCGCGGACGTGTTGGTTCTGAACCACTACGGTCGTGACATGGTCAACTCGTTGACCCAGGCCGTTCAGTTCGGTCTGCGTGACAAGCAAGTCAATGGCAAAGACTTCGCCATTGTCGTGCCGCTTTACTCGCGCCTCATGGCGCAGGGCGCTGGTGAGAACGTGAAGGGTATCTTCGGGTCCACCAACTGGCATTGGTCGTTGCAGGACGAAGGCTCGAAAGCATTCGTTAAGTCGTTCGGTCAAAAGTACGGCTTCCCGCCGTCGCAGGCTGCACACACCTGCTATTGCCAGGCTCTGTTGTATGCAGATGCTTGTCAGCGCGCCGGCACGTTCATGCCGTCGGGCGTCGGCAAAGCGCTCGAAGGCTTTGAATTTGATGGCCTTGGCAACGGTCCGACCGAATACCGCGCCGAAGACCATCAGTGCTTTAAGGACGTCTTGGTCGTGAAGGGTAAAGATAACCCGTCGTCCAAGTTTGACCTTCTTGAGGTCGTGGAAGTCACGCCGCGCTCCCAAGTCGAATATCCGGCAAGCATGCTGGGTGGCGAATTGGGCCCTTACAACAACGGCGGCTGATTATCTGATCGGCTCAGTTACAATGGCGCGTCGCCCTGGTATGCTAATGCCAGGGCGACAACCCTGTTCGGCCTTTGGCGACGTTCTTTAGTCTTATACCTGAGGCTGTCCTGAGATTGTTCTTATCAAGAGGCAAATCCAATGGATGCTATACTTCTCCAGATTCTGAACGGGCTGGATAAGGGCGGCGCATACGCTCTGATTGCGCTCGGTTTGACGATTATTTTCGGCACGCTCGGTGTTGTGAACTTTGCGCACGGCGCGTTGTTTATGCTGGGGGCGTTTTGTGCGGTATCCGTGAAGGCGATTTTTGGCCTGAACAAGATTACCCTTGATCCAACGCAACTCACGGCGTGGGGAACCCCATTGGAAATCCGTCAACCATATGTCGAAATATGGTTCGGTGATTTTGGCCGTCTGATGATGGAATATTCCGTCCCGGTCTCAATCTTGGTGGCGATTCCGGTTATGTTGCTGGTCGGCATCATCATGGAACGCGGCCTTATTCGTTATTTTTATAAACGTCCGCACGCCGAGCAGATCCTGGTCACGTTCGGTCTCGCCATTGTGCTGCAGGAAATCGTTAAAAGCATCTTCGGTGCCAACCCGATCCCACAGCCGGCACCTGACACCATGTCGGGTATGCTCGATTTTGGCGCCGTAATTGGGATGGATGCTGGCAACGTCGTATATCCGGCATGGCGCCTGTTCTACTTTATCTTCTCGTTGTCTGTGATCGGCATGGTGTTCGCATTCCTTCGCTTCACCACGTTCGGTATGGTGGTTCGTGCTGGGATGGCAGACCGCGAAACGGTCGGCCTGTTGGGCATTGATATCGATAAAAAATTCACCATCGTATTCGGAATTGCGGCTGTCGTCGCTGGTTTGGCCGGCGTCATGTACACGCCGATCCTCAGTCCGGATTATCACATGGGCATGGACTTCTTGGTGCTAAGCTTTGTGGTCGTCGTGGTCGGCGGTATGGGCTCGTTGCCGGGCGCGGTCGCAGCCGGCTTCTTGCTCGGTATTTTGCAAAGCTTCGCGTCTATGAACGAAGTGAAGAACATCCTTCCGGGGATTGACCAGATCATCATCTATCTTATTGCTGTGGTCATTCTTCTTGTCCGCCCCCGCGGCCTTATGGGTCGTAAAGGCGTGATGGAGAACTAACATGAATATTTTATCTCTCAGCCGCAGCGATCTCATCACGCTGATTTGCTTCATCATCGCCGTGCTTTCAGGCCCGGTGATCCTTGAGCCGTTCGGTGCTGGCTATCCGGACTTGCTGCAAAAGTTTGCGATCTTTGGCATTTTCGCGATCGGCTTTAACATCTTGTTCGGCCTAACCGGCTACCTGTCGTTCGGTCACGCTGCGTTCTTGGGCGTCGGCTCATATACGGCGGTCTGGACCTTCAAGTTACTGAGCATGAACCCAATCCCGGCGATCATTTTCGCAACCTTGGTAGGCGGCGCGTTCTCGGTGATTATCGGATATATTTCGCTGCGGCGGTCGGGGATTTACTTCTCGATCCTGACGCTCGCGTTTGCGCAGATGAGTTATAACCTCGCTTACTCAGTGTTGACGCCAATCACCAACGGTGAAACCGGTTTGCAGCTGGCACAGTCCGATCCGCGTGCATTGGATGTGGCCTTTGGTCGCGATTACGGGGCCGTGTTGCCGCCATCCGATCTGTTTGGGATCGAGATGACAGGCTATCCGGGCTTTTATTTTTGCGCCACGTTGCTGATCATCTGCTTCTTTATCTCCATGCGTATCTTCCGCTCGCCGTTCGGCATGATGTTGCGGGCTGTGAAATCGAATCAAAACCGGATGAACTATACGGGCTTAAACACGCGTCCTTATGCATTGGCCGCGTTCGTGATTTCGGGGATGTTTGCGGGTCTCGCAGGCGGTCTTTTGGCGGTCACCGATCCGTTGGCAGGTGCCGAGCGCATGCAGTGGACGGCGTCGGGTGAGGTCGTGTTGATGACGATCCTGGGCGGCTCGGGTACGTTGTTGGGGCCAGTGATTGGTGCCGGTGCGATCAAGTACTTTGAGAACATTTTCTCGGCGTTTAACGAAACCATTTTGCTCAATGCGTATTCATTTTTGCCTGAATCGCTGCAGCACATGATGGCAAGTGTCTCATCGTTGTTCGTCGGCGAAGGCTGGCATTTAACGTTAGGTGCGCTGTTCATGTTGATTGTGATCTTCTTGCCGGGCGGCCTGATGGAAGGCTTCCGTCGGATTAAGGGAATGATCGGCCGCATTGGTGGCGGGGGTGACGTTTCGTCCAAATCAGAAACCGCACCGGCAGAGTGAGGAAAACATCATGGGTATTTTGACTGTTAACAATGTCAACAAACGCTTCGGCGGTTTGAAGGCACTCGACGATGTGAACCTCGATATTCACGAGGGCACAGTGCATGCCATCATCGGCCCAAACGGCGCTGGCAAGTCGACGCTGCTGAACTGCTTTGTTGGCAAGCTGGAGCCGGATACTGGCTCAGTGGTTTTTGATGGTACGTCGTTGCTGGGTATTCCGCCGCATAAGATCAATCAACTTGGCGTCAGCCGGGTGTTTCAGACGCCGGAAATTTTCGGTGATCTGACGCTCTTGGAAAACGTCATGATCCCGGCCTTCGCGAAGCGTGACGGATCATTCAAGGTCAACGGCTGGAGTGCCGTCGCCAACCAAAGCGAAGTTCGCGACCAAGCGATGGTAATGTTGGAAGATGTCAACTTGGCGAGCAAATCGAAAGAAACCGCAGGCCACCTTTCGCGCGGTGACAAGCGGCGCTTGGAGCTCGCCATGTGTTTGGTGCAAAAGCCGAAGCTTTTGTTGCTCGACGAGCCGACCGCAGGTATGGCCCGCGCCGACACCAACAACACCATTGATCTGATGAAGACCATCGCGTCGAAAGGCGTGACCATGGTCGTGATCGAGCATGACATGCATGTGGTGTTCTCGCTTGCAGATCGCATCAGCGTGCTGGCGCAAGGCCACGTTATCGCTGAAGACATACCGGATAAGATCAAAGGCGATCCGCGCGTCCAGGAAGCATACCTTGGCGGCGCCCACCTTTGAGCGCGCCGATATCGGGAGAGATAAACATGCAAAATCAAGAAAACGCCGCCGACAAATATAAAGATACGGTGCCGAGCAAAAAACCGACAATGTCTCAAGGTGGACAGCCAGCGTTCTTTTCGTGCTGGGATATCCATGCCTATTACGGGGAAAGCTACATCGTTCAAGGCGTTAGCTTCGATGTGCGCGAAGGCGAGATCGTCGCGCTGTTGGGCCGGAACGGTGCGGGCAAAACCTCGACGCTCCGTGCCATCGCACGGCTTGATGATCCCGCTCTTAAGACTGGTGAAATCTGGCTTGATCATAAGCCACTGCACGATATGCAGGCATGGCAGGCATCACGTGCGGGTATCGGATTGGTGCCAGAAGACCGGCGTATCATTCAGGGCCTGACCGTCGAAGAAAATCTCAAGCTCGCGCAAATCGCGCCGCCGATCGGCTGGTCGATTGAGCGCGTGTATGACCTGTTCCCGCGCCTGGGCGAGCGCCGCAATCAAGAAGGTACGACGCTTTCGGGCGGCGAGCAGCAGATGCTGGCGATCAGTCGCACGCTGGCCCGCGACGTCAAATTACTGTTGTTGGACGAGCCTTATGAAGGCCTTGCGCCGGTGATTGTTCAAGAGATTGAGCGGACGTTGGAGCAGATTAAAAAGCTTGGTATGACGACCATAATTGTCGAGCAAAACGCGATTGCGGCCCTACACCTAGCAGATCGTGCTATTATTCTCGATATGGGGCAGGTGGTTTTTGACGGTAAATCGCAAGATGTGCTCGATGATGCCGAGCTCCGTCAGCAATATTTGGCGATCTAAGGGGCGCGGCGCTATCTAGGCTGAGCGACGAGGTTCAACCGATGTCAGAGGACCCGACTGTCGAGTATTCAACGCTGGCTCTTAACACCAAGGTGGAAGAGAGCTTTGTCACGCCGCTGACAGCGATACGCGGCGCGTTGGAAATTCTGCGTGACTTCCCGGACCTGCAGCCAACTCAACGTAAACAATTTATCGATACAGCGCTTATGGAGTGTGCCCGTTTGGCGCGCGGCGTCGATGAATTGGCAGAAACGGTCTATGCCGCTGGTGAGCGGAGCATGTTGCAAGACGCAGCCGAGCCGACCAGCGCTGAAGAGCAAGAGTTTGCGAACAGGGTGCGTGTCTTGGACGATCTCAAGATTATTGATATCGATTTCAGTGACTACGAATTCTGCAATTCCGAAATGGTTAATGATTTCTTCGATTATATTGACCGTATTGCCGAGCGCGTGGGCGAAGACTGTTATTTCGCACTGAATGTTTGGGAGTGCCGAATTTGGCCTGAAGCATGGGTCGCCTATGCTCACCGAACAAAAAAAGTCCGCGTCACCTATGCGTTGGGTATGTTTCGCTATGTTGACGGCGGCGATGTCGCAAAGCCCGATGTACTAAGCGATCCGGATATCGCACCCAGTCGGGAAGCGGCTTTTAAATTGATCTCTGATATTTCGGCCACGCATTAAAGGCGTGTGCTTAAATACGCTTTTCCGCATTCTCTTCACTGCGTACACTGGGTGCGGCGCATACCGCGTGGGGAGATGGTCGTCGGGATGGAGAGTTTTGATTACGTCACCGTCGGTGCCGGTTCAGCCGGTAGTGTGCTCGCCAACCGCCTGAGCGAAGACCCAAATATTAGCGTATGCGTACTCGAGGCTGGCCCCCGGGATTACAACCCGTTTATTCATATTCCCGCTGGTTTTATCCACACCATCAAAGATCCAAAAATCAACTGGATGTACGAGACCGAGCCGACGGAGTGGACGGCAGGCCGTGCGATCCAACAACCACGTGGCAAGACCCTCGGCGGGTCCAGTTCGATCAACGGGCATATCTACACGCGCGGTAATCGCATGGATTACGATGGTTGGGCGCAACGCGGTAATCGCGGCTGGGGCTACGCCGACGTGTTGCCGTATTTCCGCCGTTTCGAAGGGCGCGTGGGGGATGGTGACGACACGTTCCGTGGCCGCGAAGGCCCGCTTAAAGTCACAGATATCAACTGGTCACATCCATTGACGGAAGCGTTTATCGCCGGTGCCCAGAGCATCGGTATACCGAAAGCGCAAGACTATAATGGCGCTAAACAAGAAGGCGTTACCTATTCACAACGTACGATATACAAAGGGCGGCGCATGTCCACGGCGCGCGCATTCTTGCGTCCTGCGATGAAGCGTTCGAACGTGTGCGTTATCAGTCGCGCGCATGCGACCGAGATTCTATTTGAAGGTAAGCGCGCCACGGGCATCAAGTACCTCAAGGTCGGGCGGAACGGAAAGTCCTGCCAAGTTTTGGCGGACCGTGAAGTGATTTTATCCGGCGGTGTCATCAATTCGCCGCAGTTGCTGCAAATATCCGGCGTCGGTGCGCCGGCACATTTGAAATCCATCGGCGTCAATGTGCGTCATGCCTTGCCGGGAGTTGGAGAGAACCTGCGCGATCACTACGCGCCTCGTTTCACGGTGCGCGTCAAAAATATTGAAAGCATCAATGAGCGGACGCGCGGCCTCAAACTGCTGGGCGAGATCGCGCGCTGGGGGCTGACACGGAAGGGTATTTTGTCGTTAAGCCCGACGCTGGTGTATTGCTTTTGGCGATCTAATCCCGACGTCGAAACCAACGATCTGCAATTCACCTTCACGCCAGCGAGCTACAAAGAAGGTGTGCAATCCGAACTCGACGATTTCCCCGGTATGACGATCGCGGTCTGGCAGCAGCGCCCCGAGGCCAGCGGCTACGTCCGCGCGAAGTCGTCAGACCCGTTTGAAAAACCAGCGATTAACCCTTGCTACTTGGAAAACGAATATGATCGTCGCGTGTTGTTGTCGGGCATGAAGCAGGCCCGCAATCTTTTGCGCACGGATCCACTGAAACCTTATTTCGATTATGAAATTTACCCGGGCGACAGCGTACAAAGTGATGCGGACTTAATGCAGGTCGCAAAAGAACGTGGCACCACCACGTTCCATCCTTTGGGCACATGCCGGATGGCGCCGACCAGCGATCCGACAGCCGTCGTCGACGATGAATTGCGGGTGCATGGGCTAACCGGGCTTAGAGTCGTGGATGCGTCGGTGATGCCGATGATGCCATCGGCCAATCTAAACGCGCCGACCATCATGATTGCCGAAAAGGCTGCGGACATGATCCGGGGGCGTGCCGCGCCCGAGCCGGTTATCTTGAAAGATTAGTCGGCACGTTACTCGTCGCCGGGTACGCCGTAGCTGGGCGCTGACGTCGGGTCGAGGGCGCGGGTTACGTAGTCATCCATCATTGGTTTGTAACGTTCCCAAAGGGCAGCGAGTTCTGCAACCGGATCATTCTCGGTCCAATCGATGCGTAAATCTGCTACCGGCCATGAGACCTTGTCGACAATCAGCATGCCGGCCGAATGGACCGGACCGGCTTCACCGCCGGCGTCGCGCCCGGCTTCAAGTGCGGTGATCAGGCATTCGCCGATATCAGCACCGGTTTCGGATATCGCCGCAAATGATGTGATCATCGCGTGCGGCACGCCGATGTCTGCAAGCATGTTACCGCCGGCAACCGCGTTGGGTATCGACGCCTCGGTGCCGAGACCGAGCAGTTTCGCGCCCGAGTGTGACGCGGTGCCGCCGTACCGATCGACCACCAGCAATTGCCGATATTCCATATGATCTGCGCTATCACATAGGGTATCGATGACCTCGAGGGCATCTGCCTCGGCCCGCAATAGTTTAAGGCCGCGGGGCCCGAGCGAAGGATCGGTAACGTTTTGTGTCGCCATTGCCCCAATTCCGGCCTTGGCGAAGGCGCAACGTGCGGCAACGGCCGGACTGGATGAGGCGACAATCACCCCAAACATGCCGCTGTTTGGACATCTTGCGACAAGTGAAAACGTCATTCTGCAGCATCCTTCCGTGTCTCAGTAGGGTTTTGAAACCATTGCCTAACCGCGCTGTCATCACCCTTACGGGCACCACAATTAAACAGCGCAACGCCGATCATTGCTGATGGAGTCGCGATATTTGTTGCCGGTGCGGATCATTTATGATCTCCGGTTCTCAAAAAATTTGCCCAATATGCAGCTTCCGACGAAACGGGGCCGGGGGTAAAGGGTGTATTTTTTGAAGTGGGGTTTGTGCTTTTCGCGCCGGGTGGATAGAAACGCCGTTGTTTCGGCGGGTTGCCGGGGCGCCCTTAATTATAAATGGATATATTTATGGACTTTTTTGCAGCGAATCCTGCTGAGTTGGCGGCTTTTGCCGCTGCGCTTTTGGCAACGGGTGCCGTTGCCGGCTTGTTGGCGGGTTTACTTGGCGTCGGCGGCGGTATCGTTATCGTGCCGATTTTGTATAACCTTCTGCCTTTTCTAGGTGTCCAGGAAAGTACCTTGATGCACATCGCCATCGGCACTTCGCTCGCGACCATTGTGCCAACGTCGATTGTTTCGGCCAGGGCGCATTATAAGCGAGGGTCGCTTGATCTTGATTTGATAAAAAGCTGGTGGCCGGCGGTCGGTGCGGGTGCGTTGATTGGCGCGTGGTTCGGCAGTGGTGCGGATGCGCGGGTCCTCACCGGTATTTTTGGTGTCGTTGCGGTGCTGGTCAGCCTCAACATGGCGACCCGCAAGGATGGTGCCTTTCTTCGCGATGGCCTGCCCGGGGGTATCATCAAACAATTGATCGGTTTTGTGTTGGGTGGGATTTCGGTGACCATGGGCATTGGCGGCGGCACCTTGGGTGTGCCGACGTTAAGTGCGTTTAATTTCCCGATCCGCCGCGCCGTTGGCACGGCATCGCTGTTGGGTCTGGTGATTGCGATCCCTGGCACCATCGCATTTATCGCGTCGGGCATCGGGCATCCCGACTTGCCGCCGTTCAGCATCGGTTATGCCAACATGATTGGTTTCGTGATGATCGTGCCTACGACGATGTTGATGGCGCCGGTGGGCGCGAAGATCGCTAACACCATCAACGCCCGTGCGCTACGTATTGCCTTTGCTGTGTTCCTTGCCATCACGGCGGCACGCATGTTGTATGCGACAGCCAAATCATTTGGCCTGATGTGATTTAAGGAGTTAGACGGATGCTGAATACCCCGACCGCCCTTGGCGGCATGGTCACTGCCCCGCATCACTTGGCATCCGAAGCGGGTGTTCGCGTCCTCCGTGACGGCGGCAATGCGGTTGAAGCGATGGTCGCGATGGCAGCTGCCATTGCCGTGGTGTACCCGCACATGAATGCGGTCGGCGGCGACGGGTTTTGGTTGATCGCCGAAAAGGGCAAGGCACCGGTCGGTATTGATGCAGCCGGTCAAAGTGCTGCGTTGGCAAGTCCTTCGTTCTATAAGGACCAGGGCCTGGATCAAATTCCATCGCGGGGGCCGGGTGCGGCGCTGACCGTCGCCGGCACCATCGGTGGCTGGGCTGAAGCACTGAAAATCGGTGGCGGTAAACTGCCGTTGTCGCGCTTGCTCGAAGACGCGATCCGCCATGCTAACGATGGCGTGCCGGTCACCGTCGGCCAGCACGAGTTGACGCTCGATAAACTCGACGGCTTGATCGATGTCCCGGGCTTTGCCGAGACTTATTTGCGTGACGGTGCGGTACTCGCGCCCGGCGATGTGCTGCGCCAACCTGGCCTAGGTGCTACGTTGGCCCATTTGGTCGAAGCCGGCCTGGATGATTTTTATCGGGGCGACATCGCGCGCGCGAACGCCAAGGTGCTGACCGATATCGGCAGCCCGCTACGGCTGTCAGATTTGGAAGCCTATCAAGCCAAGCAGGTGGCGGCGCTTCAGGTGAAGACGAGTGCCGGCACCGTCTACAACATGCCGCCGCCAACGCAGGGTGTCAGTTCGGTGATGATCTTGGCGTTGTTTGATCGCTTGGGCGTGAAAACCGCCGAAGGGTTTGATTTTGTGCACGGTCTGGTCGAGGCCACCAAACAAGCCTTCATTCTCCGCAATGCCGAACTCACCGACCCGGCGTTTATGAGCCAGGATGTGCACGCCTGGCTGGACGACGGATTCTTAGACGGCCTGGCTGCCAACA
>JAFMCK010000117.1 GCA_017857825.1 Rhodospirillales bacterium
TTTGTCTTCGGCAGAAAATGGCAAAACACCAAGATTCACCCGCATCTCGACTTGGCTCGCCTGTCCGACGGCTGTCGCGCGCACAACAAACGGAATCCCGCGGAACTCGAACCCGAATTCAAGCCGACGGTCCGGCGCACCGTTGACCAGATCGCAATCCAAATCCATCGCCATGCCACCATCGGCAGCATCGGCAAGATCAAGAAGGTTTCGCGTTATTTCACCAGCTACATTTGTCATTCGGGGATGCTAGCATAGAATCTCGGGCTTTCGAGCCTGATTCCACATCCGTAAGGAGGCATTTCTTGGTCATTGTACAAGTATGCTTCAAAGGCTGTCTCATTGCCTATAATGGTGTAAAGTCCGGACAACTGGCCGTATTGTGCGGCACTTAAGCGACGGAGTCCCATTTTGCTAAAAGATATTCTTGTTCCCATCAATCGCGCCGGATATCCGTTCATCGCGATTTTCGCGGTCGTTACACTGTTGCTGTACGTTTGGTGGGCACCTCTGGGCTTTGTCGGCTTGGTGCTGACGGCATGGTGCATTTATTTTTTCCGCGACCCGGACCGCATCACACCGGTTGATGAAAATCTGGTGATCAGCCCCGCCGATGGCGTCGTTCAGTCTATCGTCCAAGCGCCGCCACCACCCGAACTGGATATGGGCGACAAGCCCCTGACCCGCGTCGCCGTGTTTATGAACGTGTTCAATGTGCATGTGAACCGCGTCCCCGTGAACGGCGTCATCAGCGGCAAGCATTATCGACCCGGCAAGTTTTTCAATGCGTCCCTCGACAAGGCCAGCGAGTTTAACGAGCGCATGAGCCTAAAAGTCAAAATGAAGGACGATCGCGAGATCGGCTTCGTGCAGATTGCGGGCCTCGTTGCGCGGCGCATCATCTGTGACGTCGACGAAGGCCGCGCCATGCGAGCCGGAGAACGTTTCGGCCTGATCCGCTTCGGGTCCCGCGTCGATATCTACCTTCCCGAAGGCACCGTGCCGTCGGTCATCGAAGGACAAACTGCGATTGCCGGTGAAACCGTGCTCGCCGATCTGAAAGTCAAAGGCGATGCCCGCAAAGGTGAGGTCCGCTAAGATGAATGCCGACACTCCAACGCCTGACCCAAGCTCGCCTGACCCAACCCCGAAAAAACGCGGCATTCGGGTTATGAGCCTCAACAAGTTCATTCCCAATATGCTGACGCTGATGGGCTTGGCATCAGGCCTGACCTCTGTCCGCTTTGCGTTGGATTCGCGCTGGGAATTCGCGGTGATGGCGATTGCGGTGGCCGCCCTTTTGGACACGCTGGATGGCCGCGTCGCGCGACTTTTAAAAGGAGCCAGTAAATTCGGTGCCGAGCTGGATTCCTTGTCGGACTTCGTCTGCTTCGGCGTCTGCCCGGCGTTGGTGTTGTATTTGTGGGCAATGCAGGATGCCGGACGCTGGGGATGGCTGATCTGTCTGCTGTTCGCGATGTGCTGCGGACTTCGTTTGGCGCGCTTTAACGTTGCCCTCGAAGATCCGAACAAGCCCGCATGGGCCGGGCAGTTCTTTACCGGCGTGCCGGCGCCGGCTGGGGCCGGATTGGTGCTGTTGCCGATGATCTTGTCATTTAACTTAGGCGATACCTTTGTCCGCGAGCCGGCCTTCGTCGGCATCTGGCAGCTCATCGTCGGTGGCATGCTAATCAGCACCATTCATACGCTGTCGTTCAAGGCATCACGTATTCCCCGCGCTTGGTTTTTGCCGATGATGATCGGCATCACGGTGGTCATCACCTTTACGGTCTCGGCCCCTTGGTGGACCCTGTCTGTGGTCATCATCGCGTATTTATTTTCCATGCCCTACGCGATCCGCCGCTATAAGCGGCTGCTCGACCGCGATGCGGCCGGCCTGCCGCCTGAAGAAGATGAAGAAATCGAAGACGATGACGACGACGGCGAGAACGCAATCAGCCAACCGAAGCCTTAAACGAGCCCTTATTCAGCGGCAGCCTTACCGTTGATGGCTTTGAAGTCGCGTGGCGTTTGCGGGGGTGGCATACGGTTGCCGCGTCCGGCCCACCAATCGGCGATATTGCCTTTCAACATCAACGCTGCCGGCGTGACAACAAGTGTGAGCACCGTCGCAAACGCGAGGCCGAATACAATAGCGGTCGACAACTGCGACCACCACTGAGTCGAAGGTGCGCCGATATTGACGCTGCGATTGACGAAATCAATGTTGATGCCGAACACCATCGGCATCAGGCCCAAGATCGTCGTCACCGTGGTCAACATCACAGGGCGCAAACGTTGCGCACCTGTCTTGAGGATTGCGTCACGGACCGAGTTCGCTTCTTCGCGCAAACGATCGAAAGTATCGATCAAGACGATGTTGTTGTTGACCACAATGCCCGCCAGCGCAATTACACCGATCCCACTCATGACGATGCCAAACGGCTGCCCCGTCACCAACAGACCGATGAACACGCCGATCGTCGACATCACCACCGCCGACAAAATCAGGAACGCGGAATAGAAGCTGTTGAACTGGGTCACCAAAATCAAAGCCATCAAGAACAAGGCGACGGCGAATGCCTTCATCAAAAATGCCTGAGCGGCTTGTTGTTCTTCGTCTTCGCCTTTGAACTTCACCAAGATACGCGGATCTAACCCAGCCTCGGTGGCGATCCATTCGCGGAGTTGCGTGACTTTGGCGTCTACCAAGACACCTTCGGCCACATCCGCTTTCACCGACATCACCGGCAACGTGTCGGTGCGTCGCAAGGTGCCGGTTTTCTTAACCGCTTCGAAGCTGGAGAAGTTGCTGATCGGCACCGACCCCGCGCCGCTGTCGACCCGCGTGTCACCCAATTGATCAAGCGTACGCAGGTTTTCAGGGTAGCGCGCACGGACATCGATTTCATCATCGGCATCGTCCGGACGATATTCACCGAGCTTCAGACCATTCGTGGCAAGCTGCACGGCGCGGCCGACCAACTCGATATTCACGCCGTATTTGGCAGCTTGCGCCCGATCCACATCAATCTTGAATTCGATGCCCGGCAGCGGGCGACTGTCTTCGATACTACGCAGGCCGTCCATACTTTCCATGTACGCCCGGACCCGCGCCGTTGCTGGGGTCAAAAGCTCAGGGCTCCGACTCGCCAACTCGATTTGGATCGGTTTGCCGACTGGCGGCCCGGCCTCGGCCTTGCGACGGTCCACATAGATGCCGGCGAGGTCCTTGGTCCGCTCATTCACTTGCGCCAGAATTTTGTCGGCGCTCGGGCGTAAGAACCATTCATCAAATTCCAGGGTGATTTCGCCGATGATGTCTTCGGCTTCTTCGGAGCGATTTTCTCGTCCGACCCGGGTGTATGTATCGCGGATGCCTTGGATATCAAGAATCCGGCCTTCCACCTCTTCGATCAGGGTTTTCTGCTCCCAAATCGACAGGTTTCCACGGGCGCGCACTTGCAGTTTCGCGAGCTCAGGTTCGACATCTGGGAAGAATTCAACGCCCTTGCCGAAGTTTGCGTACACAACCTGCACACCGACCAACAGCGTCACCGCGATCAAGATGATCTTCACCGGGTGGCGCAGCGCCGCATCCAGCATGCGCACGTAGCGGCCCGTCGAGCCGCCGATCTTACTGGTATCAAATTTTGAGTCACCCGCGATTTCTTTGCTGAGGTCTTTGTCGACGACCCCGCCCGCCTTGCCGATCTGGGCGCCGATGGCCGGAATGAACATCAACGCCATGGCCAAAGATGCGGTCAACGTGACCAACAACGTGATCGGCAGAAACTTCATGAACTGTCCGACCACACCCGGCCAGAACAAGAGCGGCAAGAACGCCGCCAGCGTGGTCGCCGTCGATGCCGTGATCGGCCACGCCATCCGCTTCGCAGCCAACCCGTATGCCGTGGCCTTGCCTTCACCTTCGGCCATTTTACGGTCGGCGTATTCGGTCACGACAATGGCGCCGTCGACCAACATTCCGACCGCCAGGATTAAGCTGAACAACACCACGATGTTGACGGTAAAGCCGAACATATAAAGAATCAAAATCGCGGTCAGAAACGAGCCCGGAATGGCAATGCCGACCAATCCTGCTGTGCGCAGCCCCAATGCCGCGACAATGATCACCATCACCAACACCACCGCCGACAGTACGTTGTTTTGTAAATCAGACAGCATCAGCCGAATATCGTCAGACTTGTCCTGCAGATATGCGACCGAAATCGAGTCCCGAAGTGCTTCCGGCCACACGGCGCGGGATGCTTCAACGGTGGCGCGGACACGGGCCACGGTCTCAATAATATTCTCGCCGGTGCGCTTGGAGACTTCCAGGGCAACAGCAGGGCGTCCATCGACCCGCGCAAAGCTTTGCGGGTCCTTGTAACCGCGCCTGAGTTCGGCGATATCGCCCAGCGTGATCGTGGTGTCGCCGTCGATTTTGACCGGCATCGACGCAATGTCAGCAACGGTCTCAAACAAGCCCGGCACTTTAACGGCAAAACGGCCTTCACCGGTATCCTGCGCCCCTGCCGCCACCAACAAGTTTGAACTTTGCACGCTGGCCACGGTTTCCACCGGCGACAGGCCATAGCTTTCAATCGCGACCGGGTCGATCACGACTTCGACCATTTCCTCGCGGTCACCCGCAATATTGACCTCGAGCACCTGAACGATGCCCTCCAACTGATCGCGCAGATCCCGCGCGAGACGCAGCAGCGCACGTTCCGGCACATCGCCCGACAACGTGACGACGAGCACCGGAAACAACGAGAAATTGACCTCGTGCACTTCCGGCTCATCGGTCTCTGTCGGCAATTCCGGCTTGGCGAGGTCAACTTTTTCGCGAACATCGGTCAGCGCCGCATCGGCATCAAATCCAGCATCGAATTCGAGCGTCACGTTGGCGCCGCTTTCATACGCTTTGGAGCGCATTTCTTTGACACCCTCGATGGTCCGCAGTTCCTGCTCCATCGGCCGCACCAACAGGCGTTCGGCGTCTTCAGGGGAGATGCCCTCGTGATGCATCGACACATAGATGATCGGAATGTTGACGTCCGGCTCGGATTCCTTGGGGATATCGTTGAACGCCACGATGCCGGCGATCAGCAGCAATACCAGGCCACTGATGACGGTCCGGCTGTGGCTGAGCGCGGCGTCGATCATCGCATTCACGACGCGTCTCCGCCTTTTGTGTCTGCGACGACGCCGGTGGTCGGCGCAACGACCTGGCCTTCGGTGACAAACTCTTGGCCAACGGTGATCACACGAACTTGGTTCGGCAGCCCGGCCACCCACGTGCCATCAGAGGTATCTTCGATCAACGTCACCTTGTGAAATTCGACCGTGTCGTCTGCATTTACCGAGCGCACGCCAAGTGCCCCTTCGCCGTTCAGCGTCAACGCCGAAGACGGTACCTTGTGGGCAATCCGGGCGCCAGCCGTGAGCAACACTTCGGCAGTCACGCCAGCAGGAATCGTGTTGTCAGGATTGTCGATCCAAATATCGATACGGAAGGTCCGCGTGATGTCGTTGGCGACACGTGACACATAGTGGACGGTGCCGCCGATCTCGCGCCCGTTCGGTAGTTTGACGGTGGCCAAATCATCGACTTTGATATCGGCGACGTCCCGCTCGGTCACATTAACGATGACTCGGACCGGGTCCAGGTCGACCACCATCGCGACCATATCGCCGGCTTCGACATAGTCACCGGGACCGGGCAGCAAAGTTTCGATAAACCCGTCAATCGGCGCGCGGATTTCAGTGCGCGCCACATCCAATTCAATCGCCGCCAAAGCCGCCTTGGCCGAGGCCAACGATGCTTTGCTTTGTGCCAATTTGATTTGCGACTCGAACTGCTTTCGCTGCAGATCCTTGGACGCATTAAATGTGATCTGCCCCTCTTCCAGGCGTGCCCGCGCGTCGTCCAGGCGGGCTTGGCGATCATCCATGGCGAGCCGAAGCAAGACCGTGCCTTTTTCGACGACCGTGCCTTTGCGTGCAGGTCGTGCGATCACCTGCCCGGATGTCTCCGCTTTAATTTCCGCATCTTTAATGGCATTGGTGCGCCCTGTGACGACGACATGGCGCGGACGTTCCGACGCGTTGAGTTCGGCAACACGGACCTGTACCGGTTTTGACGGCCCACCGGCGCGCTCACCCGCCGTGTGCATCGGTGCCGGCGGATTTTCAGTCAACGCCCCAGATGCCACCCACGCCGTGACGCCAATCGCAAGCAATGCGGCCAACAGATACGACGGCTTTACGCGCCCGCCGAGTGAGCTGATACGACTCGCCCGAGAGGCCTTTGGCGCCCCCGATGTGTTTTCATCAGGCACGAATTTATCACCATCGTCGTTCATCATCTTCTCCGTAAGCGGCGCCGACACCGGCACAATTCGGCGCCTTTTTGCCATCAAAGCCCCGTGCGTCCAATGCTAATTTGGCATAGAAGCCATGCCATGCCATCGGCTGGACGTAAACGTAGCATGACAGGGAGGTCGCTTCCTCAAACTTTTACGCTGCCTCTACAAGGCATTGCGCTGCCTGCGCACCCATAGCACCCGCTTTATTCAACCAGCCTTGGCGCTTTTCGGGCGATGACACTTTTACCGAACCAAACTGCCGGATAGAATTCGGCTTAATCCCGCAGAATTCCAAAATTTGTTTTTTGACCAGTCGACGACCAGACCCGGCATACAACAGTGTATCCAAGATCGGCGGCGTGTCAGATGTCATGATCACGTCGGCGGTTTTGCCGGCGAGCAACCGATCCCACTTGCTCCCATCACCGGTAAACTTAAAGCCAAATCCCGGCAGCAATGCGCGGTCAAAAACGGCTTTTGCTTGCGCCGGCATGGTGCCCCACCAGCACGGGTGCACAATAAAGATATGATCGGCCCAGCGGACATTCTCCTGCCAACGCGCAAGATCAGGCTCCAACGCTGCATGGTTCGACTCGTAACCTTGAAATGCTGTATCAAAGTGCATCGCGTGCAAGTCCATACGCCTTACCTGCGCACCGCCGGCTTCAGCCGACGCCTGATAGGCATCGGCTATGCCCCCGCATAACGAGTTGGGCTTCGGGTGTGCAACCCAAACAAACACTTTCGGGCTTTTCATCGATGATGTCATCAGACCATCCTTTTTATCTGAACCGTGGCAAACAAAGTCACTTGACATGATGTCAATTGACAACGTGTAAATATCCTGTAAGTTGACATGATGTCAAGTGAGAAAAAAGATACCCGTACAAAGATTCTTGAAGCCACCTGGAATCTGCTGGAAGGCGGCAAAGGTGCAGCAGTCAGCATGAGCGATATTGCCAAGCACGTCGGCGTCAGTCGGCAGGCCGTCTATCTGCATTTCCCATCACGGGCGGAGCTACTGACCGAAACGACCCACTACATAGATGTCGTCAACAAAGTCGACGAGCGCTTGGTGGCAAGCCGAACGGCCACGTCGGGCGTGGCACGGCTCGACGCGTTCATCGAGGCTGCCGGCAATTATATTCCGGTGATCTTTGGCGTCGCCAAAGCATTGGATGTGATGCGTGAGACCGACGCCGCCGCACGTGCCGCATGGGATGACCGTATGGCCGCACTCCGGCACGGCTGCCAAGCCGCCATTGACGCCCTTGAAAAGGACGGCCACCTGAATGCGGCCTACACAGTAAAGGAAGCGACCGACGTTTTGGCGTCACTGATCGCCATCCGAAATTGGGAATATTACCGGGTCACATGCGGCTGGTCGCAAAAACGCTATGTCGACAGCCTAAAGGCACAGGCGAAAGCGATCTTGGTCGACGTGCCGTAACGACACACCAAAAAAGCTATTCAATCAGGCACTCGTTCCCAGGGCGGGATCGGGGTAAACGCCTCGACCAAGGTGTCGACGAAGGCCCGCACTTTGGCCGACAGGTTGCGATTGTGCGGCCAGACGACAAAAATCCCTGCATCGCCCGAGGTCTCAAAATCCTCCAACACCGGCACCAGACGGCCGGCCTTGATATCATCGCCAACCACGAACGAGGCCGCACGAAATAGGCCCAACCCGGCAATCGCCGCTTCGTGCAATGCGATGGCATTGTCGGCTTCAAAACGGCCGGATACATCGACCATGCGCGAGCCTTCAGGGAACATAAATTCCCATCTGTTGAGCGCCGTCGGAATTGAGAGTTTGAGACATTCGTGGTTCACCAGATCGTCCGGCGTTTTCGGCACGCCGTGGCGTTTCAAATACGACGGCGCCGCGACAACCATACGATTTGGAATGCCGAGCTTGCGTGCCACCAACGTAGAATCTGTCAAAATTCCGATGCGCACGCCGACGTCGAATCCCTCTTCGACCAAGTTGACCATGCTGTCTGTCATCGTCAATTGCACCTGCAAATTCGGATAGCGTTCCAGCATATCTGGGATCAACGGCACGATTTGATATTGGCCGAACGCGGTTGAAGCGTTGACCCGCAAAACCCCACGCGCTTCGAGTGTCGATAACGACACAGTGTCTTCGGCTTCCGAGACTTCGGCTAAGATCGGCGTCACCCGCTGATAAAAGACTCGCCCTTCTTCGGTCAGGCTGAGTTTACGGGTGGTGCGGCTGAGCAAGCGCACGCCAAGTCGATCTTCAAGCCGGCCGATCATTTTCGAAACCGCAGACGGCGTCATACGCAGGTCTCGCGCAGCCCCCGAGAAACTCCCGGTTTCCACGACCCGCGCGAAGGTTTCCATTTCGCCTAATTTATCCATGCAGGCACATTAATGAATATTCTTCACGAAATATAGTCTTTTTTGATGATTATCGAATTTTAGGCACTTCGCTACGGTCTGTTCAACGGTTTGAGGGGCCTACGCCCTCACCACAGCAGTTTAAGGAGACTATCATGAGACACGCAGATAGACACCACTTTGATGCAGATAGATCGTTGCTGCCTAACGGCGCGATTGAGCAAGGCATGCACGAAGGTCGCCGGTTACGGGCGCAATACGTGCGCCATCTGATCGGTAAAATCCGCAACATCGGTCAACCCGCAAGTTAAACGATTGAACGTACCCGAATGACCACCCTGTAACTCACCCGCCCTGGGCCTAAAATAGGTCCAGGGCGTTTTTTTGATCATGTACCACTTTTCCCTATTGGCAGGGGATAGATCCGCCAGAAAGCACGTCCGCGTTCCCCAACGACACCGAGGCCACAGTCTGCGCGCCCTGCCCGATCACCGACACCGTTGCCTGCGACAAGGATACCATGGTCCCCGCGATGTTGGGCACGATCATGGATGGCGGTCCTGATTGAGCAAGGCCCCCCCGCGGTCTCGAAATCATTCAATTCGTCCCAATTGGTTTTACCATTAGGCCCTGCTTCAACAACAATATCGACACCGATCATACGCAGCCTCGGCATCGCCATCTGCCCTTGCAGCAACGGAATCAAATCGATTTCCGCGACGACCGTATTGGCGCGCATCATGTCGGGCTTGCTGGCCCACTTGGCGTTCTTAATACGCACATCGTGAATGATCACGCTGGGCGGAAAGGTAAATTGTAATTCCGTCGGGCCACCAATCGAAAGCCGCCCAACATAAGAA
Organism: Rhodospirillales bacterium; assembly: GCA_017857825.1. Classification (GTDB taxonomy): domain Bacteria; phylum Pseudomonadota; class Alphaproteobacteria; order Rhodospirillales; family Casp-alpha2; genus UBA4479. The sequence continues at coordinate 9,599 of JAFMCK010000117.1, forward strand.
TCCGCAATTCGCTGCATCAGTTCGGCACGCAGATCTCCATGCTCGCTCAGCCTCGCGTACGAAACAATAACGCCGATGCCGACCACGACGACGCCGAGCTTAAGCGCAAATTTAAAGATCCTAATCAGGAAACCCATAGTTTATCCGATCAATTATCCTGTAAACGGGTGGAAATTGGTTGTGCACGAAACGCCTGCGCGGCGTTGAGGGCCCGCGCACGTTGTGCGGCATTTAAGCGCGGACTTAGTCGATCCGCATTCTTTGCAGCGGTCGCATCGTTAAACGCTGCGGCGATGGTGAACCATTTAAACGCCGACTCGT
>JAFMCK010000118.1 GCA_017857825.1 Rhodospirillales bacterium
CGATGATGCGGGCATGCAGGCGCATCGGCTTAATGCATGTGGCTACAGCCTCGGCACCACGTTCGCGCCGAACTGGATGGATTGGCCGATGATCTATGCCGACAATCCGGTGATCGTCGTGCCCGGCATGGTATATTTTTGCCACATGATTATTTTTGACAGCGATCAGCAGTTGGCGATGTGCTTGGGCGAAACCGTGCTGACCACTGACGGCGCGCCGGAGCGATTATCGCGGCTGCCGCTTGAGTTGCCATACATTCCCTGACCATAGGGCTGCCATGCCGCATATGTTGATCTTTTTGTTTGTTATCATGCTGGGTTTGCTCGCGACATGCGTGGTCGGTCTTGGCACCGCATGAGGGTGTTTGCTGCCGGTCTTGTGCTTTTGATGCTGCTGAGTGCGTGCGGCCCTCTGCCACGCCCGTTTGGTCGCGATGACACCGACGCGCCAAACCCACTTGCCGATAATTTATTCCGCGAAGGGGTTGAGGTCGAGCCGCTGACCGGCACCACGCGACCGATGGGTCAGCTTTTGGCTGAAGCGGTGGCGAAAAATCTTGAACGCGAACACGAAATTCCAGCGGCGACCGCGCTCAACCAGAGCAGATTCATCTTAACGGGGCACGTGCATATCAACGAGAACGACCCAACAGCGCGCACCTTGGTCAGTATCGGCTGGCAACTGGATGAACGTGACGGCGAGACCGTGGACGCGTTTGCCCAAGACATTCCTGCGACTCGCTTGGAATGGGACTATGGTGCAGCATCGATTTTGGCGCGCGTCGGTCTGACCACCGGCACCCGCGTGGCGCGAATGATTTTTGGCGATAGCGACGATGTGCGAACCCGTGATCGATTGCTGGGGCGCCGTGGAATTTTTGTGCGTGAAGCCACCGGTGCGCCGGGCGACGGAAATACGGCCCTTCGGCGTGCGATGACGGTGGCGCTGTCGGGACATGGGCTGCGGCTGACCGATGATCCTGACAAGGCGGTGTTCAATGTCGGTGCGAATGTCAGCATCGGCGCGCCCGACGACGGCATGCAGGCGGTTCGCATTCTTTGGACGGTGAATGGCGTCGACGACGAAAAACTGGGTACAGCAGATCAAGCCAACGCGGTGCCTGCCGGCAGCTTGGATGGCCGTTGGGGCCAGACTGCAGCGTTCGTCGCCGCCGCCGCCACGGACGGAATCGTCGGCATTATCGAAAAGCATGATCCGACAAAGCTGCGTGCGCCGAATTTGGGCGGTGGGCCGTCGTCGGCGCAACCCCCTGCGCCGCCGCGCCGAAAGCTCCGGCAAATTCCGGGGCGGGCGCCACCACCGCCCAGTTAATTGTGCAATGATTGCGTGCTTGGTGGCGTTCATGTGTCGTTTTTACTGAAAACGTCGTGGCGGACTGGTAGATTCCAAAGGTGGCGAACGATCTTTCATTTTGCGGGCTTTTGCGCCGCCTGTTGAGGCCTGAACGTGTGCGGGTCATCCACCTGTGTGTGGCGCTCAGCTTGACGTTGATGATTTCGGCGTGTGCGGATACTGCCGTCCCCATTGGTGCCGGTGCGCCGCCCGCCGCGAATCGCGCCGCACAAAGCGGCGAAGAAGCGATGGCCCAGGTGGTGTTTGTCGTACCTTTGGAGGGGGCGCCATCGCAAACTGCGCTGATCTTGGCAGACGCAATCGCTGCAGAGCTTCGCGATCATCAGCGCCCGGCAATTCTATCGTTCGAACCCAACTAGGCAGGCGCGTCCGTGGTCGGCAGCGTGATCTCTGCAGAACCCCGAGGTGCGGTGACGTGGCTGACCATCGAATGGGCGATCCGCGCGCCCTATGGCACCCTGGTTGCGACCTATAGCCAGCAAGTGGTGATCGATAGTCGCCTCTGGCAGACCGGTGCGCCCGAAGCGATCAACCTGTTGGTCGCCGATGCGGCGCCACGCGTCGTGAACATGGTTGAAGCCCAGGTCAGCCCGCCGATGGATCTGACCATGACCCACAACGATACCCGGCCTGCGCAGGTGGAGGCCGCACCGGAAACTAAGCCGACCGATAATCTAAAGCTATCGATGCCCTTGGCGCGGATATCCGAGCGGACCAACGGCAATGTGGTTGGCCTTGAAAGCACAATGACTGAGACCGCAAGCGATGCGGGGTCACCGACATCGCCGACGGTATCCAACGTGGCCCAACCGGCTGATGCGCAAATTCCGCCACCGGATCAGTTGCCGTCTTTGCTGACGTTGCCTTCCGAAGGCGGCACGAATGAGTCTGGGATGCAACCTGCCGGCCCACCGCGGCCGCTGACCCGTCCGGCGATCAGCGGAGATGGTATCACGGTCGCACCGCCGCCTGGCGGCACGGCGCCTGAACGCGCCGAAGAAGACAAAGACGAGGGCCTGCTCGCCGGTCTTGCCCCCAATATGGATGCGGATGTCCGCCGCCCGGGTGATGCCAGGCCCGCCGGGCCAGGCGGCGCAGCGTTTGCGCAGGTCCGCTGGGGGCAGCCGTCGTTTCTGATCAAGCCCGTGGTTGGTGCACCCGGCAACGGCAACGAAGCGCTGACGGCCGGCTTGAAATCGGCACTGCGCGCCCGTGATGTGACAATTTCTGAAGATCCTCGCCAAGCTGGGTTTGTCATCCAGGGGACCGTCGACATGGGTGAGCCCGTGAACGGGCGGCAATATGTGCGGATTTCATGGAATGTCGGTACCGTGACCGGTGATGAGGTCGGCAATGCGGTGCAGGAAAATACCATCGTCGCGGGCAGTTTGGACGGCGAATGGGGCCGCGTCGCCGAAGCCGTGTCGTTGGCGGCGGTACGTGGCATACAAGACCTGTTTGGGGACGCCGACACCAGCATGCGGGAACGCGAACAATTGCCCGATTTTCCGGACGTCGATCTGCCAAGGACCCCCGGTCGCGCGCCACCACCGCCAAGTAATTACTAAATCGCTTGATTTTGCGTTAAATCGCGAAAAACCGGCGTTTTGCATTCGTGCCATCAAAGCGTTTACAGGCAGGGATCAGGTTGATATGTTCCGCGCGCTTTTTGGGGCCCGGATATTTTACATGAAAATCATCGCCTGCAACTCGAACCGTCCACTCGCGGAGGCCATTTCGGCCTACGTTAACCTGCCGCTGACAAAAGCCAGCGTGCGGCGTTTCTCGGACATGGAAGTTTTCGTCGAGATCGAGGAAAACATGCGTGGTGAGGACGTGTTCATTGTGCAGTCGACGTCGTATCCGGCGAACGACAACCTGATGGAATTGCTGGTGACATTGGATGCGCTCCGTCGCGCGTCTGCACGGCGGACAACCGCGGTGATCCCATACTTCGGTTATGCCCGCCAAGACCGTAAATCCGGCCCGCGTACGCCGATTTCGGCGAAGCTGGTTGCCAATTTGATCACCGAAGCTGGCGCTGATCGTGTTTTGACGATGGATCTGCACGCTGGCCAAATCCAAGGCTTTTTTGATATCCCGACCGACAACCTCTATGCCGAGACCGTGTTGGCCAAAGACATTGAAGACTCTATGAATGGCGATACCGGTGATTTGGTCATCGTCTCGCCGGACGTCGGCGGTGTTGTGCGGGCGCGGGCATTCGCGAAGCGCTTAGGCGCTGAACTCGCAATCATCGACAAGCGCCGCGAGCGCGCCGGCGTGTCTGAAGTTATGAACATCATCGGTGACGTTGAAAAACGCCACTGTATCTTGGTCGACGATATCGTCGATAGTGCCGGTACGTTGTGTAACGCTGCGGTTGCCTTGATGCAGAAGGGCGCAGAATCGGTTTCTGCTTATGTGACGCACGGTGTGTTGTCGGGCGGTGCCGTGGCACGGGTGACGTCGTCGCCGCTGCAGCGCCTTGTAATCACCGACAGTATCCAAGCGACGGAAGCCGTAAGGGTTGCGCAGAATATTAGACAATTGACCGTCGCGCCGTTGATCGGCGAGGCGATGCAGCGAATCAGTCACGAGAGTTCAGTCTCGTCGCTGTTCGACTAAACACAGAATTCCGGCCCGGCGGTTCGGGTCGGTTCCCGCAGACGGACACCCCTGGAGGCCGTCTGCAACCATGTTGTACAAGGAGTTAAAGACATGGCCACTGCTCATAAACTAAATGCGGAGCTTCGCGATCGGGCCGGCAAGGGGGCCGCTCGTGCTGTACGCCGCGCCGGACGTGTTCCGGGTGTTATCTATGGCAACAAGCAAGAGCCAGTATTGATTTCGGTCAACCCTGTCGACTTGATGAAAGAAATCCAACAGCCGGGTTTCTTTTCCCACGTCTATGAAGTGCAAGTCGGGTCGGATTCATACAAAGTGCTGGCACGTGACCTGCAGGTTCACCCGATCAACGACCTGCCGACGCATGTCGACTTCATGCGGTTTAGTGCGAAAACACGTCTCGCTGTCGAAGTGTATGTGGAATTCATCAACGAAGACACATGCCCGGGCCTCAAAGAAGGCGGCGTGCTCAACGTGGTGCGTCACGAGGTCGAGTTGCGTTGTTCGCCGGACAGCATTCCGGAGAGCTTGATCGCCGACTTGGCAGGTCTGGAGATCGGCGACTCGGTGCATATCAGCAACATTACGCTGCCTGAAAATGTCGATCTCACGATCACGGATCGTGACTTTACCATTGCGACGATTGCCGCACCGACTGTCTACACCGAAGCCGAAGAAGGCGATGAGGAAGCGGCAGAAGTGGGTGCAGAATCCGCTGAAGGCGGCGATGACGCTGAAGACGGCGACGATGACGAGGAAAAGTCCGAGGATTAATCCTCAGGACGGATATTCCTTATGTTTCTTGTCGTCGGTCTCGGAAATCCCGGCCCGGCTTACGTCGGCAACCGACACAACATCGGCTTCATGGCGGTGGACGAAATCGTCCGCCGCCATGGCTTTTCGCCCTGGCGCACAAAGTTCCAGGGTGAGATCGCTGATGGTGTGGTCGACGGCAAGAAGGCGCTTGTCCTCAAGCCAATGACGTATATGAACGACTCCGGTCGTTCGGTGTTGGCGGCGGCGACGTTTTATAAAATCTCGTCCGAAGACATCATCGTTTTTCATGATGAAATCGATTTGGCACCGGGCAAGCTGCGCGTTAAACGGGGTGGCGGCCATGCCGGGCACAACGGGTTGCGCTCGATCCATGCCGGGCTCGGTGCAGACTATGCGCGGGTGCGCATGGGCGTTGGTCATCCAGGCGATAAGGGCGAAGTGAAGAACTACGTCCTCAAAGACTTTTCGAAAGCTGACCAGGAATGGTTGGACCCTATGCTTGATGGCTGCGCTGAATTCTTGGGCGATATGTTGGATGGCGATGATCCCTCGTTCATGAGCAAAGTTGCGCATCGCATCAGCCCGAACCGGCCAAACGCGCCGAAGCCCGATAGCAACAAAAACGACAACGAAAAGGCATAGATTATGGGATTTAACTGCGGGATCGTTGGCCTGCCGAACGTCGGCAAATCGACCCTTTTCAACGCACTGACGCAAACCGCGCAGGCGGAAGCGGCGAACTTTCCATTTTGCACGATTGAGCCGAATACCGGTCGTGTGACCGTGCCCGATCCCAGGCTTGATGCCATCGCAGCAATCACCAAGCCGCAAAAAGTCGTGCCGGCCAGCCTGGAATTCGTCGACATCGCGGGTCTTGTGCGCGGCGCCTCCAAGGGTGAAGGCCTCGGCAACCAGTTCTTGGCGAACATCCGTGAAGTGGATGCGATCTGTCATGTGCTGCGCTGTTTCGAAGACGACAACGTGACCCATGTCGAAGGCAAGATTGATCCGATCGCCGATGCGGAAACGGTCGAAACAGAACTAATGCTGGCCGATATGGAGAGTCTGGAAAAGCGCGAAATCCCGCTGATGAAACGGATTCGTGGCGGCGATAAAGAGGCGAGCAAAGAATTGGACATCTGCAATCGCGCGCTGGCACTGCTGCGCGACGGCAAACCGGCCCGTGTATTGGAACTTGCTGACGATGAAAAACGTGCGTTTAAAATGCTGCAACTGCTGACCGGCAAGCCGGTGCTGTATATTTGCAATGTCGAAGAAGATATGGCGGCCGAAGGAAATAGCCAGTCTGCGCGCGTGTTTGAAAAAGCCGCTGCCGAGGGTGCAGAGGCCGTGGTGATCTCGGCAAAGATCGAAGAAGAAATTGCCCAATTAAGCTCTGCCGAGGAAAAAGCCGAGTTCTTGGAGACTTTGGGCCTCGAAGAAACCGGCCTCGCCCGGGTCATTCGTGCCGGCTATAAATTGTTGTCGTTGATCACGTTCTTCACCCAAGGCCCAAAAGAAGTCCGCGCCTGGACCGTGCATGGCGGCGCCAAAGCACCTGACGCTGCGGGCGCCATCCATACTGATTTCCAGCGCGGCTTTATCCGTGCTGAAACCATCGCCTATGATGATTTTATTTCACTGGGTGGTGAGCAGGCCTGCAAAGATGCCGGCAAGGTGCGCCAAGAGGGCAAGGAATACCTCGTTCACGACGGCGACCTGATGTTGTTTAAGTTCAACGTTTAGGCGGCTAGAAGGATTACAAACACAGGAGGAGCGCCGATGCATTGGCTCTTTATGATCGCCGCCATCTGTTTTGAAGTCGTCGGTACGGTCTCGTTAAAATTGTCGATGGGGTTTACAAAACCGCTTTTTGTCGTCGTGACTGTGGTTGGCTACATGGCAAGCCTGGGTTTGCTTGGTCTGGCGCTCAAAGGCATCCCGGTGTCGGCTGCCTATGCCGTTTGGTCCGGCCTTGGCACCGCGTTGGTGGCGGTGATCGGGATGGCAGCCCTTGGCGAGCCGGCGAGCGCGCTTCGGTTTGCCTGCATCGCGTTGATCATCACCGGCGTGGTTGGGCTTTATCTGGTTGATCGCGCGGTCTAGCCGCCTATCCAGTGTAGGGTGATCGCGGCGATGGCGATGTAGCGGACCAGCTTGCCGAGCGTAACAAAAACCACGAACGGCACGATGTGACAGCGCAGCACGCCGGCGACCACGGTCAGTGGATCGCCGATGATTGGTGCCCATGCCAGCAACAACGACCAATATCCAAATCGCTGATACCAACCGATGGCGCGGTCATAGTGCGCTTCCGATACCGGGAACCATTTTTTGTGACGGAGTTCCGAAAAGAACCGACCCAGCACCCAGTTCAGCATCGCGCCCAATACGTTGCCCGCCGTGGCCGTTAATACCAGTGCCCACACTTGATCGGCACGTTCGATCAGCAAGCCTGCCAGCACGGCTTCGGAGACCACGGGTAAAAGTGTCGCGGCCAAAAAGGCACTGGTGAACAAGCCGCCGTAGACGGCAAAGATTGTCGACGAATCTTCCATTTATTGCGTCTTCGTGATTGTCGGTGGATGGCTTGGGCGGGTTGCGACATACAGGCCCGCAGGTAGCATGGCCACAGCAAGTATGACCGGCAATTGCCAGTCGTCGGCAACCCAAATGGCGACATATAAAAAACTCAACGTCATCACCAACACCGCAAATACTTTGGCACGAACGCCGATGACCCGATGTTGATGCCAATCGCGCACCGGCCCGCCGAAGCTCGGGTGATACCAAAGCCAGGCTTGAAATTTGGCCGAGCTTTTTGAAAACGCCCAAAGCGCTGCGATCAAAAACACCGTTGTCGGCAAAACCGGCAGAAATACGCCGACGATGCCAATGCCGACCAACAGCAGACCGAGCCCGCATAAAAACCACCGCAGCCAAGTCGCTGCCGATGCCATCAGCGGCGGCGGGGCGATCTCGGATGGGGCGTGGGTGTCGTCGGCTTTGATCGGCTGCATGGGATAGAGCATACTCGGACGAAATCGATAACGCGAGACACGGAACACGTTCTTTTGATGGCATCAAACCCCACCCCCGCACATCTCCCGTTCGGTGCCGAGATCGGCGACGATGGTATCTGGGCGCAACTGCTCACCCGTGTGCAAGGCACGCCCGAGCGCCGCCCCGCATTGTTCTTGGATCGGGACGGTGTGTTGGTCGAAGAAGTGCATTATCTGCACAAAGTATCCGATATGCGCATGATGCCGGGTGCTGCAGATGCCGTGTGTGCGGCGAATGCGCGGGGCGTGCCCGTGGTTGTGGTCACCAATCAAGCCGGCATCGGGCGGGGCACTTATGGCTGGGCCGAATTTATCGATGTGCAAGAAGCGATGTTGGACGCGCTCGCAGATTCCGGTGGATTTGTGAACGCGGTATTCGCCTGCCCGCATCATGCGGACGGCGTCGAGCCATACAATGTGCCGAATCACCCGGGCCGCAAACCCAATCCGGGTATGTTGTTGGCGGCAGCTGAAAGGATGCCCATAGACCTCTCGGGTTCATGGATCGTCGGCGACCGTGCGGGTGACATCGCGGCGGCAAAGCGTGCCGGCTGCGCCGGGGGCATCCACGTTGCCTGCGGACACGGCTGCGAAGCCGGTGAGCGCACAAAAGCTCAATCCTACGCGGGCGCTACGTTTACCGTGTTAGCTGCAGATACGATCTTGGATGCCTATTCGCGAATTCCCCTTTTGACCACGCCTGCTTCGGAGCCCACAGCATGAACCAGACCGCTGACATAAAAATCATCAACGCACATATAATCGACGGCACCGGTGCGCCGATGGTGATGGGCGACATTGCCCTTAAGGACGGACGTATCACGGCGCTGGGCAAGGTGGGCGATATTGCGGCGGATCATGTGATCGATGCCACCGGTTTGGTGGTGACGCCGGGCTTCATTGATTGTCACACCCACGATGATCGGGCGTTGCTGGATGACCCGGACATGCACTGTAAGGTCAGCCAAGGCGTGACCACGGTGGTCGGCGGCAACTGCGGCGTCAGTCTGGCGCCGTTTGTGCCTGCCGATGATTGGGAGATGCCGGTGCCGATGGCGCTGTTGGGGCGCAAGGACCAATACCGGTTTCCTGAATTTTCTGATTACGTGCGCGCATTCGAGAAGGCAACGCCGGCACTGAACGGCGCGATGCTGTGCGGCCACAATACGCTGCGTGCCGAAGCGATGCAGGGCGATGTGTCCCGGCCCGCCGACGAAAATGAATTGACCCGGATGCGGGCGCGATTAAGCGACGCGCTGGATGCAGGCGCGATCGGGGTCAGTTCCGGCTTGATGTATCCGGCAGGCTTTGAAGCGCCGACGGCCGAAGTTGCGGCGATGGCTGAAGTGGCGGGGGCTAAGGGCGGCTTATATGCAACGCATCTCCGCAACGAAGCCGATAAGTTGGTGCAGTCCATCGAAGAAGCTGCCGAGATCGGCCGCGCCGGAATGCTGCCCGTCGTGCTGTCGCATCACAAGGTGACAGGCCGCTCGAACTGGGGCGGCACCAAGGTATCGTTGCGCCGCATCGAACAATTGGCCGAAGGGCAGACCATTCACTTTGACGTCTACCCCTACATCGCCAGCGCGACAGCCTTGATGGCCGGGCGGATCGGCGAAGCGGAAAAAGTGTTGATTGTGGCCTCCGACAAGCACCCGAAAACGGCAGGATGGTATCTGCACGACATCGCCGAAGAATGGGGCATGACGCAGGTCGAGGCTGCAGAAGAACTGATGCCTGCGCAGGCGATCTATTTCGCGATGCATGAAGATGATGTCCGCCGCGTCCTCCAGCACCCGCGCGCGATGATCGGTTCCGACGGCATTCCGGGCACGGACGCGCCGCATCCGCGACTGTGGGGCTCGTTTCCGCGCGTGCTCGGCTATTACAGCCGCGATGAACATTTATTTTCGCTGGAGACCGCCGTGCATAAGATGACAGGCCTGACGGCGCAGGTGTTTGGCTTTAAGGACCGGGGCGTGTTGGCGGTCGGTGCCACTGCTGACATCACCATGTTCGATGCCGCAACAGTACTCGACCGTGCCACGTTTGAA
>JAFMCK010000119.1 GCA_017857825.1 Rhodospirillales bacterium
ACAACCAGACAATCTGGCCGCTTCAGTGGTGGATTATTGCTCCGGCGTTCTCAATCCCATCACTTTCAGAATCGATCCACGCTGCGCGATAGGCATCATCATTAGATCGCCCTGGCTCGACAAAGACACGCCAAGTGTCAGGCCGCTCCCCCAAAATTAATTGCCCTCTGTGGTATCTGGGGTGGGCGTGTGCGCCTCCTCTGGAGTCGAGACAAACCAAACGCCGCATATGGCTTTTGAGCAGCTCAATTTAATTTTTGTCAAATTTCAGGTCTGCTTATTGATAGCTAGCGGACCTTTAAGCCATTCCCGTAAATAGACAGCTACCGTCAAACAGGCCATTCCTTGTGATGCCGGTCAATCACGAACGCATGCGCGTGATGGGTCTTTGGATGCACGTGCGCATGCGCATGGGGCTCTGTCCCGTCCCAGTCCTCATGTGAGTGCTGATGATGGATGTCATGCACATGCCAATGGGCGTGATCAATTTCGCCGTGTGTGTGCGGCAATGTCAGTGGGTCTGCGGCAGGCCATTGCATAACCGCCACGATGACGCCCAAAAACGTCAGCGATGCCAATGCCAGAAACGCCACTTGAAGGCCTAATGTCGCCCCCAGCCAGCCGGCAAGAGGATATGTCACCAACCAGCAAGCATGTGACAGTGAAAACTATGCCGCATAAACCCTCGGACGGTCCTCGTCGGATGCAGATTTCCTGAGCAGCCGTTCAGACGGCGTTTGCGCAGCAGATGATGCTGCACCAAACAGCAGCCAAACCAAGCCGACCTCGACAAGACTTGTAACGGCAGCCCCCAGCAGCATGCACACAAACAAACAGAGAGCCCCGCCGATCATGACCATGCGTTCAGAAAATTTTTCCAGCAGCGACGGCAAAAACAACGTCATGAGAACCGACCCGCAACCGACGGCGGCCATCATCAGTGCGACGTCACCGGCGTCACCATCGAAACGCTCATGGACCAAGACCACTGTATTGACGATCACCATCGCGCCTGCAGATGCGATCGCGAAGTAAACCGCCAGCATGCCCCGCAATCGAGGGGTGTTTAGATATATTTTGATGCCGCGACTGATCCGATCCGTATAGCTGTCGGTTTCAACAAAGGCTGTGCGAACCGGCAACGTAACTGACACGACCAGCAATGCCGATATCACAAATCCGATCGCCGTTCCGGCAAACAACCAGTGAAAGCTGACGATCGTCAAAAGTGCGGCGGCGATACTCGGGCTTAACAATGCTTCCATGTCGTAGGCAATTCTGGACAGCGACAACGCTCGGGTGAAATCCCGTTCGTCGGGCAATATATCGGGAATCGTCGCCCGAAACGCCGGCGTGAACCCGGCCGATGCAGACTGCATGGCAAAGATCAGCACATAAACTTGCCAAATCTCAGTAACGAACGGCAATGCAAGTACGATCGCGGCGCGAATTATGTCCAAGGTGACAAGAAACGCGCGCCTTGGAAACCGCTGCGATACAACCGCCGCAATTGGCGCCACGCCGACATAAGCGATCATCTTAATCGCCAACGCCGTACCGAGAACCGCCCCCGCCCGCTCGCCGGCCAAATCATAGGCCAATAGTGCGAGCGCGACCGTCGCCAGGCCCGTGCCTGTCAGCGATAAGACCTGTGCGAAATACAGGTGGCGATAAACCCGCTGAGACAGCGGCGCTAAAAGACCAGCATTGCGGAAACGCATCATAAATCCGTGACTTATTTTGGGAACTGCTCCAACTCGAACTCTCGTCCACGCAGCATATCATCCAGAGAACCGAAGGCATTCATGTAATGCCCCTTGAAACCGGTTGCCTCAACCCGACGGAACATATCCGTCCAATCGATGATCCCTGTCCCCGGCTGCATGTGGACCTCGTATTCGCCGTTGTTGTCCGCCATCCTCACCTCGCCGAGTTTATCCACGGGGCCGTTTTCCAGAAAGCCCTTGATGCCCTCTGGAACCAGGGTTGCGTGGTTGATGGTGAACGACCAGCCGAGACTAGGTGAGTCGAGCCTGTCAAAGTAGAACATGGTCTCTTCGAGGTTATGCGCCAAATAGTGCACCTCGGCAAGATCAGGCTCCCAATTTAGGTTCTCAAGTAAAATGCGCACGTTCTTTTTCTCAGCATAATCGAGAATACGCTTCAGACGTTCGAGCCCGGTTTGCATCCGCTTTTCCACGTCGTCGGAAAAGTGATAGCCGGCATGAACAACAATCCATTTCGCATCAAGGCGCGCATAGGCATCAATGTAGGCTTTAAGATATTCATCGACCGCCTCGAACATAAACGGCGAGAATTCCGACACATTCACCGAAGACAGCGTATGCAAGCCGAGCTGAATGCCGTTCGCTGCGCACTTTTCGCGGATTGGCGCACATCTTCCGTCATCAAACGATTTAAGCGCGTTCGGTTCGACATCAATCTGACAATCGATGTATGTGACATCATTATCAATTGCCCATTGGACGGCATCTTCAACAGACAGTTTACGGCCGCAGTCGACGCCAATACGGTCACGAATATTCATTGTCGTTCCTCTCATGTCTTCGTTTTATTTCAATGTAACCATCGGTCAATTTCGCATCAGATCAGGTAGCCACGTGGCCAACTGCGGGACCGCGATCGCAATCAACATAAACACGATGATCCCCCAGAAAAACGGCATATTGGCGCGCAGTACCCGCATCTGGTCCACTTTCGCAATCTTGCCGGCGATAATCAGCGCAATCGCCATCGGCGGTGTCACCTGTCCAATCACCACCGCGAGCACCATAAGCACACCGAAGTGGGTTAGATCGACATTAAATGCCAATAGCGTCGGCAGAATAATCGGCAACAATACAGGGATCAACGGATCGAGAATCATGCCAGCAAGGATTGCAAGGCACATCAAAGCGAACAATCGAAGATAGTCACTATCAACGAAAACAACCGTATCAATCAACTGCACCAAGAAATCCGGCACATGAGCATTGGTCAATCCAGCACCTAGAGCAAAGGATAACCCGACGATAATCAGCAACTCGCCCGACAACTGAACCGCGTTCACAAGCACTCGGTAAAGTTCTTTGAACGACAACGTACGGTGCACGACCATCGCCAAAAATAACGCATACATAACCGCAAACGCCCCGGCCTCGGACGGAGTAAAAAGCCCAAGCACAAGGCCTCCGACAATGATCATCGGCAGACCGAATGACAAGATGGCACGTTTACCGGTGCGTGATACTTCTTCAAGGCGAAAAGCCGCATACGGCAACCAACCGCGCTTACGCGCCAAATAGGCGACAATCAGCATTTGGCTGAGGCCAAGCAGAAGTCCCGGAATAACGCCGGCCAAGAACAACGCCCCTAGCGACACCCCTGTCACAGCCGAGTACAAAATCATCGGCGAGCTTGGTGGAATCAGCGGGCCGATACCCGCCGAAGATGCCGTCAACGCGGCAGCAAAATCGGCCGGATACTTATTTTCTTTCATCGCCGGAATAACAATCGAGCCGGTGCCCGCAAGATCCGCCGTCGATGAGCCGATCATGCCGCCGAAGAACATACTGGTCACCACGTTGACGTGGGCCAGACCTCCCCGGAGCGAGCCGACCATGGCGCGCGCAAATTCAAACAGACGCCCAGAAATACCGCCTGCATTCATCAGGCCACCAGCCAACACAAACAACGGCAGCGCGATCAAGACGAAGCGGCCAAGGCCCGACATCATGGTCTGCGGCAGCGTAATCGCCCACGCACCGGAAAAGTAGAAATTAAAGAATACCGCTGTTGTGATGGAGACCAACATCGGGACCCTGAGAACGAGAAGTCCGCACAATATAACGATCGCTAGGCCAGCGCCCATGAGCGGCGTCATGATTCTACCCCTTCATTACCGTCGGCACCATTGCGGCGCCGCCATTCAGTGAAAAATTCCGCCATATATGCCATGGCAGCCCCAGCCGCACCCCAGACCAGCGCAGACGTCGACCAGCCAACCGGAATACCCAGGTATAGCGCGACGTCGCCACCAAACAGCATAACGAAATCAAGCGACACCCATGCCATGGTCAAAAGCACCACAATATTCAGTAAATAACCACACTTTGCGACGAAGCCTTGGAACCGAACGGGAATTTTTTCAAAGAAAAAATCGATGCGGATCATCGTGCCGCGCCGAACCGATAGAAACACCCCGGTCATCGCGAGCCACGGCATGGCCATTTGCACAAATTCCTCGGCCCACGAAAAACTATGATTAAGCGCATAACGCGACACCGCGTTCGTGAACACCACCAGCACAATCGCCGACAGAACACTGACGCCGACGATCTCGACGATACTATTAACGAGCCGATCACCTAGCCGCAGCCCCTCATCAGGGTTCTGCAGTTCCATTTTTCTCGTCGCCGCTTCGATCTTGCTGGCAATATCGCCGCCGCCATCCGTTGAAGTGCTCATTAGAAATTCCGATCCCAGTTCTTGATTGCTTGCCGCTTCGCCCGGAAGTTATTGATCCGAACAAAAAACCAGACAGAAAAACCGGTGGAGCGCCGATTACCGCGACGCCCCACCTATTTTTCGAACCGCTTAGTTAGCCGCAGCGACGAACTTAGCTGCGAATTCCTCACCGGCGATTTCACCGATTTTCTTAGCAATCGGAACAGATGCCTTTTTAAATGCCGCAGAATCGATTTCGTTGAATTTCACTTCCGGGGCATCTTTACGAATTTTCGCTTCAAGGGTGGCATCGTTATCGGCGCCGTACTTGCGGCTCATGGCCACCGCCGTTTTCGCGGCTGCATCGACCTTGGCGCGTTGCGCAGGCGTCAGCGAGTCATAGCGCTTTTTGTTCATAACGAATGTGATCGGCGTGTAGACGTGGCGCGAAAGCGAAATGTATTTCTGCACTTCGTACCATGAGTTTTTGACGATGTTGCCGAACGGATTTTCTTGGCCGTCGATGACACCTTGTTGCAGGGCGAGATAGATTTCTCCCATGTTCATTTTGATCGGCGTTGCGCCAAGCATTTGGAACGACAAGATGCGGGTCTGGCTGCCCGGCGTCCGCAACTTAACACCCTTCAAATCGTCCGGGACGACGATCGGACGAACGTTGTTGGTGATGTGGCGGAAGCCAATTTCACCATAGCCAAGAACCTTAAGGCCGGCATTTTCCTGGAATGACATGTCCAGCTCTTTGCCGATGTCGCCGTCAAGAACAGCCGAAACCTGTTCACGACTGGAAAACAGGAACGGGATATCAAAGACAGCAAATTTCTTGTCCAGTTGAACCGCGTCAGAGCCGATCGGGATCACATCCAACTGACCGGTACGGACCTGTTGCATGTGAACGATTTCGTCACCCAGCGTGCCGCTATCGAAATATTCGATCTGCACGTCATCGCCCATTTCCGCCTTCAGGGCGTCACGGAACGATGCCAACATATGCTGCGTCGATGCACCCGGGGTACTTTCAACGGACAATCGAAGCTTAAGCGGCTCCGCCTGAACCGAAGTCGCACTGAGCACCGCAATCGACGCTGCAGCAATTGTACCGCTTAGATATTTTCGCAAACTTGTCATTTTCACGCTCCCTTTTTTATATCGCACACCATGCGCGATATTCTTTTATTTTCATTCAGGCCATTTCAGCCGAATGCCTTCGTTTATTATTTTTATGACGTAACAACGAACACCACCGTTAGGCGAGGTAGTCGCGCCGGATCGCGAGGATCAAATGTGCCGATGTCGGCAATCTGACCCCGCCATCCGTTTTGTACGGTGACAGAATTTCTTCGACGTCCCTTAAAAAGCCATCCTTGTCCGCATCCGAAAGCTGGGCGATGGCATGTCGCGTCGCCGGGGCGCCGGCAGCAACTCCATCAACGAAGGCGCGAATGGTCGGGAAACTGGCTATGTATTCTGCGGTCTCAAAATGCTCGATCTCGAGATCAGCGTCGACGATTAGCTGACGGGCATCTTCGAGCTTACCTTTAGAAAACGGCTTCATCGCCGGTGGCACGCCCCGCGACTGCAACGCTTGTGCGATTGCATAGTGGCCTTTGTTGTTCGGCAATTCATTCCACATGCTGGCTGCGAGGCGGCCGTTGCGTTTCAAGGCGCGACGAATATTCGCCAAGGCCAAGGGCGGATCGGAAACGAATTGCGGCCCCTGCATGCAAATGCACAAGTCAACTGTCGCATCATCAACGATTTTTTCTTCAGCCGGCGTTGCATGCCATTCCAGCGCAACACCTTCGGGTAACCCGGCTTTGTCGGCGGATTTTTTCGCAACCTCAATCATGCCTGCATCGCCATCAAGGCTGATGATCTGACCTGATCCCATCAACGGCGCCGCCAATCTGGCGCCAATGCCCGTGCCGCACGCGACATCAAGGACAACTTCGCCTGACTGCGGCGCACCAATGTCGACGACCCGCTTCGCCCATGGCCCAAACACGGACCCGACGAGGTGATCCTCGTACGCTTGTGCTGCTGCAACGGCTGCTTCGATTGACGTCATTTTGTCGCGTCCCCTCATTAATAAAGGTCGTTTAAAAGGTGAATGATTGAGTTATGTGAATTGCAGGTCGTTTCAAGCAGTCGTGCGCATCTGTTCGATACGCTCCCAATCCAGATTGACGCCGAGACCGGGGCCATCGGGCAATTGAATAAAACCGGGTTTAACCTGCAATTTCTCTTTGATGATATCGGCATCCGTGCCCATCGGCCGCATTGAGCCGATTTCGTGCGGCCCCGCAAGATTGAGGACCGCCGCCGCAAGATGCGCTTCAGCAACCGCCGCCAACCCCATTTCAAAGACATGACCAAGAACCGGGGTTAGCCCCGCCGCGGCCAACATGTCGGTGATTAATTTTGCACCGTCCAGTCCATGCTTTGTCACTTTAACTTTGATCCGGTCGGCCGCGCCCAGGCGAATCACCGTCATCGCCTCTTCAGGGGTTGCCACCATGTCATCCGTCATCAATGGGATACCGACCGCGTTGCGCACCTCAACCATACCCAGCAAATCACGGCGCGATATCGGTTGCTCGACGTGTTCAATGTCGTAGCGCTCAATGGCGCGAATCAGACGGATCGCATCAGCGGGCCGATAGTGATCGTTGGCATCAACGCGCACCTGTATATCCGCGCCAACGGCTTCACGGACAGCGGCAACACGTGCAACGTCACTGGCGATCGTCTCGCCGATCTTGACCTTTACGGCGATGAAGCCTTCGCCAACCGTCAGCGCGGCCTGCCTTGCCATAGCATCCGGCGTGTCGATCCCAAGTACGGTGCCCATCACGGGGATGATATCGTTCACCCGGCCACCAATCATGTGAGATACCGACGTGCCGTACACCTTGGCGTGAAGATCGAATAGGGCGTTATTGACCCCAGCCTTGGTCCAAGGCCGACCCTTCAACGCGGCTTCGACACGTGCCGCACACCCGGCGCGATTATTTGATGGCTGTCCGATAAGAACCGGGGCGACAACATTTTGCAACGCGCCCATGATCTCTTCCGGCAATTCTTCGGGTTTACCGGGCGGGGCGCAGACAATCTCCCCTATTCCTTCGAGATTTTCGTCTTCAGTTTTGATGCGAACGATTACAGATGTATGGTTTCGTGTCTTTCCCTCGGATATCTTAAAATCTTTGCTTCCAGATACATTTATTAATACTGGCTCAAGGCCAGTTATACTCGGACCGTTTTCCATTACCCCCGCTTTACCCCCTTCATTCGCCAATATTCTCAAAAATTTTTCCGGTCATTCCTCTCGCAATACAGCCACCCAGAGAACTTTGGGTTAGCGACGATAAAAGCTGAACCAACGAAAAAACTTAGATTCATACTCGACTAACGTTCAGTTCCGCGTCAATAAGATTCAATCGATTGATTTTGCTGCACCTGAGAAATGAATTTCAAAGGAAGCTCATGTTTAGCGCGACTGACTTCGCGCACCAGACATTGGTGCAGCGCAACAATACAATAAAAAACTGCCTTCCGAAGCGTCTGGTGCACTACAATCTCGCCGAATGGGGGTTTCCAGACACAGGGCTCATTAATTAAGATAGAAGATCTCGGTAACTGCGATGCAGGTTCTGAACAAATGGTGTTTGCGCATCAGTCGTATCGTGTTGCTACTCCTCGCTAGTCCTTGATTTTTCCGAACACATTCTCGACTTTGTGGCGTGATTTATAGAGCGCCCGGCAATATGAGATTTGCAACGCCCTGTTCCTGCAATGCGGGAGACGGGGCTTGATAACCTAGCCCTTCAGCAGGTTCCGTGTGCTGCTGGATGCGGCAATCTTGCCACGCGCGCTGTACGCCTCGTGGTTTTCTTCGATGCGGTTCAGGTTGTACAGATAGTTGACCATCATCCCCGCAGACTGACGAAAACCGTTGTCGGAGGTGTCGCCCAGCCAGTTGATCTGCTCGATCCCGGCGCCGTTCGATAGGTGGAAGTGCGCGACCGGATCGCGCGCCGTGCCTTGGCGGCGCTTTTCTTCCATCAGATAGCGGGCACATAGTCGCATCAGCGGCGCCTTCAATGCGTTGCTGATCGCATTATCATGATGCCAGTGCGGGTCTTGCAGCAGTTCTTTGATCACACCTTTTAGCCCGGTGGTCTTGCCGGTGACTTCCTTGATGGCCTTGCGCTCGCCAGGCAGAAGAATTTTTGGGTCGCCGCTGGCAAATAGATTATCCAGCCACTTGTTAAAGCCCGGGATCGGCGACAACGTCGAAAACGTTTTCAGATTATCGAACTCGTCTTTCAATTGCGAGACCACGCCCTTGATCAAGAAGTTGCCGAAGCTGATGCCGGCCAAACCTTTTTGGGCGTTGGAAATCGAATAAAAGATCGCCGTGTCGGCCTTCGAGGGGTCTTGCACCGGCGCGTTTTCGTCCAACAGTTCTTGGACGTTGTCGGCGATGCCGTTGACCAACGCGACTTCGACAAAAATCAACGGCTCGTCGGGCATGCGCGGATGAAAGAATGCAAAGCAGCGACGGTCGGAATCCAAACGGTTCTTGAGGTCTTCCCACCCGGCAATTGCGTGCACGGCTTCGTAGGCGATCAGCTTTTCAAGAATCGAGGCCGGGGTCTTTTCCCAGGAAATCTGCTGGAGTTCCAAAAAGTCGATATCAAACCACGACACCAAGATTGTGCGCAGGTCACGTTCCAACGATGTCAGTGCTTGATCTTCTTTGGCGAAGCGCAGGATTTCGGCGCGCATATCGACCAAGAATTTCACACCATCCGGCAACGCGTTGAATTGTGTTAAAAGTCGGTTGCGCGGGGCTTCGAGGGCTTTGCGCAGCAGGTATTCCGCATCGCGCCGGTCGTCTTCATCGTCGGCCAGTTGCACCGCATCGATGGCAGCATCAATGCGGCCTGGATCGGTGTCGAATTCGCGCGCCAAGACGTTCAAAAAGCGTCGCCGTCCCTGCTCGTCCAATGCCAGATAGACCTGGCCGAGTTTCGCGGCTTCGGCGCGGGCCGAAACCTCACCACCTTTATTTTCCAGGCACGCCTTCATTTGCGTGCGCAAGTTCTGCAGGTCGCCGTCCGGCAGATCTGGTCTGGCCGTGGCCGCACTTACGTCGTAGTTGCTGCCGGTAATCGAGCGCCACCCTTCGCGAAGGTTGCGCATCGTGCGATCTAAAAAGTTTGTCGGTTCACCATCCATGGCGCTTAAACTGGACCGGCAGTGGGCTTAGATCAAGTGTTCCCTTGAAGACATTTATCAGGGCTGTCGCCGTCGCCAACCACGGCATCTGCCCCTTTCACGACAACAAAAAATCACAAAAAATATGGGGCTGACATAGATAAGGAATTTTCTTTATGAGTGTCAGATGGTTAGCAGCAG
>JAFMCK010000120.1 GCA_017857825.1 Rhodospirillales bacterium
CCCTGGCCGGACGCCGCGTTCGGTGGCCGTGGCATCGGCGTGCCAGGCTTAGTCCGCATGTTGGGCTTGGCGCACGCCCGGCATGGCGTGCTGCCATGGTCAAAACTCTTCGAGCCGGCAATACAGCTGGCGAAGGATGGATTTGAGGTTTCCCCCCGCCTCGCCGGCTTGCTGGCGAAAGATACGGAAATGCTTGGTGTGCCGACGTCCGCTAATTATTTTTATCCGAATGACCGTGCCCTCGAAGCCGGAGATACGCTGAAAAACCCGGCCCTCGCTAAAACGCTCCGCGCGATTGCGGATATCGGTCCTGCAGCATTCTACGCGGGTCCGATTGCCGCTGAAATCGCCAATGCAGTGCGCAACACCGGGCCCAATCCATCGCCGATGACCGTCACCGACATCAACGACTATCAAGCGAAGCAGCGTCCGGCCGTATGTGCGGCATTCATGCGTTATCGCGTCTGCGGTATGGGCCCGCCATCGTCCGGCGGTATCTTGGTGGCGCAAATATTGGGGATTCTTGATCATTTTGAGATCGAAAAAATGCCGCCGTTTTCCCTGCAATCTGTGCATTTATTGGCAGAAGCCAGCCGTCTCGCCTTCGCAGACCGGGCGCTCTACGTCGCCGACGACGATGTCGTACCGGTGCCGACCTCAGGCCTCGTGCACCCGGATTACCTGACCGAGCGTTCCCGTCTGATCGACGAAAAACAAACCATGCCCACGGTCACACCCGGCCGCGCCGGACAGGTCGTATGGGATTGGTCACCGGCCCCGGATGCGCTGAAAGGTCTCTCCACCACACACATGTCGGTGCACGATAAATACCGCAACACACTATCGATGACGGCCTCGATTGAGCGTGCGTTCGGCTCGAAAGTTATGACGCAGGGCTTTTTGCTAAACAACCAGCTGACAGACTTTTCGTTTAGCCCCAGAAAAGATGGCAAGCCCGTCGCCAATGCGCCCGGCCCAGCTAAGCGACCGCGCAGCACAATGTCGCCAACCTTGGTGTTTGATGAAACCGGCAGAGTGGTCTTGGCAATTGGCTCACCCGGGGGCTCTCGCATCGCAGGCTACACCGTGAAAGCAATCTTAGGCGTACTGGCATGGAATATGGACATCGCCGACGCCATCGCCGCCCCCAATGTGGTCAGCCGAGGTGGCCCGGTGGAAATCGAAATCGGCACACCGCTTGAAGACCTCAAGCCTGAGCTGGAAGCGATGGGGCATACCGTCAGCCTGCGCACCATGACAAGTGGCCTGCACGGCATCCATATAACGGAGAACGGCATGGTCGGGGGCGCAGACCCCAGGCGCGAAGGCGTCGTGCTGGGGAAGTAAGTTCCGGTTTAGGCGACCTTGTTCGTATCACCCCTGGCAAGGGCCACCGGATGCGGTGATATGTCACTTGGAATGATAATGCGAAAAGCGGTGCCATCCGGGCCGCTGTACAAAAGCGAAATATCTCCTCCGTGCGCGCTGACGACGTCACGCACAATCACGAGGCCCAAGCCGGTGCCGCCTTTACGGCTGGAACCGGCAAACGGCTTGAATAGGTTTTCCCGCGCTTTGTCGGACAAACCCGGGCCGTTGTCGGCGATTTCAATCACGATTCGGTCGTCGCTGATTTCCGCAGACACGGTCAATTTATCACTGCCCGCCTTGATCGCGTTGTCACAGACGTTGTGCAGAGCGCGCAGCAGGTGCCGCCGATCTGCGACGATCTCGGCATCCGGGTCCACGTCGATCTCCCAAACCACGCGGGTCTGGCCACCAGATGATTCCAGGTTGGCTTCCGTCTCTTCGATCAAATCCCGAAGACAGAACGATCTTGGGCGCAATGCCAACACATCCTCGGATGCGTAGTTTAACGTTTGGCTGCAAAGGTCAATGGCCCGGTCAATCGCCTTCATCAGGCGCGGCGTGACGCGTTTGACCTCGGGATCTTCAATATATTGCAGCTTGTCCGAGACTAAGACCGCCGTCGCCAGAGTATTGCGCAGATCATGATTGATCTTGGCAACAGCCGCGCCCAACGCTGCCAAACGGTTTTTCTGTTTCAAGGCCCCATGCACTTGGCGCTGCATTTCGGCCAGTTCCATCTGGGCTGTACCGATTTCATCACTGCGCGGCATCGGTTTGAGGATCCGCGTTTCATCTTCGGGATTTTCCCGAAAACGTGCCATCCCTGCCGCCATACGACGGATGGGTCGCACGATCAGCCATTGCAGCGACACGAACACCAAGGCCGCAGTGATTAACGAAATAAATAGCGACAGGGTGAAAATGCGCCACGAAAAATCAAGCATCGCCGTGCGTAGGCCTGTTTCATCGAACAACACCTCGACCGTCGCATCCGGGTCGTTGCCCGGCATACCAACCGCACGGATCACGCGGGACTCCGTCTGCCCGAGGGTATCGAACGCCTCCATGATCAAACTCCAGAAAGATTCTGTGCGTAAATCGACCATTAGGTCGACCGCCGGCGGCATATCACCGGCCGACATCAACATGCGCCGGGTCGGCGTATTTAAGATGATCGCCAACGCATCGGTCTGTTGGAGCAGCTTGTTTTCCAAGTCCTGATTGAGCTCGGTTTCGGGCAATGAATTCAGTGCGAGCATAGAAAGATACGCACGATCAATGCGGTCTTCGATCAATGTTTTGCGATATCTCGCCACCGACGGCGTCCAGATCAGCACCTCGGCCAGCATCACGAACGCCACTGTCAGCAATAACAATCGGGACGACAGATTACGAAATCGTCCGGGAGACGTATCCGGCGTGACAGCGCTGTCGCTCATCCGAATTTCGCCAAGAACCGCACGATTTTGCGTGTCCGCTCGGAAAACAGCGACGGCGTATAGTAACTACCGGCCGCTCGCTTGTTGACCTCGCCCAACGTCGGATAGGGCGCGACCATCGTCGCAATGCCCCCGATCTTAATCTTTTGCGACATCGCCAGCACCCAGGTCTGGATCAGCTCACCCGCCTGCGGCCCGGCAATGCCACAGCCCAAGATCACCCCTTTTTTCGTGGTAATGGCTTTGACCATGCCTTCTGTTTCGCCCTCGGCCTGGGCGCGGTCGTTTTCGTGATAGGGCCAGCGCAGCACGCGAATGCTGTCGCCGTATTGCTTCTTAGCCGACGCCTCATCGAGGCCAACCTGTGCCAATTCAGGTGCCGTGTACGTTACCCAAGGAACACTTGAATGATCAGCTTTCGCCGGCATCCGAAACAGCGCGTTCTTAATCACAACGCCTGCGTGATAGCCCGCCACATGGGTAAACTGCAGCCCGCCGGCGACGTCGCCGATGGCAAAGATTTTCTTATTGGACGTTCGCATCCGGGCATCGACATCGATACCTTTTGGTGAATACACAACGCTGGCCGCTTCAAGGTTGAGCCCGCCCACGTTGGCGCGCCGTCCGGTCGCCACCAATAGATGTGAGCCTTCGACTCGCTCTTCCCCAGCATCGCCTTCGAGGACCACAGCCAAGCCATCGCCGGCCTTTTCAACCCGTGCAATCTTCACGCCTTCGCGGATATCCAAACCGTCCGCGTCCAATTGCTTGCGAACGACGGCGACCAGTTCCGGGTCATCTTTTGGCATGATTGAAAACAGTTCAAGCACCGTGACCTTTGCGCCTAAGTGGCGGTGTGCCTGGGCAAGCTCGATACCGATGGGACCGCCGCCGATGACGATCAGATGTTCTGGCAGTGTGTCCGTATAGAAAACAGTTTCGTTGGTATAGAACGGCACCTCGTCCAGGCCCGGGATCGGCGGCACGAAGGCGGACGAGCCGGTGGCGATGACAAAGCGGCGCGCTTTGATCTGCGTGTCGCCGGCCTCAATCGTATCGTTACTAACAAATCGCCCCGCCTGTTCGATGACATGGACACCAAGCCCGGTGAAGCGTTCGACAGAATCATTCGGCGCGATCGCACCGATGGTGCCATGAATGTGCTTAAACACGCCTTTTGCATCAATTTTCGGCGCGCCGGATTGAACCCCGAAACGCCCTGCATGACGGATCGCCTGAGCGGCATGACCTGCTGCCAGCATCGCTTTCGAGGGCACACACCCGTAGTTCAAACAATCGCCACCCATCTTGCCTTTTTCCAACAAAACGGTGGGTGCGCCCATCTGCGCAGCCCCTGCTGCCACCGAAAGCCCGCCCGAGCCGCCGCCGATCACACAAATATCGGTGTCTATTTTGCTCGTCATGATTTTATACCCCTGTCGCCCGTTTTTTTTGCGCGCAGCCGCTTATGAATGACGGGGATCAACGACAATGCCGCCAACCCTAAAATTGGCCCCAAAACAGAGGGTTGGAAAATAATGCCAAGATCAGGTGTGCCGCCCTGTGCGAAAACGGCACCCAAACCATTACCGACACTGGCGTACACCAACGAGCCCGGCATAATGCCGAAAAACGTACCTATAACATAAGTGCGCAACGTAACCCCTAAGAACGCCGGCACCAGGTTCACCAACCAAAATGGAAACACCGGCACGAGGCGCAGCACAAACATGTAGCTCAGCGCATTTTCATTGAAGCCCTCTTCCATTTTGCGGACCGCGTTGCCGGCCTTGGCCCGGAAAAAATCAGCCAGCGCATAACGTGCGATCAAGAAAATTGCCGTCGCACCGAAGGTCGCGCCAACCACCACATACAACCCACCGATCCAGGTGCCGAAAACAAATCCGCCGGCCAATGTTGCCCATACTGCACCCGGCAACGACAACGCCACCATGACGCAATAGCCGACAATAAAGATGGCGGCGGCGAGAACCCGATTATCTGCCGTCCAGGAAATCAGAAATTCCCGATGATCGCTGAGCGCTTGAAACGACAAATATCGGTCCAGATCAAAGAAGAAAAACGCGGCGATCCCCATCGCAATCACGAAAATCGGCAAAACACGCATCCACAAAGGCTTATGCGCCTTGGTTTGCGATGTCGTACCGTCCTGCAGGCGATCACTTTCCGGGTCGCTCATATGTCTTCTCCAGAGGCAAATATAGCCAATATCGGGCCTGGGCACAGCAACGTTACCGCCCACAGAATAAGAGCATTTTCGCGATCCTATGACCGGCTGCAACCAACGATCTGATGACGGCGGCTCAAGTTCACGTGAACGTCCGCCCCGTTTAGACGCCTAACGGATACGTCAGCACGAAAAAAGCGGCGTCCTAATTCGCTTTGGGCCGTTGACTTGCGGCGATGCACCTCGTATACAGCGGGCGATTTCCAAAGGAGAAGTTCCGTGAAACGCACGTATCAGCCAAGTAAGCTTGTTCGCAAGCGCCGTCACGGCTTCCGCCATCGTATGGCGACGGTCGGCGGTCGACGCGTCCTTACCAACCGTCGCAGCAAGGGCCGCAAACGCCTGTCCGCTTAAGGCGTGGCGGTCCCCCCGCGCCGCATGTCTCTACATGACCCAAATATTTGCGTAAATCGCATCAAGCGCCGTCGAGATTTCTTGGCGGCGGCTGGCGGTAAACGTAAATGGGCAACTCCGGGTATGGTGGTGCAGGTTCGCACCCGACGCCCCGGCGAAGACGGTGCAAGTATGGTGCGAGTCGGCTTTACAACCAGCCGCAAAATCGGCAATGCCGTACAGCGCAACCGCGCTCGGCGCAGATTGCGCGCATGTGTCGATGATGTTCTGCCGGGCCGTGTTAAGCCCGGCCTCGATATCGTCGTGATTGGTCGTCTCGGCACACGAGATCGGCCTTTTTCGGCGCTCAAAGACGATTTTGTTCAATGTTTGAAAAAGCTGGATGCCCTAGACAATGGTGAGCATGGCACGCAAGGGTTCACGTCGTGAAGCGCGCTGATCTCGCGGCATGGCCGTTGCGCGCGCTGATTGCCGTCTATCGTTATGGCATTTCGCCTTTTATGGCCGGCAGTTGCCGGTTCCATCCCAGTTGTTCGAACTATGCCGACGAGGCCCTGGCCACACACGGCGTGCTTAAGGGTGGTTTTTTGGGCTTTAAACGCATTTGCCGTTGCCATCCGTGGGGTGGTGCTGGATACGATCCGGTACCTGCGGTACAAACGCACGTCCCGGCGGACGATATACAAGGAAGCAAGGAACTCCCATGATCGACAATAAAAACATGATCCTGGCCATCGTGATCTCGATCGCGATTTTAGTGGGGTTTGAGACCTTCTTCCGTAAAGATCCGCCACCGCCGCAACCCCAGCAACAGGCGGCCACCACCGCGCAGCCAGGCAGCACCGCAACACCCAACGTGAACGCACCGACAGCATCAGGCACACCGGTTATTCCGGGCGCAGCCAACATGCCACAAGCCAGCGCAAAGGTGCTCGCCGAGTCCCGCGCACAGGCGCTCGCAACGAGCCCGCGTGTGCGCATTGATGCACCACGTCTGCACGGCTCGATCTCGCTTGTCGGCGGGGTGATCGATGATCTTACACTGATCGACTATCACGAGACAGTTGATCCAACGAGCGCAGAAATCGTCGTGCTATCGCCGCGCGGCGCCGCAGGTGCATACTTTGCCGGCTACGGTTGGACCGTTGCTGAAGGCCAGCCGATGCCGGGCCTGGACACCGTTTGGACCGCAGACCGCCAGACCTTACGGGCCGACTCGCCGGTGACGCTGAGCTGGGACAACGGCAACGGCCTTGTCTTTAAGCGGACCATCAGCATCGACAAAAACTACATGTTCACCATTGACCAGCGAGTCGAAAATTCAACCAACGCGCCAGTAACACTGTATCCTTATGGGTTGATCAGTCGATACGGCACGCCGGAAACGACAGGCTTTTACATCCTGCATGAAGGTCTGCTGGGCGTTGTTGAAGGCGCCCTGAAAGAAATCGATTACTCCGACCTACAAGACGAGCCCGCTGGCATTTCGACCGAAACTACCGGCGGCTGGCTCGGCATCACCGACAAATATTGGCTGACCAGCTTGATCCCGAACCAACAAGACGCCGTACAGACGCGGTTTTTGCATCGCAAAGAAGGTTTGGTCGACGTGTATCAATCTGATTATCTGGGCGCGCCGGTCGTGATCGGCGCAAACGGCGGTAGCGGCACGACTCAAAGCCACTTCTTCGCCGGTGCCAAAGAGGTCAACCTGTTGGACGGCTACGCTGAGCAACTCGGCATCATCAACTTCGACCTGGCGATTGATTTTGGCTGGTTCTACTTTTTGACCAAGCCGATCTTCCTCGCCCTCCTGTGGATCAACAACCACATCGGCAACCTAGGCGTATCGATCCTGGCGCTGACCGTTTTGATTAAGCTCGTATTCTTCCCGCTCGCCAACAAATCCTATGTGGCGATGAGCAAAATGAAGAAGCTGCAGCCGGAAATGACCAAACTGCGCGAGCGGTATTCGGAAGATAAAGTCAAACTGAACCAAGAAATGATGGGCCTTTATAAGAAAGAAAAGGTCAATCCCGCCTCGGGGTGTTTGCCGATTCTGGTCCAAATACCGGTATTCTTCGCACTTTATAAAGTGTTGTTCGTAACCATCGAAATGCGCCACGCACCGTTTTTTGGTTGGATTCAAGATTTGTCCGCGCCCGACCCGACCTCTTTGTTCAACCTGTTCGGTCTGATTCCATGGACTCCGCCGGAGTTCCTACTAATCGGCGTCTGGCCATTGATCATGGGCATTTCGATGTATCTTCAGCAAAAACTGAACCCGCAACCTGCGGATCCAATTCAGGCGAAGATCTTCTTATTCATGCCGCTGTTCTTTATGTTCTTGCTGGCGCGTTTCCCGGCCGGTCTGGTGATTTACTGGGCTTGGAACAACACGCTGTCGATTGCGCAGCAATGGGTGATCATGCGTCGGATGGGCATCAAAGCGAAAGACGCCCTTAACTAACGAGCATTAACGCTGCGCCTTAACCCTTCGGGAACGCAAGCTATGGATCCAGAGATCATTGACGACGGAGCGGCTACGCCGGACCCCGTCGAGCTTGAGGCCGGGCGCAAACTTTTTGCCGCCGAGACAACATTTCTGTTGGGCGTAAAGTCGCTCTCGCAGATTCCGACGGGTGATATGCCGGAAGTGGCATTCGCCGGACGTTCGAACGTCGGCAAATCGAGCTTGTTGAACGCACTGACTAACCGCAAGAACATCGCACGCACATCGAATACGCCGGGCCGCACGCGGGAAGTAAATTTTTTCTCGGTCGGCGATCGCTTGATGCTTGCCGATTTGCCGGGCTACGGCTTTGCACGGGCACCAAAATCCGAAGTTGCCGGTTGGACCAACCTGATCGAGCAATATCTACGCGGCCGCGTCACACTAAGACGGTGTTGCTTGCTGATCGATTCCCGCCACGGCATCAAAGAGTCCGACCGCACCGCGATGGCGCTGATGGATCAAGCCGCACAAAGCTACCAGCTGGTCCTAACCAAGTGCGATAAAATTAGTGCTTCTGCGTTGAGCGCGCTCAAGGAAAAAACCCACGCTGAGCTCAAAACTCATACTGCCGCCTACCCCACAATCTATGAGACCAGTTCCAAAGACGGCGACGGGATTAATGTGCTGCGCGCATCCTTGGCATCTTTGGCATTGCCCGCCGGATCCAGCCAAGACGATACAAACCCGTCAAATTAATAGCCTTTTTACAAACCATCCGCTAACGTCCCCGCCATGACAAAAACCCATGATGAAAATCGCGAGGCCAACCTCGCAAAAGCCTCAGTTCTCTCGGAAGCGCTGCCGTATATGCGTCGCTTCACCGGACGTACTGTCGTGGTTAAATTCGGCGGCCATGCGATGGGTGACCAAACGCTGTTCGACCTGTTTGCGCGCGACATGGTGTTGCTGCGCCAAGTCGGCATCCGCCCCATTGTCGTCCACGGTGGCGGTCCGCAAATCGGCGCGATGCTGGAAAAATTGCAAATCAAATCGGAATTTATCGACGGCCTTCGTGTCACCGATGAAGCGACCATTGATGTCGTCGAGATGGTGCTTTCGGGGTCGATCAACAAACGGATTGTGTCTGAGATTACCAAAGCGGGTGGTATGGCGGTCGGTTTGTCGGGCAAAGACGGCGGTCTTATCCGGGCCGAGCGTCTGACCCGCACCAAACGCGACCCAGACAGCAATATCGAACGTGTGATCGATCTCGGCTTGGTCGGTCAGCCAAAAGCCATAGCACCGCACGTGCTCGATGCCTTCGAGGACAGCGACGTGATTCCGGTCATCGCACCAATTGGCGTTGGACCAGACGGCGAGACCTTGAACATCAATGCCGACACCGCGGCAGGTGCGATCGCGGCGGCAACGCGCGCTGCGCGGATGTACATGCTGACCGATGTCGAAGGCGTGCTGGATGCGGATAAAAACCTGATTTCGGAGCTCAAAGTCTCGGAAGCGCAGAGCGCCATTGAGACAGGCGTGATCAGCGGCGGCATGATCCCAAAGATCGAAACCTGCATCGAGGCCATTCAGGGTGGTGTCGACGGGGCTGCCATTCTCGACGGCAGGATCGCACATACGGTGCTGGTGGAATTGTTTACCGCCGGCGGTGCGGGCACGTTAATTACGCGCGGTTAACCCACTTACAGATCGCGAATAAAATCAATCTGCCAGGCCATATCCTGATCGCTGAGAGGACTTTACCCGCAACGCCCCGTAAAATCTCTCCAGGTGGGATCGCAGCCAGCTTTTGCTGAATAATTTCAGCCGTCTTCGGGGTGTAACCCGCCTGCCAAGCCAATGCGACACACTGTCAACGCCGGAGCAAAAACACACCATTGGCCGGAGTAAAA
>JAFMCK010000121.1 GCA_017857825.1 Rhodospirillales bacterium
CTTGGCGCACACGCCTTCG
This sequence comes from Rhodospirillales bacterium, assembly GCA_017857825.1. Taxonomy (GTDB): domain Bacteria; phylum Pseudomonadota; class Alphaproteobacteria; order Rhodospirillales; family Casp-alpha2; genus UBA4479. The sequence goes on from JAFMCK010000121.1 coordinate 20, forward strand.
ATAAGGTCACAGGTCAGCACCGAGCGGATGAGGATGCTTTCGACCTCAACCTCTTCGATGGTCACACAGTGAATTTCTTCGATCATCTCGTCTTTTTTGACGATCACTTCACCGTTCAACGGGTTGATGACGTCTTCGGCTGCGGTCCGACCGAGCACACGCTCGGATAGGTTTGCCACAACGTCGCCGCCTTCGACCACCGGGGTGGCCGTGATGCCGTTGCTGGTGCCGCAATCATCTTCGAGGATGATGCAGTCCTGTGCGACGTCGACCAAACGACGGGTCAAGTAACCCGAGTTCGCGGTCTTCAGCGCAGTGTCGGCCAGACCCTTACGGGCACCGTGCGTAGAGTTAAAGTACTCAAGCACCGTCAGGCCTTCTTTAAAGTTCGAGATGATCGGCGTTTCGATGATCTCGCCCGACGGCTTGGCCATCAGGCCTCGCATACCGGCAAGCTGCTTCATCTGTGCGGCCGAACCCCGAGCACCCGAGTGTGCCATCATGTAAACGGCGTTGATCGGCTTGCCGGTCTCGATCTTTTGGATCTCTTTCATCATCTCGTCGGCGACACGGTCGGTACAATGCGACCACGCATCAACGACCTTGTTGTACTTCTCGCCTTGGGTGATGAGACCGTCTTGGTACTGCTGCTCGTATTCCTTGACCTTGTCTTCGGTCTCGGACACCAGCGGACCTTTTGAGTCCGGGATGATCAGATCGTCTTTACCGAACGAGATACCGGCGCGGCATGCATGCTTGAAGCCCAAGCCCATCATGCGGTCGGCAAACAGAACGGTCTCTTTTTGACCACAGTGGCGATACACCTCGTCGATGACGTTGGTGATCTCTTTTTTGGTCAATAGTTGGTTAATCAGACTGAACGGCACCTTTTTGTGCTTCGGCAAAATCTCCGAAAGCAGCATCCGGCCCGGCGTGGTTTCAACCCGCACCGTAATAGGCTCACCCTCTTCATCAACCGTCTCGTAACGCGCTTGAACGCGTGCGTGCAACGATACTGCCTTGGCATCCAGCGCTTGCTGAATTTCCGAGACGTCGGAGAAGATCATGCCTTCGCCCTTCTCGTCTTCGCGGTCCAGGGTCATGTAGTACAGACCCAGCACGATGTCCTGTGACGGTACGATGATCGGTTTACCGTTGGCCGGGCTCAGGATGTTGTTGGTCGACATCATAAGCACCCGTGCCTCAAGCTGAGCTTCCAAGCTCAACGGCACGTGTACGGCCATCTGGTCACCGTCAAAGTCAGCGTTAAACGCGGCGCAGACCAGCGGGTGCAGTTGGATCGCCTTGCCTTCGATCAAAATCGGCTCGAACGCCTGGATCCCCAAACGGTGCAGGGTCGGTGCACGGTTCAACAGCACCGGGTGTTCGCGGATAACCTCTTCGAGGATATCCCAAACTTCCGGACGCTCTTTTTCGACCATCTTTTTCGCCGCTTTGATGGTCGTTGCACGACCATAAAGCTCAAGCTTGGCATAGATGAACGGCTTGAAAAGTTCGAGTGCCATCTTCTTCGGCAAGCCGCACTGGTGCAGCTTGAGTTCCGGACCCACAACGATCACGGAACGACCGGAATAGTCGACACGCTTACCAAGCAGGTTCTGACGGAAGCGGCCTTGCTTACCTTTGAGCATGTCGGACAGCGACTTCAGTGGGCGCTTGTTGGCACCTGTGATGGCGCGGCCACGACGACCGTTGTCGAACAATGCGTCGACGGATTCCTGCAGCATCCGCTTTTCGTTACGGATGATGATGTCCGGCGCGCGCAGTTCGATCAGACGCTTCAGGCGGTTGTTCCGGTTGATCACGCGGCGATACAAATCGTTCAGATCGGACGTCGCGAAACGGCCACCATCAAGCGGCACCAGCGGGCGCAACTCAGGCGGAATGACCGGAATTTGCGTCAAGATCATCCATTCCGGACGGGCACCGGACTCGATGAACGCTTCAACCAGCTTCAAACGCTTCACCAGCTTTTTGCGCTTCGCTTCGGAGGTGGTTTCCTTGAGGTCTTCCTGCAGGATCACCAACTCTTCTTCGAGGTCGATTGCCGACATCATTTCGCGCATGGCTTCAGCGCCGATACCGACCGTGAATTCGCTTTCGCCGAATTCGTCGATGGCGTTCAGATACTGCTCTTCGGACAGCAACTGGTGCAGTTTAAGATCGGTCGTGCCGGGCTCGACAACGACGTAGTTCTCAAAGTACAGCACCCGCTCAAGATCCTTCAGCGTCATGTCGAGCAACAGCCCGATACGCGACGGCAAAGACTTCAAGAACCAAATGTGCGCAACCGGCGAAGCCAGTTCGATGTGGCCCATGCGCTCGCGGCGCACTTTCTGCAACGTTACCTCGACACCGCACTTCTCGCAGACGATGCCTTTGTACTTCATGCGCTTATATTTGCCGCACAAGCACTCGTAATCCTTCACGGGGCCAAAGATGCGGGCACAAAACAGGCCATCGCGCTCGGGCTTGAAGGTCCGATAGTTGATGGTTTCGGGCTTTTTAATTTCCCCGAAAGACCAGCTCAGGATCCGTTCCGGCGACGCGATCGAGATTTTAATCTCGTCAAAGCGTTGCGTCCCCTGCTGTTGACCGAAGATTTTTGCTAGTTCGTTCATAGCGTTGTTCCTTTGTTCGGGACGTACCGGTTAGCGAAGTTCGACATTGAGGCCGAGGGCGTGCAGTTCCTTCACGAGAACGTTGAAGGATTCTGGTATCCCCGCCTCGAACGTGTCGTCGCCGCGGACGATGGCCTCATAGACCTTTGTCCGTCCGGAAACGTCGTCCGACTTCACGGTGAGCATTTCTTGCAGCGTATACGCCGCACCGTAGGCTTCGAGTGCCCAGACTTCCATCTCACCGAAGCGCTGACCACCGAACTGTGCCTTACCACCCAACGGCTGCTGGGTAACCAGCGAGTATGGGCCGATGGAGCGGGCGTGGATCTTATCGTCCACCAAGTGGTGCAGTTTCAGCATGTAGATGTAGCCGACCGTCACGTTGCGGTCGAACTGTTCACCGGTACGACCGTCAAACAGTGTGACCTGACCCGACGCGTCGAGACCGGCAAGATCAAGCATCTCAACAATATCCGGCTCGCGGGCACCATCGAACACCGGCGTAGCAATCGGCACGCCAGGACGAAGGTTTTCCGCCAACTCCATGACTTGGTCGTCATCGAGAGACTGGATATCGTCTTTGTAGTTCTTCTCGCCGTAGATTTCTTTCAGCTTGGAACGCACGGTTTGCGGTGCCTTGCCTGTATCCAGCATCTCACCGATTTGCTGGCCAAGACCACGGCACGCCCAACCCAGGTGGGTTTCCAAAATCTGTCCGACGTTCATCCGCGACGGCACGCCGAGCGGATTGAGCACGATATCGACAGCCGTACCGTCTTCGGTATGCGGCATGTCTTCAACTGGGATGATCTTCGAGATCACACCCTTGTTGCCGTGACGACCGGCCATCTTGTCGCCGGACTGCAGCTTACGCTTCACAGCCACGAAGACTTTGACCATCTTCATCACGCCGGGGCTCAGGTCGTCGCCGCGCTGCAGCTTTTCGACTTTGTCGTCGAAACGGGCTTGCAGAAGGGCAATATCGGACTCGAACTTAGCTTTCAGGGCTTCGACGTCGCTCATCACCTTGTCGTTCGCAACCACGATCTGCGCCATTTGGCCGACCGTGTATTCGCCGAGAACTTCGTCAGTGATAACCGTGCCGTCTTTCAGACCCTTCGGACCGCCGACAACCTTTTTCTTGAGGATCAAAGCTTTCAGACGCGACGAGAACGACCGCTCAAGGATCGCGCGTTCGTCGTCGCGGTCCTTCGCAAGCTTCTCGATCTCGGCCTGTTCGATGGCCATGGCGCGCTCGTCCTTGTCGACACCGCGGCGCGAGAACACCCGCACCTCAACGACCGTACCGGTGACGCCCGGCGGCAGACGCAGCGACGTGTCACGCACGTCAGAGGCCTTTTCACCGAAGATCGCACGCAACAGTTTTTCTTCCGGCGTCATCGGGCTTTCGCCTTTCGGCGTCACCTTACCGACGAGGATATCGCCCGGCTCGATTTCAGCACCGATGTACACGATGCCGGCTTCGTCGAGGTTTTTAAGAGCCTCTTCGCCGACGTTCGGAATATCACGGGTGATCTCTTCCTGACCCAACTTGGTGTCACGCGCCATGACTTCGAATTCTTCGATGTGGATCGAGGTAAACACGTCGTCACGGACGATGCGCTCCGAGATCAAGATCGAGTCTTCGAAGTTGTAGCCGTTCCAAGGCATGAACGCGACCAGCACGTTCCGGCCCAGGGCCAGATCGCCCATTTCGGTCGACGGACCATCAGCGATGGTATCGCCCTGCTCGACCCGGTCACCGACCTTCACCAACGGACGCTGGTGCAGGCAGGTGTTCTGGTTCGAACGCTGGAACTTCAGCAAGTTATAGATATCAACACCGGTTTCGGAGGTGTTGGTTTCATCGGTTGCGTTGATGACAATACGTGCGCCGTCGATCTGATCGACGACACCCGAACGCCGCGCAACAATCGTCGCACCGGAGTCACGGGCCACCGGTGCTTCCATACCGGTGCCGACATACGGCGCCTCGGCACGGATCAACGGCACTGCTTGGCGCATCATGTTCGAGCCCATCAACGCGCGGTTTGCATCGTCGTTCTCGAGGAACGGGATCAGCGCGGTCGCGACGGACACCAACTGCTTCGGCGACACGTCGATGTATTGGATGACCTCGCGACGCGCGAGCATGAAGTCGCCCGCTGCACGGCAGCTGACAAGCTCGTCGACGAACTGGCCTTTGGCGTCCAACTCGGCGTTGGCCTGCGCAATCGTGAAACGGCCTTCCTGCATCGCCGACAAATAGACGACGTCGTTCGTCACCTTACCGTCTTTGACTTCGCGATATGGCGTTTCGATGAAGCCGTACTTGTTAACCCGTGCGAACGTGGCTAACGAGTTGATCAGACCAATGTTCGGGCCTTCCGGCGTTTCAATCGGGCAGATACGACCGTAGTGCGTCGGGTGTACGTCACGAACTTCAAAGCCCGCACGTTCACGCGTCAGACCGCCCGGCCCCAACGCCGAAAGACGACGCTTGTGCGTGACTTCGGACAGCGGGTTGGTTTGGTCCATAAACTGCGACAACTGCGACGACCCGAAGAACTCGCGCACCGCAGCAGCGGCAGGCTTGGCGTTGATCAAATCATGCGGCATCACGGTGTCGATCTCGACCGAGCTCATGCGCTCGCGGATCGCGCGCTCCATACGCAGCAAACCGACGCGATACTGGTTTTCCATCAATTCGCCGACCGAGCGAACACGACGGTTGCCCAGGTGATCGATATCATCGATCTCGCCTTTGCCGTCTTTCAGTTCAACGAGCGTCTTGACGACGGACAAGATGTCTTCTTTGCGCAGAACGCGGAGCGTGTCTTCAGTTTCGAAGCCCAAGCGCGCGTTCATCTTGACGCGACCGACCGACGAAAGGTCGTAACGCTCAGGATCAAAGAACAGGCCGTGGAACAGCGCTTCGGCCGTATCCAAGGTTGGCGGCTCGCCCGGACGCATGACACGATAGATGTCGATCAGCGCTTCTTCGCGGGACGTGTTTTTATCGACCGCAAGTGTGTTGCGGATGTAAGGGCCGACGTTGACGTGATCGATGGACAGGGTCTCGATATTATCGATCCCGGCTTCGGTCAGCATCTCCAGCGTTTCTTCGAGAATCTCGTCCCCGGCTTCGACATAAATCTCGCCGGTTTTCGCATTCACCAGATCTTTGGCGACGTAGCGACCGATCAACTCCTCGTCAGCGACCAACTGGTCTTCCAGGCCCTTCTCGCCCAATTGACGCAGCAAACGCGGCGTCATTTTGGTGCCGGCTTCGGCAGCGACACGACCGGTTTTCGCGTTGATCAGGTCGTTGGTCAGCTTCACGCCACGAAGACGCTCGGCATTGAACGGGGTCTTCCAACCGCGCTTCACGCGCTCGAAGCTGACGGTATCGTAGAAGTAGTTGAGCACATCTTCCGGCGTCATGCCGTCGATTTCGTCAAGCGCCATCGGACGCTCTTCAGCGGCAGCTTGCGCGCGCTTGGCCGCCGTCTCGTCGGAGTCCAGCGCCAACAGCAACGTCGAGACCGGCAGCTTACGGCGACGGTCGATACGGACGTACACAAGGTCCTTGGCATCAAATTCGAAGTCGAGCCACGAGCCGCGATACGGGATGATACGTGCCGCAAACAGGTATTTGCCCGACGAATGGGTCTTACCCTTGTCGTGATCGAAGAAGACGCCCGGCGAACGGTGCATCTGCGAAACGATCACACGCTCGGTACCGTTGATGACGAATGTACCTTTGTCGGTCATCAGCGGCATGTCGCCCATGAACACGTCTTGCTCTTTGACGTCACGGATCGAACGCGCACCGGTTTCTTCGTCGATGTCCCACACGACGAGGCGCAGCGTCACCTTCAGCGGTGCGGCATAGGTCATGCCGCGTTGCTGGCATTCCTCAACATCGTATTTCGGGTATTCGAACTCGAACGAGACGAATTCAAGCGTGCCACGCTCAGAGAAGTCTTTAATCGGGAAAACCGACTTGAAGACTTCCTGCAGGCCAGTGTCGGTCCGTTCTTTGACCGGCACCTCGCGCTGAAGAAATTGTTCATAAGACGTGCGCTGAACCTCGATTAGGTTCGGCATGTCCACGGCGGCTTGAAGCCGACCGAAATATTTCCGCACGCGTTTGCGTCCCGTAAAGCTGCTCGCCATTACGCCCTCAATCATCCTATCGCCACGCGACGTGCACAATGCACAGCCCGCGACTGCTTCAGTGTGGGGGGAGTTCGACGGCTTGCCGCGCCACCGCTCCCGACCCTAGACGAAGGCGTTTTCACTTTCCCGGCCGCGGCAAGGCCTATTCGGGCGAAAACACACTTTTTTAGTTGCCCCAACTTTGGGCCCTTGGACAGCGAAGCCATCCGAAAAGTAACAAACAAATATCGCGTCACATCTTTAATTCAGGCCGATTATATGGCCCAAACGTCGTCGAAGGGACGCGGCGGCGGACCGCACACGTCCCCTCAAAACGGTCTTACTTGAGTTCGACGGTTGCGCCCGCTTCTTCAAGCTTCTTCTTCATTTCTTCTGCTTCGTCTTTCTTCACGCCTTCCTTAACAGGTTTCGGCGCGCCTTCGACGAGGTCTTTTGCCTCTTTCAGGCCAAGACCCGTGATCGTACGAACTTCTTTGATCACGTTGATTTTCTTATCGCCAGCAGCAGCAAGAATGACGTCAAATTCGTCTTTCTCTTCTGCAGCTTCAGCGGCAGCAGCAGGTGCAGCAGCGGCAGCAACAGGTGCTGCAGCGGAAACGCCCCACTTTTCTTCCAAGAGCTTAGAAAGCTCAGCAGCCTCAAGAACGGTCAACGCGGACAGTTCGTCGGCAATTTTTTCAAGATCAGCCATTTTGGTAACTCCTAAAGCTTAGACTTCTGACAATCAGGACGGCATCACGCCGCTTCACCTTGGGCAGCATGCGCGCTGAGCACCCGCGCGATTTGACCAGCCGGCGCTTGCAAGACACCTGCGACGCGAGTCGCTGGGGTGTTGAGCATTCCGATGATCTTTCCGCGCAATTCGTCAAGCGAGGGCAGTGTGGCGAGTTGTTTGACGGCGTCTACATCGAGACGGACGTCACCCATCGCACCGCCGAGCACGACGAGCTTGTCGTGCTTCTTGGCGAAATCAACGGCGACCTTCGCCGGCGCAACGGGATCATCGGAATATGCGATGGCCGTTGGACCGGTGAACATGTCACCGAGTTGCTCGTAGGGCGTGCCTTCTAAGGCGAGACGTGTGAGCCGATTCTTGGTAACTTTGAAACTAGCACCCGCAGCGCGCATGGACGTACGAAGCTCTTCCATATCCCCGACCGATAACCCGCTATAATGGGTAACGACGATGATATTGGTGCTTTCGAACGTGCCGTGGAGCTGGGACACCAGGTCCGCTTTTTCCGATCGGTTCACGGATCGTCTCCAGTCAAAAGCGGTTCGACATTGAACCGCCGTTGCACAATGACCTCAATCTAAGGCTTCCCGAGGGCGTACCTATAAATAGAGGCCGGCTCGCCCTGTCCAGTGCAACAGTCCAAGCTAATCTATTGAGAATACACTCAAAAAAATCAGCATAGACACTGTCTAGGCAGGAATTATATCCCGGATTAACCCGGCATACCCGCGGTCTCGGACAGGTCAAAACGGCCTCGGACAGAGTCCGAAGCCATTTCTATTCGGCGGGGTTTAAACCCTAACGCCGCATTCTTCAAGGCCTAAAGCGCGCTCAGGTCCAAACGAAGACCCGGGCCCATCGTCGATGTGACGCTGACCTTCTTCATATACGTACCTTTTGCGCCGCTCGGTTTGGCCTGTTGAATCGCCGAAACGAAGGCCGAAAGGTTTTCAGCCAGCTGCTCAGCAGAGAAGCTGGCTTTGCCGATTCCCGCATGTACGATGCCGGTTTTCTCGGCGCGGAACTCGATTTGGCCGGCTTTCGCCGCCTTAACTGCGCCGGCAACATCCATCGTGACGGTGCCCAGCTTTGGGTTCGGCATCATGCCCTTCGGGCCCAAAACTTTACCCAAGCGACCGACGATACCCATCATGTCGGGCGTCGCGATGCAGCGGTCGAAATCCATAACGCCACCTTGAACCTGTTCCATCAGGTCTTCGGCACCCACCAGATCGGCACCGGCTTCGCGGGCTTCATCGGCTTTGGCGTCTTTCGCGAACACCGCAACACGCAGCGACTTACCGGTGCCATTCGGCAACGACACGGTGCCACGGACCATCTGATCGGCGTGACGCGGGTCGACGCCCAAGTTAAGCGCGACCTCAATGGTCTCGTCAAACTTGGCTTTCGCGTTTTCTTTGAGGATCTTCACCGCATCTTCGATGCTGTAGGTCTGATCCCGGTCGATGCCGGCAAACGCGGCGGTATAACGTTTTCCTTTACGCGCCATGTTATGCGCCCTCCACATCGATGCCCATCGAACGCGCCGAACCTGCAATCATCTGTGCAGCGGCGTCGATGTCATGGGCGTTCAAATCCTTCATCTTCAGTTCCGCAATTTCGCGAACCTGCGTCATGGTGACCTTGCCGACCTTGTTCTTGTTCGGCACACCGGACCCTTTGTTCACCTTCGCGGCTTTCTTCAAGAAGAAGCTCGCGGGCGGTGTCTTGGTGATGAACGAAAAGGTACGGTCCTGATACGCAGTGATGACCACCGGAATCGGCATCCCAGGTTCCATGCTCTGCGTCTCGGCATTGAAGGCCTTGCAGAATTCCATGATGTTGAGGCCGGCCTGGCCGAGGGCCGGACCGATTGGCGGCGACGGGTTTGCTTGCCCCGCCGGCACCTGCAGCTTTACGTAGCCTTTGATTTTCTTTGCCATGTGTCTCTCAGTCCTTTTGTGAAGCCGTGATCGTGATCAGGGCTTCGTTTCTGAGTGCGTGGTCGGGCCTTGGCGAGCCTCCCACGCGATGAACCGGTGTCTTAGAGCTTTTCG
>JAFMCK010000122.1 GCA_017857825.1 Rhodospirillales bacterium
CCAAGTAAGGCATCAGGCCGCCGGCTTCGACGATCCCCATGAGGTGTTCTGGGATCGGCTGGCATGATACGTCGTACCTTGGGTTTCGTTAGTGACTTTACCGGACGCGGGGTCGACCTTGATCACATCACCCATCTTGATTTGCCCGGCTTCGGCACAGACCAACGCGGGCAACCCGATATTGAAGCAATTGCGATAGAATATCCGTGCGAACGAGTGGGCCAGAACGCACCGAATGCCGAGCGTGTGCAAAAACATCGGCGCCATTTCCCGAGACGAGCCTATACCCATGTTATCGGTGGCGACAAATACGTCACCCTCGACAACGCTTTTGGCGAAGTTCGGATCAAGGTCCCGCAAACACTGGCCGGCGCCCACCGATAAATCTCCGGTCCCGGAATACGAACCGATCGGTGCCAGCGCATCGGTATCGATGTTGGCGCCATAGGCCCAGGCGCGTCCTTCAATGGTTTTCATGATCAAGCGCCCTCCCCTAAAAATTCCCGTGGATCTGCGATCTCACCTTTAAGCGCCGAGGCTGCAACCGTGTAGGGCGAGCCCAAAAACAGCTTTGATGATTTCGGCCCGGCGCGCCCGACAAAGTTCCGGTTGGTCGATGAAATGCCGACCGCATTTTCTTCGAGCCGCGCTGCGCCCAAACCGATGCAACCGCCGCAGCCGACCGGCAACACTTGCCCGCCGGCGGCTTCGATGATGTCGAGAATACCCTCGGCCCGGGCTTGTTCGCCCATCGGAATGGATGACGGTGCGACCATAAATTTAAACCCCGCTGGCACCTTGCGGCCCTTCAGGATTTCGGCGGCCATGCGCAGGTCGTCCAACTTTGCGCCCGTGCATGCGCCCAGATACGCTTGATCCAACTTGGTGCCGAGATGATCTTCGACCGGGCCTGCATTTTCAGGGCTAGACGGCGCGGCCACCTGTGGGCTCAGCGTATCGCCATCAATGGTGATGGTTTTTTTATAGGGCGCATCGGCGTCAGATCGCCAGGTATCAATATCAATATCGGTGGCACCCCAGGCGTCGAGCTGGTCGCGGGTTTTTTCGTCGGGCAGGCAATAACCGGCCTTGGCACCGAGTTCCGCGGCCATGTTGGCGAGCGTCATACGCTCTTGCACCGACATTGCGTCAACGGCGGTACCCGCATATTCCAGCGCTTGATAATTAAAGCCCATGATCCCGTATTCGCCACAAAGCTTGAGGATAATGTCCTTTGCGGAAACCCCCGGTCGCAGCGCGCCCCGCACGTCGATCCGCACGGTCTCAGGTACGCGGACCCAGATTTCGCCGGTCGCCAAGACGCCCGCCATCTCGGTCGCACCGATGCCGACCATGAACGTGCCGAATGCGCCGCCGGTACAGGAATGGCTGTCGCCGCCGACAATGAACTGCCCCGGCTTCACGTGCCCGCTTTCCGGCAGCACGATGTGGCAGATACCTTGTTCCTTGATGAAATTTTTGACGTTGTGATCTTTGACCCAGCCTTGCGCGTGCGTCTGGATCGCGTTGAACTCCGCATCGTCGCTGTTGATGTAGTGGTCGGTGATCACCACCAGTTTATCCAAATCCCACACCGGCACACCGAGTTCATCCAGATACTTGCCGGCACTTCTCGGCCCGGCGCTGTCATGCATCATCGCAAGATCGACATGACACGTCACGATTTCGCCCGGTGTCACGCTGTCGCGTCCCGACGCTTTCGCGATAATTTTTTCAGCAAGTGTTAGCGGCATCTTGTCCGTCCCCTACATTCATCCTTATAGACGCGGCTGCGTCGTCGCGAAGGATCGTTTATTCAAATAACTTTCTTCACGCGCAAGGCTTCAATCCGATCATCGTCATACCCTGCGTCACGCAATAAGTATTCCGTATCCACGCCCAGCTTTGGCGCCGGGTTCGCGGGTGCCGGCGCACCACCTGAGCGTACAGCCGGCGCCATATATTTATAGGTGCCGTGACCTTCCAAATCGATCTCTTGGATGCGTCCCTCATCCGTAACGAACGGGTTGTCGAGCGCTTCTTTAACGTCATTGATCGCAGCTCCCGGCACGCTGCCGGCGAATACCTTCAGCCATTCAGCCGTGGTCTTCGCCGACAACGCAGCGTCCAATAATTCTTCGATCAACGGGCGGTTGTCGAAGCGTTCTTTGAAGGTCTTGAAGCGCGGATCGGTTCCCCATTCGGGCTTGCCGATGGCATTGCAGAGCGCCGGCCAGAATTTTTCCTTGTTGCACATCAGGTAAATCCAGCCGTCTTTGGTTTGGTACAACTGGCAGGGCGTCAACGCCGGATGCGCGGAACGCGCGAGACGCGTCTGCACATGGCCTTCATTCAAGTACCACATCCCCGGATAACCAAGGTTGGACAACGCGATGTCGAACAAGCTCACATCCATATCGCGCCCGATCCCGGTGGCACGAGCACCTGTGATCCCGGCCAACACCGCATAGGCGAGTGCCAAGCCGGTCATCTGATCAACCACCGAGAGACCGAACCGGGTCGGTGGATTCTCAGGCTCACCGGTCAGCGAAAACCATCCGGCTTCCGCTTGCATCAGATAATCAAACCCCGGCCAGTTTTTACGCGGCCCCTCGCGCCCATACGCCGAAAGGTGCGCACAGACGATACGCGGGTTTACATCCTGCAAGTCTGCATAAGTGATGCCGAGCTTTTCCGGCACGTCGCCACGCAGGTTCGACGACACCGCATCCGCACGCGCCACCAAGTCACGGAAGACTTCACGGCCTTCCGTCGAGGTTAAATCCAACGTCATCGAACGCTTATTGCGGTTGTATGCATGAAAGAATTCCGAAGACCCGTCCTTGAACCAATACGGTCCGATGTCACGGGCGAAATCGCCACCGACAGGGTTTTCGATCTTTACAACTTCGGCGCCTTGATCGGCCAGGAACATGGTCCCGAACGGGCCTGCACCATACTGTTCAACCGCCAGCACGCGCACGCCGTCAAGGGGTAGTGGGGTATCGCTCATTGTCCGTGCCGCTCCACAAGTTGTTTGGCAATAATAATACGTTGCAACTCGTTGGTTCCCTCGCCGATGCACAGCAACGGTGCGTCGCGGTAATAGCGCTCTACGTTGTATTCGGGCGAGTAACCGTAAGCGCCGTGAATCCGCATCGCTTCGGCAGCATTTTCCATGGCGGCTTCGGTGGCGAACAATTTCGCCATACCCGCTTCCATATCGCAGCGTTCCCCGGCGTCGTAGGCAACAGCGGCGTCTTCGACCAACTTGCGCGCCGCCTGCACCCGGGTTGCCATATCAGCGAGTTTGATTTGGATCGCTTGATGTTCGGCAATCGGTTTGCCGAAGGTCTTGCGCTGCGTGGCGTAATCGAGCGAGTCCTGCAGTGCCGCATTTGCGACACCGACACCGCGCGCCGCCACGTTGATACGACCAAGCTCAAGCCCGCCCAGAATTTGTTGTAGGCCCCGCCCTTCGGCATCACCGATCAGATTTGTCACGGGTACGCGTACGTCGACGAACTCAACCTCGCCGGTATCAATCCCTCGGTAACCAAGTTTTTTAAGCTTATGCGCTTTATAGCCGGCGGATTTTGGCACCAGGATCAAGCTCATCCCGCGATGGCGCGGCTCGGCGTCCGGATCGGTTTTCACCAGTACGGCGAGCATATCACCTTTCACCGAATTGGTGATCCAGGTCTTGGTGCCGTTGATGACATATTCATCACCATCTCGGACGGCGCGGGTGCGGATCGCTTGCAGGTCGGTGCCGGCGTCACGTTCTGTCAGCGCGATGCCGCCGCGAATGTCACCGGCCGCGAACTTCGGCAGGTATTCCCGCTTCATATCCTCGTTGCCGAAACGCTCCACCGCAGCAGCCATGATCAGGTGCGAATTGAAAATACCGGAAACCGACATCCATACAGCTGCCACCCGCTCGACAATTTTCGAATAGGTTTTGATCTCCAACCCCAAGCCGCCATATTCCGCCGAGATCGTCGCGCCGAACATGCCCAACTCGGCCAACTTGTCTGCGACCTGCGTCGGATATTCATCCGCCGCTTCCAGATTACGGACGTACGGCGCCACGTCCTTTTCCAAAAATTTATCGACCGCATCCAGAATCAGCGCGCTGTCGTCACTCATAGAAGCGTCAGGCATGTTTTCTTTCCCTTTTGATCATTCCTGCATCTCTCCGTCATTCCCGCGCAGGCGGGAATCCATCTCGACATGGCCCCCCGCCTAAGCGGGGGTGACGAGGTGCGTTAAAATCGCCTTAATAATCTAACTTATCATCGACGGCGTGGCCGCGTTTCGGGATCAGCATCGCGCGTTCGAACGAAATCACCTCGACACCGTCCTGGTTTTTGCCAATCGTTTTGATCGTCACAATCCCCTGGGTCGGGCGCGATTTGCTCTCGCGGATCGCCAACACTTCGCTTTCGGCGTACAGCGTATCGCCGTTGAACACCGGGGCCGGCATTTTGACCTTGTCCCACCCCAAATTGGCGATGGTCTTTTGACTGACGTCGGACACACTCATCCCTGCGACCACCGACAAGGTCAGGCACGAATTCATCAGCGGCTTGCCGAACTCGGAATGCTTGGCGTATTCGGCATCGAAGTGCAGCGGATGCTGGTTCATGGTCAACAGCGTGAACCATGTATTGTCGGTCTCTGTCAGCGTGCGCCCGGGTCGATGCTCATATACATCGCCGACATTAAAGTCTTCAAGGTAGCGCCCATAGGATTCACGATATCGGTTTGGGCCGACTTCTTTTGCTTCTGCGACCATTATTCTGCCGCCTGCGCTTGCGGCTTGCCGGCGGCGAGGACGGCTGAGACCGAGTTCTGCGTCTCTAGCCCCATAATCGCATCGGCAAACCGACCGGCGCCGTCGACGCCGAGGTACGGCTCGGACAGACCCGAGAACTTGCCGCGGAATTCGGCCACGGTCATAAAGTTCGCCGGCTCGCCCTTCGGCATGTTGACCAACACTGAGAACGTGCCGCGTGCGGTTTTAACCGTCGCCTTACCCGCCATGTTGGCCGGGAACAGCGCCTCGACTTCGGGATCATTGACGCAGGTGACTTTTTTCGTCAGCGCCAAGGTGTCCGGATTTTTCAGATGTTTTGCGTAGTGATCCCACAGCATCGTGCCCTCACGCAGCACCACGGCGGCGCAAAACGGCATCGAGAATTGGCCGTCGACAACGCTTTCCGGATTGTGCTTGGCGTCTTCGGGGAACGACACGATCTTCATGCCTGTCATCGGCAGGCCGATTTCGACCGCTTCGACTTCGTCGGCGGTAACGCCTTCGTCTTTCATAATCTTTTGCAGGGCATCCATCGCCGCGTGGGTGTAGCGGCAGCTTGGGAACGGCTTCACCGCCAAACGCATGGTTTCCCAATGCGTGCCCAGGTCTTTGGTCGCCTTGGCGTGGTCGGCGTTCGGCGCGTAGGCATGGAAAAAGCCCCATTTGCCTTCAAACGCATGACGCGGCCCCTTAAAGCCTTCGAGCGCCATCACCGCGCACATTAAACCGTTCTGCGCGGCTTGGCCGACATGCGAACGCTTGGTCCAGGCGCCATCGGCCAGGAACTGCATCGAGCCTGCCGATTGCGACAACGCGATCCCGAAGCCGCTGTCTATTTGATCGGCGTCCATACCGAGCAACTTACCGGCGGCCGCCACGGCACCGAAGATGCCGCACGTCGCCGTCGGATGGTAGCCGCGATCATAATGATCCGTCGGCCCGAGCGCCAACGACAGGCGGATTTGAACTTCATACCCGGCGACGCAGGCCGCAATCAAATCTTTGCCCGATGCCCCCATCATTTCAGCTGCGGCCAATGCAGCCGGCACAATCGGTGCCGATGAATGCAGCGAGGCTTCGGCGTGGGTATCGTCAAAATCCAATGAGTGCGCTAGCGTACCGTTCAACAAAGCGGCTGCCGAGGGCGCATAGGTTTTCACATCGCCAGGTACGGCGCAGTCCCCGGTCGCAAGGCCCAATCGCTCAATTGCGCGGACCATGGCCGGTGTCGATTCCGCATCATTGCGGGCGCGGACCATGATGCCGGCGGTATCAAGGATAAGAAGCTTGGTGCGTTGAACAACGTCGGTGGGCAAGTCTTCGTAATGTAAACCCGCAGCAAAGTCGGCAAGGCAGCGGCTAATGTCCGTCATCAGATGTCTCCCAATGTATTTTCATGCGTTCGGTTCATGACGACCGATTTGACGACTATTTCATCACACCCATGGGCAGACGACAAATTCCATATGATGCCCGCCGGGCACAATACTTTGAACGTGGGGTGGTGATGGTGGTGGCCGAGCCCTGCGACAACAGCTAAGCTTCGGACAACATTTTTTGGGGGGGGCATGGACGACATCGCAAAAACACTCGGCGCACTCGCCACATCGACATTGGCCAATGCTTTGGACCGGGTCGACTGTCCAAATCAAACCCTGGTCAATTTGAAACCGGTTAAACCGGGGATGCGGTTTTGCGGACCGGCCTGCACGGTGCGCGAAGAAAGCGGGCCCTACGGCACCTTTGCGTCCGAAGATTTCCGCGTCGGTGCGATGATTGATGCCGCTAACCCTGGTGAGGTCATCGTTGTTGCTGCCGAGGGCGTGCCGTATTCGACGTGGGGCGGCATGGCGTCTTTGGCCGCAGCCCACAAGGGCATTGCCGGCATCGCCGTCGATGGCGGTGCCCGCGACGCCGACGAAACGGCGGCGGCGGGCTTTAACGTGTTCACCCGCCATCTGGTCCCGACCACAGGACGACATCGACTGCGGGTTGCCGAGACCGGCGGAACGGTCATCGTTGACGGCGTACTGATCAGCAACGGCGACTGGATCGTCGCCGACGACACCGGCATTCTGGCGATACCGGCGGGCGTGCTCGACGAGGTTATCACGATGGCAGAGATGTTTACCCTCGAGGACCGCAAAGCCGAAGATGCGATTAAAGGCGGCCTGTCGTTTTCAGACGCCATGAAAAAGTTCGGAAATATCTGATGGGCACGCTGGCCGACGAGATCGCCCGCACACTGAAACATCACGGGGTCACGCGCGCGTTCGGCATTCCGGGCGGTGGCTCCAGCCTTGATATCATGGACGCGGCGAAGCGGGTCGAAATCCCCTTTACCCTCGCCCGCACCGAAGCTGCGGCCAGCATCATGGCGGCGGTCACCGGCGAGTTGACCCGCGCACCGGGCGCGGTGCTGGTCGGCGTCGGCCCGGGCGCATCCAGCGCGGTCAACGGCATCGCGTATGCAAGTCTTGAACGATCCCCGATGGTGCTGTTCATCGATGGTCCGGCATCAAGCCTGCACCAACATTTTGACCAGCAGGCCGTGTATGCGCCACTGGCCCGCAGGACCGCGCAGCTGCGGCCGGGCGTCGGCGCGGCCACGCTGAGCTCGTTGCTGACGCAAAGCATACATGCACCAGAAGGCCCGGTCGTGGTGGAACTGACTGCAGGCGACGCCGCCAGTGACGCACGCGCATTCGAGCCGACACCCCATCTCCCAGATGCGGCGCCGGAACCTGCCGATATCGATGGTGCGGCGGCCATGTTGGCGGCAAGCCGAAAACCGGCGATCATCGTTGGCCTTGAAGCCCGCGCGCATTGTGACGCCGTGCGCGCATTTGCCGACGCTTTGGGCGCAGTGTGTTTTACCACCTATAAAGCAAGCGGTGTCATCGATGCCAAGGCGCCCCACTTCATCGGTCCGTTCACGGGAGCCTCGGGTGAGAACAAAGCGCTGGGCGACGCTGATCTGATCATTGGCATCGGCTTCGACGCGATTGAGTGCATTCCAGGTACGTGGCCGGACGGCCATGCCCCGGTGTTAATGTTGAGCGAAGCCGCACCGACGAACCCAAGAGTTCCGGTCGACTTCGCTGTCACCGGTGACCTGTCCAGCACGTTGGCAGCCTTAACGCCCAAACAGAGCAACGCTTGGCGAAGCGACGACATCGCAACCTTGCGCGGACACATGAATGATATCTATGCACCGCGCGGAAATGGGTTTTCGAATGCGCATGTGGTCCAAGCGATGGCCGACGTTGTGGATCCGGCGACACGGCTTTGTGTCGATGCGGGCGCACACATGTTTGCGGTATTTGGTCTGTGGCCGAGCGCCAAGCCTTTCGGCATTTTGAAATCAAATGGATTGTCGAGCATGGCTTATGCCCTGCCCGCCGCGATTGCGTCAAAATTGGCAGAACCCGACGTGCCGGTGATCGCCTACACCGGTGATGGCGGCCTGGCGATGAGTTTAGGCGAACTGGCAACGGCGACTGAGCTGGATCTGGATATCACGCTTTGCGTAATCAATGACGCCGCCCTGTCGTTGATCGACATCAAACAACAACGCCAGCAACGCCCGAGCGTCGGTGTCCGCTCGCCACTGATTGACTATGCCGCCGTCGCGCAAACCTTAGGCTGGGCTTCCGAGGTAATTGAAGATGCGGACGCGCTGAAGCTGGCGCTGCGTAAACCCGGGCGCAAACTGCTCGATATCCGCATCGACCCGGCAGGGTATGGGGATGAACTGGCGAGACTACGGGGCTAGTGCTCAGGCCCCCTCACCTAGCCTCTCCCCCATAAAATGGGGGAGAAGGACTCAATTACTTCAGGGGAGAAAACGACGCTGGGCTGAGAATCTTATTGCGTTGATCAACCAGCATACCCGCAGAATTGCGTTTATAGGTATCCCACGCCGGGTCGGCGTCACGGGCCTTGCGGCGGGCTTCCATATCGGCGAAGTCCGCATAGCCCCACAAGTGCACGACCTCGTTCACGGGGCCGACGGCGGTGATGAAATAGCCGATTAAGTGGCCTAAATGCTTGAGTTGTACCGGTAATCCCTCGGCTTCGAACACAGCAAGGTATTCTCGGTTACGTCCGTGCGCGATGGTATAGGTACGATGGTCGACGATCATGGCTTAGGGCCTTTTCTGCTAAAAATTTTACGATGGCATCAACCTGTATAGAGGCTTGCCACCCCGCAACGGGACCGTTATAACCCGCCCGCCCCTGATGAGGGGCTTTCTTTTTACGCATATGCGCTTAAATGCGTATGTGTTGGCGACGAGTTTTAACTGCAACAACATTTAGGAGCGAGACATGGCCGTTGAACGGACCCTCTCGATCATCAAACCCGATGCGACCCGCCGCAACTTGACCGGCAAGATCAATGCGCGCTTTGAAGACAACGGTTTGCGCATCGTCGCACAGCGCCGTCTCCAACTGACCCGCGTGCAGGCCGAAGCTTTTTACGGTGTTCACAAAGAGCGCTCGTTCTTCAACGACCTGTGCGACTTCATGACCTCTGGTCCAGTTGTCGCGCAAGTGTTCGAGGGTGAAGGCGCCGTCGCCAAGAACCGCGAAATCATGGGTGCAACGAACCCGGCCAACGCCGACGAAGGGACGATCCGTAAGGATTTTGCCGAAAGCGTCGAAGCGAACTCGGTCCATGGTTCGGATTCGCCGGAAAACGCCGCGATTGAAATCGCCTTTTTCTTCGCCGAGACCGATATCGTCGGCTAACGCGACGGAAGATGTTATTAAAGGGAACCCCTGCCGGTT
>JAFMCK010000123.1 GCA_017857825.1 Rhodospirillales bacterium
GGCGGTTGAAGTAGCTGTTGGCGTCGGTGGCGAAAACGCGACCGGACTGCACGGCACTCAGGCGCTGCCATGCGGGCGTTGAGAGCAGGGCGCTGGCTTCTGTTTCGCTGCGGGCTAAATCGAAGCCACAGGGCATGAAGATGATCACGTCGGGGTCTTCGTCGATCAGTTGCTGCGTTTCCAACCACGGTGCATGTGTGCCGGCCTGGCCGAACGGGTCGATGCCACCGGCGATCTCGACCAATTCAGGCACCCAGTTGCCGGCCGCCATCAACGGATCGGCCCATTCGATGCAGACGACGCGGGGACGCGGTGTGCTCGATCCAGCCGAGCGTGTTTTGACAGCATCCAGGCGGGTTTGTAGGCGGGCGATCAGATCAGCCCCGGCGGCGTCCGCATCTAAAGCATGCGCGACGGCGCGGATGTCGTCCCAGACTTTGGCAAGACCTTGCGGGTCCAGCGATACGATTTGCGCATCGCTGTTCAATACGTCGCAGACCGCAGCCTCGACATCTTTCAGAGCAACCGCGCAAACGTCACATTGATCTTGGGTGACGATGATATCGGGCTTTGTCGTCGCCAACACATCGGTCAGCACGTCATAGATCGACAGCGCATGTTTCAGCGCGTTTTTGACCTCGGCATCAATTTCGACGCTGGTGCCTTTGGGTTCGATCAGGGCCTTGGTGCAGATCGGCAGGGCATCAACACCCGGTGGATAGTCGCATTCATGCGAGCGGCCGACCAGGTGGTCTTGAAAGCCGAGCGCGGCGACGATCTCGGTCGCCGCCGGCAACAGCGAAACAATGCGGGGGTAGGGTGTCTCGATCACGCCAATTCAAAAACGGCGTCGATCTCGACACCGACGTTGCGGGGTAGGGCGCCGGCGGAAACCGCAAAGCGTGCATGCTTGCCCATCTCGCCGAACACATCGACCATGAGGTCAGACGCACCGTTGATGACTTCGGGTTGATTTTGGAAATCCGGGGTGGAATTGACGAAACCACCCAACTTGACGACGCGGAATACTTTGTCGAGATCGCCGCCGGCTGCCGCTTTCGCCTGCGCGATCAGGTTCAGGCCGCACAGACGCGCCGCTTGATAGCCATCATCAACAGTTAGGTTGTCGCCGACACGACCGGTGTATTTGATCTCGCCATTCCAGATCGTGATCTGACCGGATACAAAAACCAGGTTGCCGCTGACCACGAACGGGATGTAGTTCGCAGCCGGGGTTGCAACGGCGGGGAGCTCGATGCCGAGTTCCTGCAAACGTGCTTCTATTTTACCTGCCATGACCTGGTTCCTCTCGTCGTCATTTCAATTTTAAGGGTGGATTTGATTGCGGATTATAGTCGAAACTTATCGCCTTCTCTGGGGGCGATGCATTCAACTTTGCTGCCGAGCTCTTGTAGCTTTTTGACCGCCGCTTCGTGCTTGGCGTCGATGGCATCGTCATCCTGGTCCGGGTCGTGGTGGAACAGATATAGCTTTTTGACATTGCCCGCGTCGGCAAACTCGCACACCTTGGAAACGCATGAGTGACCCCAGTTGACTTTGGATTTGTACTCTTCGTCGGTATACGTGGTGTCGGTGATCAAGACATCGGCGCCGTTCACGAATTCGGCCATGGTTCGCTCATAATGCGGATCATAGGCTTCGTTATCGTTAAGGTACAATTCCTGGTCCGTGATATAGCAGATTGAGCGACTATTGTAGTTGACCCGGAACCCCAAAGCGCGGCCCGGATGCGCCAGCAGCTTGGTCTTTACCTCGATATCGGCAACATCGTGCGTGCCTTCGTCGAGATTTCGGAAATAGGTGCGCGCCGAAAATTCGGTGAGCGTAATTGGAAAATATACACCGTCCATCTGCGCCGAGATCAATTCCCGCATCGTGATGTCGCCTTGCTTCGAACCCAAAATCTCGAACTCGTTACCTTGCATGTAGAGCGGCGCGAAGAACGGGATCGCATTGATGTGATCCCAATGCGGATGTGAAATGAACAGCTTGGCGTTGATGCGCTTACGACCCTGACGCAAAAGATGTGCGCCTAATTCTTTGATGCCGGACCCAACATCAAAAACAAACAGTTGTTGGCTTGGAAATTCGAGCGTCACGCATGACGTGTTACCGCCGTATCTAAGCGCACCCTCACCGGTTTTCGGCAGCGTGCCGCGAACGCCCCAAAACGTCAGGTCAATTTTATCTTCGACAATGCGTCGCAAGCGATCCGGGAATGTTTGCGGATTAATGGGTTTTTTCAGGTAGCCATTGGCGCCGCATTCAAACGCACGTGCTTCGTCGGACGCATAGGCTTTGGCGGTGACGACAATAAACTTAATGTCGTCGAGGTCTTTGTTGTCACGCACACCTTTGCACAAATCAAAACCGTCGACGTTCGGCATCATCAGATCCGAAATCACCACGTCAGGATGCGTACGCTCAATCAAGTTGAGCGCGCCACTGCTATCGTTCGTCGTCTCAACGTCGAACCCATCCTTGCTCAGGATGTTTTCTATTAACGACAACACAAGGTCATCATCGTCGACGACCAGAATACGAACTTTACCGCCGGACGCGTCCATTGCGCATCTCTCCTAACTGCACTGTCCCAAAGATATAGGGCCACGGAACACGTGTCGATACGCGATTAATCATATTTTTCAAGAGCTTATGTGCGCATGTGATGTATGTCACAGGGCATTAACCCGCGCCACGGGTATCCGACTCAAAAAAGACGGGCGCGCATCAAGAATAACCTCGATGCGCGCCCCAAGTTTCCCAGGGAGGATTCCGTCTTTGATCTCATGAGTCACACAGCATATCTGGCCTCATCTTTGGCCTCATGTCCTATCTGAGGTTAAGAGCACCCGGTGGTTCCGCCGCACGTGTTGCACTTCAAACACGTGCCGTTTCGCACCAGGGTAAAATTGCCGCACTCGCCGCATGGATCGCCTTCGTAACCCTTCATGCGGGCTTCGCGAACTTGATCCATTTGGGTATCGGTCCTCTCCATGACCTCGCTTGACACCATGACCGAGGCCGCTTCTGCCACAATACTCTGTGTCTGGCCGGCCGAGGTGGCACCGCCACCCGATGCTGCTTGCGCGACAGCCACAGGTTGAGCTGTGTTTTTCTGCTTCGCTTGTTTCGCTTTCGCACCGTTGATGACCAGGAACTTGGTCCGCATGAAGCCGACGCTGGCACCTGCCGGCAGATGCTCGGCATGATCCGGCAAATCGCTTTCATGTTCGCCACCGCCGATGCTGTCCGGCATCAGGTCTGCCGGCTCAACGTGGGCTAGGTCGTTACGGCCCATATAGCTGACAGCCAGTTCACGGAAGATGTAGTCGAGGATCGACGTTGCCATCTTGATGGTGTCGTTACCGCGCACCATCCCCGACGGCTCGAAGCGGGTAAAGGTGAACGCTTCAACGTATTCCTCAAGCGGCACGCCGTACTGCAGGCCGATCGACACCGCGATCGCAAAGTTGTTCATCAACGAACGGAAGGCCGCGCCTTCTTTGTGCATATCGATGAAGATTTCACCGATCCGACCGTTTGTGTATTCGCCGGTCCGCAGATATACCTTATGGCCGCCAACGGTGGCCTTTTGGGTGTAGCCTTTGCGGCGATCTGGGAGGCGGCTGCGCTCGGTGATGTAACGCTCAATGATGCGCTCGCTGATCGCAGCCGCTTTGGCGGCCAAAGGTGCTTCAGCGAGTTCAGCTGCGATCTCATCCGCATCGTCAACATCATCGATCAACGACGCCGACAGCGGCTGCGACAGTTTAGAGCCATCTCGATACAGTGCGTTTGCCTTCAGACATAAGCGCCATGACAGCAGGTACGCTTCTTTGCAATGCTCCACCGATGCCGCGTTCGGCATGTTGATGGTTTTCGAGATCGCACCAGAGATGAACGGCTGCGCGGCCGCCATCATGTGGATGTGGCTTTCAACGGAAAGCGCACGGGTGCCGATGCGACCGCATGGGCTGGCGCAATCGAACACGGCCATGTGCTCTGGCTTCAGGTGCGGGGCACCTTCGACCGTCATCGCACCACATACATAGGTGTTTGCGGCTTCGATGTCGGCCTTCGAGAAGCCGATGGCCTGCAACAGGTTGAAGCTGAGATCATCAAGAGAGGACTTTTCCAACTTTAACACATCGGTGCAGAAGGCTTCGCCCAATGACCATTTGTTAAAGGCGAACTTGATTTCAAACGCTTCGCCCAGGTTTTTCTCGATCTTGGCGATGGCATCATCGGTGAAGCCTTTGGCTTTCAGGGTGGCGTGGTTGACGCCCGGCGCATCTTTCAAGGTGCCGTGGCCGACGGCATAGGCAATCACGTCTTCGATCTGCTTTTGATCGTAGCCCAGCGTTGTCATCGCAGTCGGGACCATGCTGTTGATGATCTTGAAGTAACCACCGCCGGCGAGCTTTTTGAACTTCACGAGCGCGAAGTCAGGCTCAATGCCGGTGGTGTCACAATCCATCACCAGACCGATGGTGCCGGTCGGTGCGATTACGGTCACTTGCGCGTTGCGATAGCCGTGCTCTTCACCTTCGGCCAAGGCGCGATCCCAAGCTTCTGCAGCGGCAACCGCCAACGGCTCGTCGGGACAATCCGCAGGCTTAAAGGCAACCGGATTGATCGACAGGCCTTCGTAGCCTTCGCTTTCGCCATGCGCGGCACGACGATGGTTGCGGATCACGCGAAGCATGTGCTCAGCGTTCGGTGCATAGCCAGGGAAGGCCCCAAGCTCAGACGCCATCTTCGCCGACGTCGCATAAGACTGACCACACATCAGCGCCGTGATCGCAGCGCAGATCGCGCGGCCCTGATCGCTGTCATAGGCGATACCCGAGGCCATCAAGAACCCGCCAATGTTGGCATACCCAAGACCCAGCGTGCGGTAACGGTAGCTCAGCTCGGCGATTTCTTTGGATGGGAATTGTGCCATCAACACCGAGATTTCCAGGGTGATGGTCCAAAGCGTGGTGGCGTGCGTGAAGCCGGCGACATTAAACGTGCCGTCGTTTTCACGGAAGTTCATCAGATTCAACGATGCCAGGTTACATGCCGTGTCGTCCAAGAACATGTATTCCGAGCATGGGTTCGACGCATTGATACGACCGCTGGCAGGGCAGGTGTGCCATTCATTGACCGTAGTGTCGAACTGGATACCCGGATCAGCACACGCCCATGCGGAGTGACCGACATCGTCCCACAGGTCACGCGCCTTGAGAGTCTTCGCGACTTTGCCGTCTTTGCGCTGGATCAAGTCCCAGTCGCCGTTGTCGAGCACAGCCTGCAGGAAGTCATTGGTGACACGCACCGAGTTGTTGGAGTTTTGACCCGACACCGTCACGTATGCATCGGAGTCCCAATCGGTGTTGTATTCTTTGAACTTGATCTCGGTGTAACCCTGCTCGGCGAACTGAATCACCCGCTGCACATAGTTTTCCGGGATCATCGACTTCCGCGCCTTGCGGATTTCGGCCTTCAGAGCATCGTTTTTCTTCGGGTCATACTTGTCGACGTCACTCAGTTCGCTGTCGATACAGGCCTTCATGACGGCGTTCAGGTGCATGTTGGCAAGTTTCGAGCCGGCGACCAAGGCAGCGACCTTCTGCTCTTCGATGACCTTCCAATTAACGAAATTTTCGATATCCGGATGATCGATATCGACGACGACCATTTTGGCCGCGCGGCGCGTGGTGCCGCCCGACTTAATGGCACCAGCAGCGCGATCACCGATTTTCAAAAAGCTCATCAGGCCGGACGACTTGCCGCCACCCGACAACGGCTCGCCATCGCCGCGGATTTGCGAGAAGTTGGACCCTGTGCCCGAGCCGTATTTAAACAAACGCGCTTCACGCACCCAAAGGTCCATGATGCCGCCTTCGTTCACCAGATCGTCACTGACGGACTGAATAAAGCAGGCGTGCGGCTGCGGGTGCTCATACGCGGACTGCGACTGCACCAACTTGCCGGTTTCAAAATCAACGTATGAATGGCCTTGCGCAGGGCCGTCGATCCCGTAGGCCCAATGCAGGCCGGTGTTGAACCACTGCGGCGAGTTCGGCGCGCCGGACTGATTTGCCAACATAAAGCGCATTTCGTCGAAGTAGGCGCGGGCGTCTTCTTCGCTGTCGAAGTAGCCACCTTTCCAGCCCCAGTACGTCCACGTACCAGCAAGGCGATCAAACACCTGCTTGGCGCTGACTTCGCCGATGAAACGCTCTTCCTCCGGCAGTTTCGAAAGCGCGGCATCATCGGGTACGCTGCGCCACAGCCATGACGGGACCGAATTCTCTTCGACCTTTTTCATGATCGCCGGCACGCCGGCTTTGCGGAAGTACTTCTGTGCCAAGACATCGCTGGCAACCTGAGAGAAGCGCTTCAGCACCTCCATCTCATCCAAGCGGAACACGATGGAACCGTCAGGGTTGCGGATTTCACTCGCCGTAGTCCGGAACTCGAGCAAGTCATAAGGCGATTGGTCTTGGTTCGTGTAGTGACGTGAAATACGCATCAAATCCCCCAAAGGATTAGCCAAACGAATGGCTGAAGTTACAAAACAAAATTCTATACGGACCGCTGATGGCCCCCCGGTTGCCCTTTCGATCACGGCAGTCCGCGATCCAATTCGCAGTATCGTATGATACCAGATATCGTGTGTGCCCAGGTGCAACACTCGACATCTAGCCATAGGTGGATTTTTGGTTCAACTAGATTTCGCGCCAAAACTGTCAAAAAAACACAATATTTCGTTTGACGCCGAGCACGCCCGCAGAAATCTGGGGATAAGTTGAAGAGGCGACCTATCGGTTATTTTGTGTCGAATGCCTGACGACGTGTGAACACAAATATTAAGTATTTTTTTGATCGCGCAGGTTAACCACGCAGTCCGCCTTGTAAAACATCGTTAATGGGCGGGTTTCCGCTGTTGAAATAAAAACATGCGTGTTCCGCAAAACAGCGCAGGATTCGTTCCCTGTTTTCTGCCACTTCATCGCGATGTCGATACGAAGATGGCGCTGGCTAAAGCGAATGCGGTAGGGCCTTGCCGCAATTCGGACAAGGTGCGATATTGTCGCCGTCGAAGCTGGAACGGAAAACGCTATGAATATCGGCACCACGATCTATACGTGGCTAAACGGTCGACAAGTCGGCATCGATGAATTCGGCAACCGTTATTTTGAAGCCAACAACGGCGCCATGCTGCATAACCGTCCGCGTCGCTGGTGCATGTTCAAAGGTGATGCCGAAGCCTCGATGGTGCCGCCGGAATGGCACGCCTGGCTGCATCACATGACGCCGGAACCCCTGACGGACGAAGCCGCCAGGGCACGCTCATGGCAAAAGCCGCATGAACCGAACCACACAGGTACAATTAAAGCCTACCGTCCGAAAGGACACGACCTGAGCGGCGGCACACGCGCCCATGCGACCGGCGACTACGAGGCTTGGACACCCGAATGAGCGCTGAAGCGCGCGAGATTTCAATCGGCGCCGTGGTCGTTTCGGTATTGCTGGCGATCATGATCTTCGTCTATGGCGGCCAGAACGACCTATCCGAAGACGGCGGCATTCGTATATCTGCAAGCTTTAACCGGGTAGACGGCTTGGCCACAGGCGATCCGGTATATCTATCGGGTGTGCGCATCGGGTCCGTCGAAAAGATGTGGTTAAACAATAACTTCCGCGCAATTGTTTCATTTCAACTTAAAAGCGGCTTAGTGATCCCAGAAGACAGCTCGGCCGCCATTCACACAGACGGGCTGTTTGGCTCCAAGTTTGTTGTCATCGAGCCCGGTGGCGCCGAGCAGGCGATGAAAGACGGTCACATCATTACCTTCACCCAAGATGCGGTAATCGTCAGCAATTTGCTGGACCTGATCATTTCCGAGGGCAAGGCGAACCGGGCCAAAGACAAAGCGAAGGTGACGCAGTGATGAATGTGGTGATGTTACAGATAGGAGCGGGCGCATGAGGCAAAACGCAGTCGAAACTGTGCTGGGCGGCGTGGTGCTGATCGTTGCCAGTTTTTTCTTGGTGTTTGCACTGAACACCGCGCAGGTGCGCAGCGTCGACGGATACAACGTCTCGGCGGCGTTCTTTAAAGTCGGCGGACTGACAAGCGGAAGCGACGTCCGCGTCAACGGAATCAAGATCGGCACGGTCAACGATCTGAAGCTTGACCCGGTCACGTATGATGCCGTGGTCACGATGTCGATCCGTGAAGATGTGCAACTGCCAGAGGACAGCGTCGCCGAAATCGGCAGCGCCGGAATCATCGGCGGTAAATTCGTCAGCATTACGCCGGGTGGCGGCAAAACGATGATTGCCGCCGGCGGCAAAGTCTCACGCACCAAAGACTTTAAATCCCTCGAAGATCAGGTCGGCGAGATCATCTTCCTCGCCACCGGTGGAGGCGGCTGATTTTTTCCGCACGCTTTCCGGTCAGCATCGCTTTAGGTGTCGTGTTTTACGTCAGCGTTGCCGCGTCGGCGCAAGCTGAGTCTTATGCGACCGCCGTGCTGCAGACTTTAGATAAGGTCACCGCACGGGTCTCGACCATCGACGTCCCGGTCGGCGGCGCCGTGCGTTTCGGTACCTTGGTGATCCGTGTCCGCCATTGCGAGAAACGCCCGCCAGAAGAACCCCCTGAAAGCACCGCATTTATAGAAATCTCCGAGCAACAACCTGGCGAACAAGCAGTGCGGACGTTCACCGGATGGATGTTTGCGTCCAGCCCCGCGCTTAATGCCCTGGAACATCCGGTTTACGACGTATGGGTGTTGGACTGTAAAGACAAGATCACCGAATAGCCCGTCGAGCGCCCATCATGCACATCATCCCGAATCAAGTGCAGGATCACGCAGAAGCGGAGGGGGGTTAGCGAGCAAAAAGCTGGTCGAACTCAGATGTGAGGGTTTCGATGTCGATATCGGCTGGGAACAGGCAATGCACGGCCAAAGCGGCTTCCAACTTTGTCAAAAAATCCCGGGCCGAAATTTCGATGGCGCCGAATCGTTGCAGATGATCGGTCACGAACTGCGTGTCTAAAAGTTTAAAGCGGCCGATGCGCAGCCTTGCCACCAAGTGTATGAGCGCGACTTTCGATGCATCGGTGACCCGCGAGAACATGCTTTCACCGAAAAACACACCGCCCAACGCAACCCCGTATAAGCCTCCCACCAGTTGACCATCCTGCCAACTCTCCACCGAATGTGCATAGCCCATATGGTGCAGATCGTTAATCGCGGACTCAATCTGCGGGTTGATCCAGGTTTCGCGTCGGCCTTGCGTCTGCTCGGCGCAGGTGGCGATGACGTCAGCAAAAGCGGTGTTACAGCGGACGTCGAAGGTGCCGCGGCGAATGGTCTTTGCGAGCTTTTTCGGCACGTGCACGGCGTCTAGCGGTAAGATGCCGCGTTGTCGGGGATCGATCCAGGAAATGCTTTCCGCATCCCGACTTTCAGCCATCGGGAAGACGCCGACCGTATAGGC
>JAFMCK010000124.1 GCA_017857825.1 Rhodospirillales bacterium
ACGAGTCGAGCCATTGGCGGCCGGTATCGGATCCGACATCGTGCTGCCGTGCGACGTCACCGACTTTGCCAGCATCGACGCGGTGTTTGAAGTTTTAAAGGAAAAGTGGGGCGGGATCGATTTCATCGTGCACGCCGTCGCCTATTCCAACAAAGACGAGCTTAAGGGCGGCTACATTGATACCACCCCTGAGAACTTCAACATGACCATGAATATCAGCTGTTATTCGTTCACCGCCGTGTGCCAACGTGCGCGCGCGTTGCTGAACGAAGGTGCCAGCCTGCTGACGCTGACGTACTTCGGTGCCGAACGAGTGATGCCGCACTATAACGTCATGGGCGTCGCGAAAGCGGCCCTCGAAGCCAGCGTGCGCTATTTGGCCGAAGACTTAGGTAAATCCGGTGTGCGTGTGAACGCCATGTCGGCGGGCCCGATGAAGACGTTAGCGGCGAGCGGTATCGGCGATTTTCGCTATATCTTGAAATGGAACGAGTATAACTCGCCATTGCGCCGTAACGTGAACATGGACGACATCGGCGGTGCCGGTGTGTATCTGCTGTCGTCGCTTTCAAGCGGTGTCACCGGCGAGACGCATCACGTCGATTGCGGCTACAACGTGGTCGGCATGAAGGCGGTTGATGCGCCTGATATCTCTGTCGTCTAGGCAACAGTCGAGATGTCTCACAACACGTTCGGCCATTTGTTCCGGGTCACCACGTTCGGTGAAAGCCACGGTCCTGCGCTTGGCGGGGTCGTTGACGGCTGTCCGCCGGGCCTGACGTTGAGCGAAGCCGACATTCAGCCGTTCTTGGATAAACGCCGTCCTGGCCAGTCAAAATACACGACGCAGCGCCAAGAAGCGGATCAGGTAAAAATTCTGTCCGGCGTGTTTGAAGGCAAGACCACCGGCACGCCGATTGGATTGTTGATCGAAAACACCGACCAGCGTTCCAAGGATTATGGTGACATTGCGCAGAAGTACCGGCCCGGCCACGCCGACTTCACGTATGACGCCAAGTACGGTTTTCGCGATTACCGGGGCGGCGGGCGCTCGTCGGCACGGGAAACTGCAATGCGGGTCGCTGCCGGTGCTGTGGCGCGAAAAATTATCGGCGACGGTATCAGTATCAAAGCGGGTCTCATACAGATGGGCGACAAGTATGTGCCCGACGACGTGCGTGATTGGTCTGCGGTCGACGACAACCCGTTTTTTGCACCTGATCCGGCCAGCGCAGATGTGTTCGCTGATTATTTAGACGGCATCCGCAAGCAAGGCTCGTCGGTCGGTGCGATGATCGAAGTGATCGCCTCCGGTGTGCCCGCCGGCTGGGGTGCGCCGGTGTATGGCAAGCTCGATGCCGATCTGGCTGCGGCAATGATGAGCATCAACGCGGTGAAAGGCGTCGAAATCGGCGCCGGTATGGATGCAGCCCGGCTGACCGGAGAGGAAAATGCCGATCAAATGCGTATGCGGGACGGCAAGCCGGTGTTCGGTTCCAACAATAACGGCGGTGTTTTGGGCGGCATTTCCACCGGACAGGATTTGGTGGTGCGGTTCTCGGTCAAGCCGACCAGCTCGATCCTGACACCGCGCCAGACCATCGACAGCGAGGGCAAGGAAACCGAAGTGTCAACCAAAGGTCGCCACGACCCCTGCGTCGGCATCCGCGCCGTTCCCATCGGCGAAGCGATGATGGCCTGTGTCCTCGCCGATCACCTCATGCGTCACCGCGCCCAATGCGGCTAGGGGGCTAGAGCGCTACCTTATCGGTGATCCGCGCCGACGGCCTCTTTTACAGAGGTAAACCCATCTCGTTTCAGCAGCTTGGCTAAGTCGCGGCAAATACGGCCGGGCAGCGCAGGGCCTTCGTAGACCATCGCCGAATACAATTGCACCAGTGAGGCGCCGGCGCGGATTTTAGCATAGGCATCCGCCCCGGATGCGATGCCGCCGACGCCGATCAGCGGCACGGTACCGCCACTGGCCGAATACAGGTCGCTGAGAATTTTTGTCGATGGTGCCATCAACGGTTGGCCCGACAGGCCGCCGGTTTCGGCTTTAAAAATGCTTTTTAGGTTGTCCGGGCGGTCAATCGTTGTGTTGGTGGCGATCAGGCCGTCGACCATCGGGCCTTTGGCGATGTCGGCGATGTCTTTGATGTCGTCGTCGGTCAGGTCCGGGGCGACTTTGACCAGCAGCGGCGGCGTCGTGGCGGGCACGGCGGCGTCCAAGGCTTCACGGACTTTGGCGATCAGGTCTTCGAGCTGTGCTTTTGATTGCAACGCGCGCAGCCCAGGCGTGTTCGGTGACGACACGTTGACGACCATGTAATCGGCATACTTTGCCAGCGTGTTGATACCCGCGACATAGTCCGACGCGGCGTCTTCAGTTTCTTGTTCTTCCCCAGATTGACGCCGATCACGCCCGGGTGCGGGCGGGGTAGGCGGGCTAGGGCGGCGGCGGCATGCGCCATGCCTTTGGAATTAAAGCCCATGCGGTTGATAACGCCCTGGTCGTCTTCAAGACGAAACAAGCGCGGCTTCGGATTGCCGGGCTGCGACTTTGGCGTGACCGAGCCGATCTCGACAAAGCCAAAGCCCAGCGCCAGGGTTTGTATTGGCGCCGTGGCGTCTTTGTCGAACCCGGCCGCTAAGCCGACCGGGTTCGGAAATGCCAGGCCCCACAGCGTGCTGCTCAGCACTGGGTCCAAGTAGGGCGCGCCGGACACCAATCCGCGCTCCAGCGCCCATAGCGCCAGATTGTGCGCGCGCTCCGGTGACAACGGTTGCAGCAGCGGTTTGATCAGACCGTAAAGGTCGGGCATGGGCGCCTACTCGGTGCCGGGCGGCGGGAAGCCGTCCGGAAAAATGTGCACACCGTCTTCACCCATCGGCAGCGGCGTGACCTCGACCACCGCATCGATGGGCAGCGATGCGTAAAGATGCGGAAATAACGCGCCGCCCCGTGACGCTTCCCATTTCAAGGCATCGCCCAGCATTGCGGCGTTGACCGCCAGCAACACGATACCGGGCTGACCGAAGCGGTGCTTGGCCGCCGACGTCCAGACCTGCGCCTTGGTCGAAAAATGAATGAAGCCGTCCGCCTGATCTTGGCTGGAGCCCGGATAGCTGCCGTTGAGCAACGCCTCGGCCCATTCGTCGGCTTTGCACATGTGGTAGATGACTTTATCGCTCATGGACGGCAAACTAGCGCATGGGGTGGCCTAGGTTCAATGCGCATTGGCGCTTAAAGCGGAGATTACCATGAGTACACGCACTATTGAGGTGACGGACAAACTATACAGTTACATGCTCGACGTATCGTTGCGTGAGCCCGACGTGATGGCTGAGCTGCGCAAACTCACTGCGCGGCATCCGATGTCGATGATGCAGATTTCGCCGGAGCAGGCGCAGTTCATGCAGATGCTGGTCCGCATGCTGGGTGCGAAGCGCTGCATCGAAGTCGGGACCTTTACCGGGTACTCCGCGCTCGCCGTCGCCCTTGCGTTGCCGAAAAAGGGCAAGCTGGTGGCGTTGGATATTTCCGATGAATACACGCAAATCGGCGTGCCGTTTTGGGAAAAAGCGGGCGTCGCAAAAAAGATTGATCTGCGCATCGGCCCAGCGAAGAAGACACTCAACAAAATGATCAAGAAAGGCGAGCAGGGGCGCTATGACTTCGCGTTCATCGACGCCGACAAACCAGGTTATCCGGATTATTTTGACCGCTGTTTAAAATTGCTCCGCACAGGTGGGGTGATCGCGGTGGACAATATTTTCATGAATGGCGATGTTGCTGACGGCCGCAAAAAGGGCGAAAACCCAGTCGCGATGCGGGCGTTCAACGAGATGCTGAAAAATGACAAGCGCGTCGACCTGTCGCTGGTGCCCATCGGCGATGGGCTGACGCTGGCTATGAAGAAATAATACTGAAGAAATAATACTGCGGAAAACGAAGAGAGTTCCCGGAAGCGCCAAAGGCACTATCCGGGATCTTTACGCGGTGACTTACTTATTCTGCCAAGCCGCCTTACGCTTTTCGGCAAATGCGGCCATGCCCTCTTTTTGGTCTTCCGTGGCAAACGCAGCGTGGAACATGCGGCGTTCGAATAAGATACCCTCGGCCAGCGTGGTTTCGTACGAGCGGTTGACGGATTCTTTGACCATCATCGTCGTCGTCTTCGACATACCGGCGATGACGGTTGCGGTCTTCAGCGCGTCATCAAGCAGCTCAGCTGCCGGCACCACGCGGGAGGCCAGGCCCGAACGCTCAGCTTCGTCGGCGTCCATCATGCGTCCGGTCAGGCACATTTCCATGGCTTTGGATTTGCCGACAAAACGCGTCAGGCGCTGTGAGCCACCGGCGCCCGGCAGGATACCGAGTTTGACTTCGGGCTGTCCGAACTTGGCGCCGTCACCGGCAAGGATGAAGTCGCACATCATCGCCAATTCGCAGCCACCGCCCAGCGCAAAACCATTTACAGCGGCGATCACGGGCTTGCGGCACTTTGCGACCCGCTCCCACGTCGAGATGAAGTTGGATTTGAAGGCATCCATATAGGATTTGGCCTGCATTTCCTTGATGTCGGCACCGGCTGCGAACGCTTTTTCGGAGCCCGTGATAACGATGCAGCCGATGCTATCGTCGGCTTCAAAGGTATCGATGGCTTGGCCGAGCTCGTTGATCAGCGCGTCATTCAGCGCGTTCAGGGCGTCGGGGCGATTCAGCGTGATAAGGGCGACGCCGCCGTCTTTGACGTCTACAATGATGTTTTCGAAATCCATGGGTCTCTCCTCGGGGTAGGACATAAGCGTGGGCAAGGTTGTTGCACAGCAGCCCCCAAGTTAAAAGTCATTGTTCGCAGGTGCGAAGGCTGAAAGCCGCTATGAGCCGCCGGATTCTACATGCTTTACGCAGTCGCGATAAAAGTTTGACGCGTGATTGCGGAACATTTCCTCTTGCTCCCAAGCACGATCAATCTGCTGCGATAATGACGCGGCGGCGTCATCATTGGAGGTCAAGCGGAGTGCGGATTCCAACTCGGCGACGGAGCGCGCGCGATTGTCTTCGGCGGTTTTCGCCATCGCCTCATAATCCGTCTTGCAGATCTCGAGTGTCACTTCGGTGGCACTGGCGGTGACGGGCAGGGCGATGGCGAGAACGCCGATCAACCACGCTATTTTTTTCATGTCATTTATCATCGGGCGAGGGAAACCGACTCAACGGCGAACGTCAATTCAAATATCATTAAAAATGGTCTATAATGTTCACATGCGTATCTGGGGCCTTCGATCAAAAATGCTTTTTTGTGCGGTTTTGCTGTGTATCAGCAGCGCATCTTTGCCAATACGTGCGGATACCACAGCGGACAGCGGACGCTTTTATTTGAAGTACAACGAGCAGACGGGCCGCATGGAATGCGTCGGCAAGGGGCGCAGCAGAGGTACTGCTGCGAACGCGCTGCAAAGCTTGGCCCGCCAACTTGATCGGCAAGTGCGTCAATTGCAGCAAGCCCTCGATGGGGCCGAAGCGATCTTGGCCGGTCGTGAATTACGCCAAGACGCTGAGCAGCGTGTTCGCCAACTGTTGAACGAGGCCGAAAACCGTACCCGCGAAATCCGCCAGACCAGCCGAGAAATTGCTCAGGCGCAACGTTCACGCACGAATGAGCTTGCTGCGGAACAGCGGCAAGTGGTGCAAGCACAGTCGCAGTTGGCGCGTGAACTGGATCAAAAACAGCGTGCGCTGACCCAGCAGTTGCTCGCCGAGCAGCGGGCACGTGCGCAAACCTTGTTGCGCGGCAACTAGGGTCAGCCGAACAAGTCTTGTTGCGCCGGTGGCGGCGGCGTCTCTTCATCGAACATCAGCACGCCGGTGAAGGGGGCCAAAACGGGTGCAACATCCCTAGAGGGTGCGTTGCTGAGCCACGCTTGAATGCCGTTTTGGTCAAGCAGGACCGGCATCCGGTTATGAATATGCTGAATCGCGGGTGCCGGAGGGCAGGTGACGATGGTGACCCGCTCAGCATCATAAAGACCTGCCATCACCAATAGATCATCGCCATAAATGCGGTTTTTGCGTTTTTCAGCCGTTTCCGTTTTGCGCCATTCGAAATATGCGCTGGCCGGCAATACACAACGGTTTTCCAACAGCGGACGGAAAGTCGGTTTTTCGTTGAGGGTTTCTGCGCGCGCGTTAATCATCGGCTGCGTCGACCAATCGACGCGCAATCCCCATGGGCGAAGTTCGCTGCGCCGCTCGCCCGCGTCATCCAGGATCATCAGTGCCGCGTCCGTCGGTCGAACCTCGGGTTTATTGGGCAACGGCGGCGGTGCTTTCAGGCTCAACGCCTGCATAATCTCGCGCGCACTGGAGGATATTTCGAAGCGGGAGCACATGCGCGTATGATAATGGCATTTCGCGCGGGCTCAACGGTCTCCCTCTCCCCCTCCGTGTGACATCTAAAAATCTCCGATTTCCACACCGGTCTGTTTCAAGTACCGTCACCCCATGCAGGAAACACCCGAACACGATCTAGAAGATACCGAAGAGCGCAAGACAGTGATCATCACCGGCGCCAGTCGCGGTATTGGCCATTACACGGCGCGTTTGTTTTTGGAGCGGGGCTGGAACATCATCACGTGTTCGCGCGATGAAGCGCCCGAAGCGTGTAAGCGCGAGCCGAAATGGACCTGCCACATCCCGACCGATTTGGGCGATACCGCCAGCGTTGAAAATTTCATCAAAGAAGCGAAAGAGGCTTTGGACGGCGGTCCGCTGCATGCCTTGATCAACAACGCCGGGATGTCGCCGAAGACGCCCTATAAGGAACGTCTCGGCATTTTGAATGGCGACCTGGATGCCTGGCACGATGTGTTCGAGCTGAACTTTTTCGCACCGCTGCGCCTGTCGCGCGGGTTTGCGTCGTCGTTGCGCAAAGGCAAGGGCGCCATCGTCAATATTACCTCGATTGCCGGCCATTTTATCCATCCGTTCGCAGGATCGGCGTATTCTATCTCAAAAACCGCACTGTCGGGTCTGACCCGCGAGATGGCCAACGAGTTCGCTGAATTGGACGTGCGCGTCAACGCTGTCGCCCCCGGTGAAATTGAGACAGAGATGGTTGGCCCGGAATACGACTTGTTGATTCCGCGCATTCCGCTCCAGCGCATGGGCACGCCCGGCGACGTGGCGGGGACAGTATTCTATTTGTGCTCTGACGATAGCCGATACGTGACCGGGACCGAGATTTGGGTCACCGGCGGTCAGCACCTGTTCTGATTCAGCCAAGCGGGCAAGTGCGGCATGGCGGATTCCTCAACACCGGTCAAGAAAAGCGATAAAGATAACGTGCAGGAAGATACGCCCGGGGCCGAAAATGCGGTGCATTTTTACAGGCGCGATGTTGATGCCAAGCCGCGCCCGGCGGGCTCGTTTCTAGGCGCGTTCATCCATCATTCCAATGTGCCGGGGTTCTTTTGCCAATCCTATGACGCCGCCGACTACGATGACTTCGTCAGCCGTGTTGCCAAGGGGGATGCGAAAGGTCGACCTTGTCGATATGTGGCGCCGGGTGACGCCAAAGGTTTCCAAGACGCCCCCGTGCTGCGGTTGTCAGAAGGCGACATGGCGCCGCTGATGTGGCGCCGCCGCACGCTTGGGCAACGCCGTTATTCAATCGTCGGCGAGATCGCTGACCTGGGCAGCGGTGATGCGCAGGTCGCGCTGACCGGGTTGTTGAATGCGCCTGCGCAGCCGTGGGATGCGGTGGTCTATCCATCGAAAACCATCAAAACTGCCGCCGAGCGTTTGATCGCGATCCAGGCTGAATATCTGACCTTCCGTATGGGCGCGCAGGCGCACATGGATGCGATGTCGTTTGTGATCCCGCCGGGCATCAATGCGGGGGCCTATCAGGCCACCGACGAGACCGCCAAAATGCGTGAAGGGGTGCGCCGACGGCTGGGCATCCGCGATGACGACTTTTGTGTGCTGGCGACAGGCAATTTTCAATTTTATGGCCGCGCCCATCCGACCCCGCTGTATCTGGCGCTGGAGTCTGCGGCGCGGCGGACTGGCGTGCGGATTCATCTGTTGCAGGCGGGCTGGTTCGATAATGAGCGGATCGAGCGTGCGTATCGTGATGCCGTGCGCGATTTCGCGCCTGCGGTGAACGCGATCTTTTTGGATGGGCGCGAGCGCGATATCCGTGATCGGGTGTGGTTTGCTGCCGACGCCTATGCGGCCTTCCACGATGCGGTGACGCACGGCGCAGATACGGAAATTTTCGAAGCCATGGCGGCAGGTCTGCCGGTCGTGGCCGCTGATTGGGGCGGCAATCGGGATACGCTGAAAAATGGCGAACACGGCTATTTGGTGCCGACATGGTTGCCGTTGGCCGAAAGCGGCGGTGATTTGACGTTGGCGCCGGAAAACCCCCTGGGCGGCACCGATCCCGGACGCGCCGACGCACTGCTGGCGGGCACCGTGGGGCAGACCACCAGCCTTGATCTGCGGGCCGCCGCTGAGGCGTTTGAAGCGCTTGCAGGCGACGTTGCACATCGTCGGCAGTTGGGCGAGGCGGCACGCACACGAGCGCTGTCGCACTACGACTGGCCGGTTGTCATTCGCCGGCACCAAGCATTGTGGGGCGAGCTTCGGCGGGTGCGTGCGGAAGCGCCTGAAGTGGCGCCGCCAATTCCGGGCCGTCCGGCGATTCCGCACATGGACGATCCGTATTCCGTTTTCCGTGCCTTTGCGACCCACGCCATTGACGAGCATGCCAAGGTGCGCCTGGCCGGCGGGATCAAAAGCGGTGAGGGCTTGCAGGCCAGGCTCGTGCGGTTGCGTGCCAATGCGATCAACGACATTGCACAGACGCAGATGTTGGAGCCGAAAGAGCAAGAGCACGTTTTGGCGCACCTTTCGGAGTCCGATGCCGCCGAGGTGATTCAGATCGCCGAGTTGCTGCCCGAGCGGCGTCGCTATTTGCTGC
Source organism: Rhodospirillales bacterium (assembly GCA_017857825.1). Lineage (GTDB taxonomy): Bacteria > Pseudomonadota > Alphaproteobacteria > Rhodospirillales > Casp-alpha2 > UBA4479. The sequence goes on from JAFMCK010000124.1 coordinate 8,997, forward strand.
CGCGTACCCTGGGCTGGTTGGCAAAAATGGGGATGGTGCGCTTGGCGCCGTCCGACGTTCAAGGGACGCCGGCACGCGCGTCTGATATCACCCATGCAGGCGAGGACGGGGGTCGTGTGTCGTTGGCCGAACTCGGTGCTGCGGCGCGGCGTCACGGGGCGGATGATTCCGCTGTTGAATATCTTGAAACCGCACTTCGTGAAAATCCGAAGGATGCGGCGGCGCATGTGCAGTTGGGCGAGATATTGGCCGACGCCAACGACTTGGACGGTGCGGTGAAGCATTTTACACAGGCGGTCGACGGCAATCCGACGGCGGTCGATGCCCGACTCGATCTCGGCAAGGCAAAAGTGCTGCAAGGTGACCATCAAGGTGGCATCGCGGCGCTGCAAGAAGCGGTCGAACTGGCCCCGGAAAATGCCGAAGCGCATTATTTGTTGGGGGCCGCGTACCGGC